>JAYRKR010000010.1:0-60477 GCA_041905645.1 Luteimonas sp.
CGACTTCCGTCGCTCCCACAACGGCGGCGATCGCCCGCAGCGCCCTCCCCCCGCACCACCGGCGCGCCGCCTACGGCGAGCGCGCGCGCCGCAGCAGGTGGACCGCCACGCCGGCGCCGACCGCGCTGGCCAGCGCCACGTAGTGCGCCGGCGCCAGCCCGCCGAAGCGCGCCGACAGCCAGCCGACCAGCGGCGGCGTGACGCCGCCGAACACAGCGTAGGCGATGTTGTAGGAGAACGACAGCCCGGAGAACCGCACCGCCGGCGGGAACGCCGCCACCATGATCGTCGGCACCACCCCCACCACGCCGGTGAACCAGCCCGCGACCGCGTACAGCGCCATGAAGTGCGCGGTGTCGCCCGAGGCCAGGTGCAGGTACAGCGCATACGTGCTCGCCGCCAGCCCGGCCACGCCCACCAGCAGCGCGCGCGCCGCGCCGAAGCGGTCGGCGGCCCAGCCGAACGCCAGGCAGCCGAGCATCAGCGCGGCGGTGGCGAGGCTGTTGCCGTCGAAGGCCAGCGCGGGCGGCAGCGCGAACGAGGCCTGCACCAGGGTCGGCGTCATCAGCACCACCACCAGGATCGCCGCGGTCAGCGTCCAGGTCGCCAGCATCGACAGCAGCACCGCGCCGCGGTGGCGCGCCAGCACCTCGCGCACCGGCAGGCCCTCGGCCAGCGCCTTGCGCTCGCGCAGCTCGGCGAACACCGGCGTCTCGCTCAGCCAGCGCCGCAGCCACACCGCGATGAAGCCGAACACGCCGCCGACCAGGAACGGGGCGCGCCACACCCAGTCGTGCACCTGTTCCTGGCTGTAGTGCGCGTTGATCCACGCGGCGAGCAGCGACCCGATCAGGATCCCGGCGGTCAGCCCCGAGGTCAGGCTGCCGCAGGCGAAGCCGACCCGCGCGCGCGGCGCGTGCTCGGCGACGAACACCCACGCGCCCGGCACCTCGCCGCCGACCGCGATCCCCTGCACCACGCGCAGCACCAGCAGCAGCAGCGGCGCCAGCAGGCCGGCCTGCGCATAGGTCGGCAGCAGGCCGATCAGCAGGGTCGGCACCGACATCAGGAACACGCTGAGCGTGAACATCCGCTTGCGCCCGACCAGGTCGCCGAAGTGCGCCATCACGATCCCGCCCAGCGGCCGCGCCAGGTAGCCGGTGGCGAAGATGCCGTAGGCCTGCAGCTGCGCCAGCCACGGCGCGGTGTCGGGCGGGAAGAACAGCGTGCCCAGCACCTTGGCGAAGAACACAAAGACGACGAAATCGTAGAACTCCAGCGCGCCGCCGAGGGCGGAGAGCGACAGCGTCCTGGCGTCGCGGCGGTCGAAGGGGCGCGGCGGGGCGATGAAGGTCGTGGCGGGATCGTGCATGGCCGCATTGTGTCCGGCGGAGGTCCGTCGCGCCATCGCGACGCCTCGCGGGCTCGTAGCCCCCGCGGGAGCAGCTCCGGCCGCGAGCCCTTGCCCTTGTGGGGCGGCTTCAGCCATGAGCCCTTGCCCTTGTGGGAGCGGCTTCAGCCGCGAGCCCTTGCCCTTATGGGAGCAGCTCCGGCCGCGAGCCCTTGCCCTTGTGGGAGCGGCTTCAGCCGCGAGCTCTCGCCCTTGTGGGAGCGACGGAAGTCGCGACGGGCGGTGACAGGCGCTGCGGAAAGGCGTCGCGGCTTCCGCCGCTCCCACAAGGAACCTGCCGCAGGCGAAAAGCCCGCGCCCGAAGCCGCTCCCACATCCCCTGTTCCGCGATAATGCGCACGCCTCCCGCTTCCACGCCCCCATGACCCCGACCGCCAAGGCCCAGTGGCAGATCCACCTGTGCGTCGTGCTGTGGGGCTTCACCGCCATCCTCGGCAAGCTGATCACCCTGCCCGCGCTGCCGCTGGTGTGGTGGCGGATGCTGCTGGTCGCCGCGTCGCTGGCGCTGCTGCCGAAGGTCTGGCGCGGGCTGCGCGCGATGCCGCCGCGCCTGCTGCTGGCCTATGGCGGGATCGGCGCGCTGGTGGCGCTGCACTGGCTGACCTTCTACGGTGCGATCAAGCTGTCCAACGCCTCGGTCGGCGCGACCTGCATCGCGCTGGGCACGCCGATGACCGCGCTGCTGGAGCCGTGGCTGGCCGGCCGGCCGTTCTCGTGGCGCGACGTGCTGCTCGGCGTCGCGGTGCTGCCCGGCGTCGCGCTGGTGGTCGGCGGCGTGCCGGACGGCATGCACGCGGGCATCGCGGTCGGCGCGCTGTCGGCGCTGCTGGTGGCGATCTTCGGCTCGCTCAACAAGCGCTTCGTTGAGCACGGCGAACCGCTGGCGATCACCGCGCTCGAGCTCGGCGCCGGCACCGCGCTGCTGACCGCGCTGGCACCGCTGATGCCGCTGCTGTTCCCGGCCTTCTCCGGCCCGCTGTTCGGCACGCTGCCCGACGCCCGCGACCTCGGCTTCCTGCTGGCGCTGGCGCTGGCCTGCACGCTGCTGCCGTTCGCGCTGTCGCTGGTGGCGCTGCGGCACATGAGCGCGTTCGCCGCGCAGCTGGCGGTGAACCTGGAGCCGGTCTACGCGATCGTGCTGGCGATCGTGCTGCTGGGCGAGCAGCGCGAGCTGTCGCCGCGCTTCTACCTGGGCGTGGCGATCATCCTCGGCGCGGTGCTGGCCTACCCGCTGTTCGGGCCGCGGCGCCGGATCGAGCACCCCGAGGTCCTGGCGACGGCCGAGAGCAAGGGCGTCGCCGACTAGGGGAACGGCCCTTCGCGCCGGCGGAACCCGCCCGGAGGTAACCTTCCCGGGTCCCGGGGCGAATCCCCCCATGCCAGCCCGACTGGCAGGTCGCGGAAGCGGCGCGAAGTCCGCATGGGGCCAGCCGAACGGCAAGCCCCGCGCATCGCCCGTCCGCCGCGCGCAGCCATACTCGACCCGGGATCCGCCGCCATGGAACCGAAGACCCGCCACCTCGCCGCCCACCCGCCGGCCCAGCCTTCCCGGCGCCGGTTCGTCGTGTCCTCGACCCTCGCCGTGGCCGCGTTCTCGCTCGGCTGCACGCGTGGCGGGCAGGCCGCCGGCCCATCCGATTCGTCCGCGCCCGCAGCCGCGCCGCGCCAGGTCACCTTGGTCGAGTTCGACGACAGCGGCCGCAAGCTGCGCGTGGCCAAGCTCGACAAGGTCGCGAAGACCGACGCCCAGTGGCGCGCGCAGCTCGCACCGCTCGCCTACGAGGTGACGCGCCACGGGGCTACCGAGCGCGCGTTCACCGGCAGCCTGCTCGGCAACCACGCCAAGGGCGTCTACCGCTGCGCCTGCTGCGCCACCGCGCTGTTCGACTCGAAGACCAAGTTCGAGTCCGGCACCGGCTGGCCGAGCTTCTGGGCGCCGATCGCCGCGCGCAACGTGGTCGAGCGCGAGGACCGCACGCTGGGCATGCGGCGCACCGAGATCCTGTGCCGGCGCTGCGACGCCCACCTCGGCCACGTCTTCGACGACGGCCCGCGCCCGACCGGGCTGCGCTACTGCATGAACTCGGTCGCGCTCGCGTTCGCGCCCGCCACCTGAGCCGCGGAGGCAGTCATGGACAGGAATCGCGTTTCCCCGATCACGACGCTGCTCGCCGCGCTGGCGCTGGCCGTCGGCGTGACCTCGTTCGCCGCCTGCGCGCGCAGCGAGGCGGTCGCCCTGCCCGACCCGAAGCTCGACGCGCCCGCGGCCAAGGGCGACCAGGTCGCGGTGTTCGCCGGCGGCTGCTTCTGGGGCATCGAGGCGGTGTTCGAGCACGTGCGCGGCGTGCGCTCGGCGACCTCGGGCTACGCCGGCGGCAACGCCTTCACCGCGCACTACGACGAGGTCGGCACCGGCCGCACCGGGCACGCCGAATCGGTGAAGGTCGTCTACGACCCGGCGCAGGTGAGCTACGGCCAGCTGCTCAAGGTCTTCTTCTCCGTCGGCCACGACCCGACCCAGCTCGACCGCCAGGGCCCCGACGTCGGCAGCCAGTACCGCTCCGCGATCTTCTACCGCGACCAGGCGCAGAAGGCCGCCGCCGATGCCTACATCGCCCAGCTCGACGCGGCGAAGGCCTTCCCGCGCCCGATCGTGACCAAGGTGGTGCCGCTCAAGGGCTTCTACGTGGCCGAGGCCTACCACCAGGACTACGCGCGCCTGCACCCGCGCGACGCGTACATCGTCTACAACGACGCGCCCAAGGTCGCGAACCTCAAGGCGCTGTTCCCGGCCCTGTACGACGGCGGCTGAGCGCCGGGGCCGGGCGCTAGGCCAGGCGCCAGCCTTCCCACGCCGTGAACGCCGCCGCCGCGAGCAGCATCGCGCCGACGCCGCGCGCGACCAGCAGGTTGGCCGCCGGCCGCGATTCGAGCCAGGCCCGCACCCGGTCGCCGGCCAGTGCCATGCCGCCGTACACGCCGGCCTGGCAGGCGGCGATGATCGCCCACAGCACCAGCGCCTGCAGCCACAGCGCGCCGTATTCCGGCTTCAGGAACTGCGGGAACACCGCCAGCATGAACAGGTAGGCCTTCGGGTTGAGCAGGCAGGTCGCCATGCCCTGGCGGAAGGTCGCCGCATCGCTGCGCACCGGCATCGACGGCAGCGCGCCGAACGTCGCCCGGCTGCGCAGCAGCGACCAGCCGATCCACGCGATGTAGAGCGCGCCGGCCACCAGCACGCCGTTGAACGCGGCCGGCACCAGCTTCAGCACCGCCATGATGCCCAGCGCGCCCATCAGCACGTGGCAGGCACCGCCGGCGACCACGCCGGCGGTGGCGAGCAGGCCCGAGCGCCGGCCGCCGACCAGCGAACTGGCCATGACGTAGGCCATGTCCAGCCCCGGCAGCAGCACCACGCCGAACACCATCGCGAAGAACAGCCACAGGTGCCCGGTCGCGGTCACGGCGCCGCCTGCCCGGCGACCGCGCCGGCATCGAGCCAGCGCAGCCGCGAGCGCGGGGTGGGATCCATCACGATCCGCTCCGCCGGCCCGCGCAGGGCGCCGCCTTCGGCCAGCTCGCGCTCGGCCGCGTCCAGCCGCCGCGACAGCGCCTGCACCGCCGCATCGTCCCGGCACACGCCCAGCCACGCCAGCCACGGCCCGTCCTCGCGGATCGGCAGCTGCGGGAAGTTGTTGGGCACGTCCAGCGACACCAGCACGCCGGCGCTGCGCACGCCGTCGCCGTCGTAGCCGGCGAACGCGCGCTCGGCGCGCGCGGCGAACGCCTCCTCGCCGCCCTTGCGCACCGGGAACACCTGCGCCACCACCACGCCCTTGGCGCCGTCGGGCTCGAGCACCGGATCGACCGCGGGCAGCACGGCGATCCCGCGCCCGGGATGCAGCGGGCGCATCAGCATCACGTTGTCGCTGTCGGGCAGGATCGCGTTGACCTTGGTGCGATGCTCGCGCCACAGCGGCCCGTAGTAGAACGCCGCGTTGACCACCGGCCGCGCCTGGATGTCCTTGAACCCGCGCAGCCAGGTGAATCGGTCCGGATCGCCGCGCTCGGCGAACTGCCCGAACACCATCGCCCCGAGCTGCTCGAAGGCCTCCGGGAAGTAGGTGTCGAAATAGCGGATGAAGTTGCCGCGCTGGCCGGGGCTGGTGACGTAGCGCCGGAACTCGACGACCTGGTAGTCCTGCAGGTGCTGCACGGTGTCCATCGACAGCTTGTCGACGGCGGGAGACGGCGCCTGCGCCTGCGCCGCCAGGGCGAAGGAACACAGGCTCGCGGACAGCAGCAGGCGGGTGGCGGGCTTCATGGCGGATTTCCCCGGTGATGGAAGGATGCGGCGGCCGCGGCGCCACCGGGCGGACGGCGCCGCGCACCTGCAGGTCGGGAGAGGGACCGGCGCGCGGGCGGCATGGCCGTCCGGCCGGCGGCGGCGGGCCGGCCGCAGGCGTACGCTAGGCGGCAATCAGGGCGATATCCGCCCTGATTCGAATCGATAATCGCGCCCATGCCCCTGCCGACCACCCGCGTGCTCGCGGTCCTCGAGCTGCTGCAGGCCCACGGCCGCATGAGCGGCCCCGAGCTGGCGCGCCGGGTCGGCGTGGACGGCCGCACCCTGCGGCGCTACGTCTCGGCGCTGGAGGAGATCGGCGTCCCGGTCACCGCCGAGCGCGGCCGCCACGGCGGCTACGCCCTGGTGCCGGGCTTCAAGCTGCCGCCGATGGTCTTCACCGACGACGAGGCGCTGGCGCTGTCGGTCGGCCTGCTGGCCGCGCGCGGCCTGGGCCTGGCCGAGGCGGCGCCGGCGGTGGCCAGTGCGCAGGCCAAGCTCGAACGGGTGATGCCGGCCACCCTCAAGCGCCGGGTGCGCGCGGTCGACGAGACCGTCTCGCTCGACCTCGCCCGTGCCGACGCCTCCGCCGACAGCGCCGCGCTGGTGGTGTTGAGCCAGGCGGCGCAGGCGCGCCAGCGGGTGCACCTGCGCTACCGCACCGCGCAGCGCGGCGCCAGCCAGCGCGACTTCGATCCCTACGGCCTGGCCTGGCGCGGCGGCCGCTGGTACGCGGTCGGCCACTGCCACCTGCGCGGCGGGGTGCGCTCGTTCCGGCTCGACCGCATCGAGGACGTGCACGCGGTGCCGGCGAGCTTCGGTCGCCCGGAAGGCTTCGACGCCCTCGCCCACCTGGTGTTCTCGATGGCCACGCTGCCGCGCGCCCATGCCATCGAGGTGCTGCTGCGCGCGGACCTGGCCACCGCGCGGCGCGAGACCTTCGACACCATCGGCGTGCTCGAGCCCGCCGGCGACGGCACGCTGCTGTTCGCCCAGGCCGACGACCTCGACTGGTTCGCGCGCGAGCTCTCGCGGATGCCGTTCGATTTCGAGGTGCGCCACCCGGCGGCGCTGCGCGAGGCGCTGTGCGCGCACGCCGCGCGGCTGCGCCGGCTGGCTACCCATCCGGATCCACCCGACCCACCAGGAGCATCGGAATGACCATCGCCATGTGGTGCGTGCTGGCCGCGATCCTGCTGCCCTACGCCTGTTTCGGCATCGCCCGCAACCGCGGGCGCGGGCCGGACGGCAGGCGGTTGCGGGACAACCACGACCCGCGCGGCTTCCCGCTGCGGATCGAAGGCGTCGCCAAGCGCGCGTGGGACGCGCACCTGAATTCGTTCGAGTCCCTGCCGGGCTTCGCCGCGGCCGTGGTCGTCGCCCAGCTCGCGCACGCGCCGCAGGCGCCGGTCGATGCGCTGGCGCTTGCCTGGGTCCTCGCGCGGATCGCCTACGTGGCGTTCTACCTGGCCGACCGGGCGACCCTGCGCTCCACGGCGCAGTTCGCGAGCCTGGCCTGCGTGCTGGGCCTGTTCGTCGCGGCCGGCGCCGGCTGAGCCCTGGCGCCGTGTCCGGCCACCTCGCCGCGATGGCGGCGTGACAAACCCGCCCTCCCCGCGAACCACGTCCACGACGGGCACAATCGCCCCACGGGCCACGACGACGGATGGATGCCAGCGCCACCATGACCGCGGACGACCGCCAGGCCTTCGGCGACCTGCTGCAGGCGCACCGCGGCATCGTCTTCAAGGTCGCGAACGCCTACGCGCGCTCGGCGGAGGACCGCGACGACCTCGCGCAGGAAATCGCCGCGCAGCTGTGGCGCGCCTGGCCCGGCTACGACCCGTCGCGCAGGTTCTCCACCTGGATGTACCGCATCGCCCTGAACGTGGGGATCTCGTTCCTGCGCAGCGACGGCTACCGGCGTCGCCACGCCGTGCCGCTGGACGAGGCCGTCCACGACGTGGCCGGCGACGGCGCCGACGGCCACGAGGCCGCGGCGCAGCTGCGCGCGCTGCATCGCTTCATCGCGACGCTGGAACCGCTCAACCGCGCCCTGCTGCTGCTCTGGCTCGACGAGCGCGGCACCCGCGAGATCGCCGAGGTGCTGGGCATCTCGGAAAGCAACGTCACCACCAAGCTCGGCCGCCTCAGGCAGCGCATCCGCGACCACGTCGCGCCCCCCGGACACGAATGACGATGGAATCGACCATGGAACTCGACGAACTCAAGGCCGCCTGGCAGGCGCTCGACCGGCAGCTGCAGCGGCAGAAGGACATCAACCTGCAGCTGCTCACCGAAACCCGCCTGCGCAAGGCGCGCGCAGGCCTGCGCTGGCTGCTGGCGCTCGGGATCGGCCAGGTCGCGGTCGGCGTGGTGGTGACGGTGTTCTGCGCCAGCTTCTGGATCTCGCACCTGCACCAGCCGGCGCTGCTGCTGTCGGGCATCGCCCTGCACGCCTACGGCGTGGCGATGATCGTCGCCGGGGTGACGGAAATCCTGCTGATCGTGCGCACCGACTATGCCGAGCAGGTGGTCGCCATCCAGAAGTCCCTGTCGCTGCTGCGGCAGTGGCGCATCCGGACCAGGCGCTGGTTCGGCCTGGCCCAGTGGCTGCTGTGGGTGCCGACGGTGCTGGTGATGCTCGAATACCTGGTCGGCTTCGACCTGTGGGCGCGCTCGCCGGCGACGGTGGGTTGGTTCCTGGCGGTGGGCGCGGCCGGCTTGCTGGCGACGCTGTGGGTGCTCCACGGCGCGCCGCGCGCGATGCGCAAGCGCGCGGGCGACTACCTCGACGGGCAGTGCGCCGGCTCGGTGCTCCAGCGCGCGCAGGCTTCGCTCGACGAGATCGCGCGCTTCGAGCGCGAGTGACCGCCGTGCTGCCTCAGCCGCGAACCTTCCCGTTCACCCTGTGGGAGCGACGGAAGTCGCGACATGGTTCCCGTCTCGGGAATGTCGCGATTTCCGTCGCTCCCACAGGAGATCGGCAAGGGGCTTGCGGCCGACGCCGCTCCCGCAGGAAAAGGCGGGGCCGGTTGCCCGGCCCCGCCATCGATGCATCGGTCGCCGCGGCGGCGGCTCAGCGCAGGCTGTAGCCCGACACGCGCCAGGTCTTGTCCTCGTCGAGGCGGAACGAGACCAGCTCGCGCACCGGCTGCTGCGACTTGTCGAACGTCGTCGGCACCGCGACGTTGAGGTAGAGGCCCTGCGGCACCTTGCCGCCGGCCGGGAACTGCGAGCGGCTCACCACCGCCTTGCCGCGGCTGGCCGGCCTGCCCAGCCGGTTGCGGTCGATGGTGACCTGCTTGACGAAGTCGTCGCGGGTGACCATGCGCTTCATGGTCGCCGAGGCGCCGTCCCAGATCTCGCCGATGCGGTTCTGGTCGACCATCTGCATCACCTGCCCCGCGGCGCGGGTCATGTCGGCGTTCTGCTTGGCGAGCTGGGCCTGCTGCTGCGGGGTCAGCTGCTGCTGCGCCGGGCGCGCGGCCGGCTGCGCCTGGGCCTGCGGGCTCGGCGCCGGCTGCGAGGGCTGGGCTTGCTGCGCCGAGGCCATGCCCGTGCAGGCAAGGAGCGCGGCAGGCAGCAGGAAACGGGTCTTCATGCGGGTTCCTCATCGGGGGAAATGGGACGGGTCGGAGCCAGTCTACGACAAGATTCCCGGGCGGGCCCGGCCGCGGGGCCGGCGCCCGTGCGGGCGCGGAACGCCATGCCCCGCCCTGCACGGCTTGCGCCGCGGGCCCGCCGCTGCGACGCTGGGCGCCGCCCCGGAACGCGCCATGCCCGACCTCGATTTCCAGCTCGACCGCGACTTCGTCGAACTCAACCAGCTGCTCAAGCTGGCCGGCGTGGTCGACAGCGGCGGCGCCGGCAAGGCGCTGGTGGCCAGCGGCGCGGTGCGCGTGGACGGCCTGGTGGAAACGCGCAAGACGCGCAAGGTCCGCGCCGGGCAGCGGGTGGAAGTGGGCGAGGTCCGCATCGCCGTCCACGACTGATCCCGTGCGGCTGCGCTAAGGTGGCCCCCTCTTCCCGCGAACGGGGCTCCGCGTGACGACTTCCCTCCTCCTGGCCGCGCTGTCGGCGGCCGTCCTGCTGGCCTGGGCGGTGGCGCTGTTCAACCGGCTGGTGCGGCTGCGCAACCAGGTGCGCACGGCCTGGGCCGACGTGGACGTGCAGCTGACCCGGCGCCACGACCTGGTGCCGCCGCTGGTCACCGCGGTGAAGGCCTACGCCGGCCATGAAGGCTCGACGCTGGAGGCGGTCGCCGCGCTGCGCGCGCAGGCCACCAGCGTCGCCGCCCCGGCGCGGCTGGGCGAGGTGGAGGGCGAGCTCGGGCAGGCGCTGGGCCGGCTGGTCGCGCTGCGCGAGGCCTACCCGGACCTCAAGGCCAGCGACAACTTCGCCGCGCTGCAGCGCGACCTGGTCGGGATCGAGGAACAGCTGCAGTACGCGCGCCGCTTCTACAACGGCGCGGTGCGCGACTACAACGACGCGACGCAGCGCTTCCCCGACCTGCTGGTGGCGCGCGGCTTCGGCTTCCACGCCGCGGAATTCTTCCAGGCCGACGACGACGAGCGCGCGGCGGTGAAGGTGGAGCTGGCGCGATGAGGGGGATCGCGACGGCGCTGGCGATGGGAGCGGCCGTGGCCTGCGCGGCGCTGCTCGCGCCGGCCGGCGCCGCGCGGGCGCAGGAACGCATCCTCTCCCACGACAGCGTGATCGAGGTGCGCGCCGACGGCAGCCTGGACGTCACCGAGGACATCCGCGTCCACGCCGAAGGCGGGAGCATCCGCCGCGGCATCTACCGCGACTTCCCGACCCGCTACAGGGACCGCTTCGGCAACCGCGTGGTGGTCGGCTTCGAGGTGCTGGGCGTGCAGCGCGACGGCCGGCCCGAGCCCTGGTTCACCGAGAACCGCGACAACGGCGTGCGCGTGAACACCGGCAACGACGACTTCCTGAAGGTGCCGGCCGACTACACCTACACCCTGCACTACCGCACCACCCGCCAGCTCGGCTTCTTCGACGACCACGACGAGCTGTACTTCAACGCGATCGGCACCGGCTGGGCGTTCGCGATCGAGCGCGGCAGCGTCGAGGTGCGGCTGCCGCGGCCGGTGCCGGTCGCGGACATGCGCGCCGAGGGCTACACCGGCGGCTACGGCTCGACCGCGCGCGAGTTCACCGCCACGCTGCCGGCGCCGGGCGTGGCGCGCTGGACGCTGGCGCGGCCGCTGGCCCCGGGCGAAGGCATGACGGTGGTGCTGTCGTTCCCCAGGGGTGTCGTCGTCGCGCCCACGCGCGCGCAAAAGGCGTGGTGGCTGCTCCGCGACAACAGCGCGGCGCTGATCGCGCTGGCCGGGCTGGCCGCGCTGCTCGCATTCTGCATCGGCCGCTGGCGCGCGGTCGGGCGCGACCCGCGCCCGGGCGTGGTGGTGGTGCGCTACGACCCGCCGGAAGGCTATTCGCCCGCCGACCTGCGCTTCGTCAAGCGCACCGGCTACGACAACCGCTGCTTCTCGTCCGAGCTGCTCGCCTGCGCGGTCGACGGGCTGCTGCGCATCCACCGCGACAAGCACCTGCTGTCGGACAAGTGGCGGCTGGAGCGCCTCGCCGCGCCCGGCGCGAACGCAGGCGCGGGCCAGCGCCTGCTGCTCGACCGCCTGTTCCGGGACGGCGGCGAGCTGGCGCTGGAGAAGGACAGCGCCAGCTCGCTGCGCGAGGCGATCGCGAAGCACGGCGCGGCGCTGGAGAAGCGCTTCAATCCCGCGATGTTCAAGCGCAACGGCGGCAGCATCGGGATCGCGGTGCTGATCGCGGTGGCCGCGGTGGTGCTGGCCGTGATGGTCGGCGTGGTGGCGTTCGGCTCCGGGGTCGCGCTGATGATCCCGATTGTGTTGCTGATGGTGCTGGTCGTGATCCTGTTCGGCGTGCTCGTCAAGGCGCCGACGCCCGAAGGCCGCAGGCTGCTCGACGAGATCGAGGGCTTCCGGCGCTACCTCGGCGTGGCCGAGCGCGACGAACTCGCCGGCATGCCGGGCCCCGGCGCGCCGCCGATGCTGGACGCGAAGCGCTACGAGCGCCTGCTGCCGTACGCGGTGGCGCTGGAGGTCGAGGAGGCGTGGACGAAGAAGTTCACCCTCGCCGTCGGCGCCGCTGCGGCCGCGGCGACCACCGCGGCGATCGGCTGGTACCAGGGTCCGCACACCGGCGACCTGGCCGGCCTGACCCGCGCGGTCGGCAGCTCGCTGGCGACGCAGATCGCCTCGTCAGCGACCCCGCCGGGCAGTTCCTCCGGCGGCGGCGGCGGCGGTTTCTCCGGCGGTGGCGGTGGAGGCGGGGGCGGCGGCGGGCGCTGAGCCGCCCATGCGCCGCATCCTGGCGACCGGCCCGTCCGCGGCGCACTTCGCGTTCTCGTCCGGGAACCCGTAGTCGCCGCGCAGCGCGAGCGCGCAGGCGTCGGCCGCTGCGGGGTCGCCGGCATCCCCGCAGCGGCTGGCGTAGGCGCGCATGAACGCGTCGCGGCGCTTGACGAAGTCGTCGCCGCACTTGCGCGCCAGGATGATGCGGTCGAGATCGTCCTGCACGGCGTTGGTGCCCGAGAGGCCGTACTCGCGCAGCTCGCCCTCGCTGAGCAGGCGCAGGCTGCGGTTGGGCACGGTCATCATCAGGTCCGCGACCGCCGCCGAGGCGCCGTTGCGCTCCAGGTATTCCTTGATCTCGCCGTAGACCTCGCGCAGCTCCTGGCTGAGCTCGGCGCGCGTGGTCGCCTGCGAGCCGACGCGCACCATGCGGTGGATGCCGACCTTGCCGGCGATCTCGCGGTCGTCGCCGGCGGCCAGCACCAGCACGCAGGCGCTGTGGCAGATCGAGTCGGCGCGCACGCGGATCGTCCAGTGCGAACCCGCGATCGCATCGCCGGCGGGCATCGCGTCCTCGACGCGGCCGCCGGTCGAGTCGATGTCGAGGATGCGGGTGCCGATGCCGAGGCGATCGGCCATCGCCGCCGTGCGCTGCACCAGCGCGGTGAAGTCGCCGCTGATCTTGCCCTCGTAGCGTAGCCGCACGGCGCCGCGCTCGCGGCAGGGCGACATCGCCGATTCGAAGTCCGGGTAGCCCAGGTCCACCAGCTGCCGCGGCGCATCGGCATCGGCGTCGGGCACCGCATCGGCATCCGGGGCCGGCGGCGCGGCCTGGTCGGCGTCGGTGTCGGCAGGCGGATCCCGGGCAGGGGCCGCCGCAGCGTCGGCCACGCCCAGCGCGACCGGGGCGGAATGGGCGTGCCGCGCGGGCGGGCGCGCGTGGCCCGGTGGGGTCGCCGCCGCGGGCGGGGCCGCCGCCGGCTCCGGTGGCGACGGGTCGCAGTCGATCCAGGCATCGCCCGAGAGCAGCTGCAGCTCCGGCCAGCGCGTGCCCTTGAGCAGGTCCACCTGCGTGGCCCGGGGCGGCTTGGCATCGCTGCTCACCGCGCCCGCGTCCTCGCTGCCGCTGGCCACGACGGTCTTCGGCACCACCGCCGGGGGCGCCGGCGGCTGTTGCCGGCAGCCCGCGGCGAGCGCGCAGGCGGCGGCCAGGCAGGACAGCAGGCGCCGCCGCTGCGAAGGGAGGAACCGGACGGGCATCACGATGGACGGGCTCGCTGGAAGTGCGTGGCCATAGTCTAGGCGGCATGCGCGCGCCGGATCGAATGCGCGATGAACCCGCGCGCGCCGCATCGCCGCGATCGTGCGTCGGCGCGCCCGCGGACGCCGCGTGCACGCGCGGCGCGCGACGATGGCGCCCCCTGGCTGCCGGGACGCACCGCGCATGACCCGCGAAGCGATGTCCTGCTATCCGCCGCTGAACACGCCCAAGCCCATCGCTCCGGACGCGTGGATCGTCGACGGCCCGCTCATCCGCTTCGGGCTGCCCTGGCCGAAGATGCCCTTCCCCACCCGGATGACGCTGCTGCGCATCGGCGGCGACCTGTTCGTGCATTCGCCCACGCCGCTGACCGACGCGCTGCGCGCCGAGGTGGCCGCGCTCGGCACGCCGCGCTGGATCGTCGGACCCAACCGCATCCACTACTGGTGGATCCCCGACTGGAAGCGCGCCTGGCCCGACGCCGCGGTCTACCTGGCGCCGCGGATCCGCGAGCAGTCGCGCGGACGCATCGACTTCGACGCGCAGCCGCTGGAAGCCGCGGCGGGCTACCCCTGGGACGGCGCAATCTCGACCCTCCCGGTCGCCGGCAGCTTCATGACCGAGGTCGAGTTCTTCCACCATCCGAGCGGCACGCTGGTGCTGACCGACTTCATCGAGAATTTCGAGCCCGGCAAGCTGGGCGCCTGGTGGGTGCGCTGGCTCACGCGCCTGGGCGGCGTGCAGGATCCGCACGGTTCGATGCCGCGCGACATGCGGCGCAGTTTCGCGCGCCAGCGGCCGCAGCTGCGCGCCGCGGTCGAGCGCATGCTCGCGTGGCGGCCCGAGCGCATCGTGATCGCGCACGGCCGCTGGTACCAACGCGACGGCACGGCGGAGCTGCGGCGCGCGTTCGCCTGGCTGCTGGATGGCTAGCCCCCCGTCGCGGGCCTCGGCCGGCGCGATGCCGGCCGTGGCGCCGGCACGAGCGGGAGCCGCGCTGCGCGCCTGGCGCCGCAACGGCGGCCCGGGTCAGGCAGGCGGCAGGTCCTCGCCGGCCCACGCCAGCGCCGCTTCGGCCTCGCCGGGCGCGAACGTGCGGATTTCGGTGTGCGGGAAGAACATCGCCGCGAACCGCGTCACCCTTGCCAGCCAGTCGCTGCCGGTGACGATGGCGCCGCGCGCGAAGCGATGGAACTCGCCCAGGTGCCCGAGCGCGAAGCGCAGGTCCTTGCCCATCGCTTCGGGCGTGATGCCGGTCATGGCGGCGAGGTCGGTGTAGATGCCGATGCGCTCGTGCAGCGAGAGCCGCGCCTCGAGCTCGGCGATGCAGCGGTCGTAGTCGTCGCCGGTCAACGTGCCCTGGAAGCGGAAGGCGGCCACGTGCGGCCGCGACGGAAGGATCTCGATCATGGGCGGGCTCCCCGGGGAAGGGCCCCGACCTTCGCACGCGCCGATGCAAGGCGGCGTCATGCCAGGCCCTATTCCGCGGCCGCGGCCATCTGCGCCAGCTTCGCGACGGTGTTCATGTTGCGCGCCGTGCCCGCCTTCGCCGCCGGGATCCGCAGCTTCGAATCGGCCATGCCGTCGCCGTAGTGGACGTAGATCTCGCGCTTGCCCAGCGCCATCCGCTCGCGGTCGACGCCGACCGCGGCGGCCAGCGCGCCGGCCGGCGGCGGCGCGTCGAGGAAGATCGCGACCGTGCGGTTGGGCGCGGCCTCGGCGAACGGATTCCCGTCCAGCACCGCGGCCATCTCCGCGGCGCTGCGCACCAGCACGCCGACCGGCTTGCCGGCGTAGGCCTGCAGCGCCGCCTCCAGCGTCGCCTTCACCCGCGCTTCGTCCAGCGCGCTGCGCAGCACCACGTTGCCGCTGGCGATGTACGTACGCACGGCGGCGAAGCCGGCGTCCGCGCACATCGCGCGCAGCGTCTCCATCGGCAGCTTGCCGGTGCCGCCGACGTTCACCGCGCGCAGCAGCGCGACCCACGCCCGGTCGCCGCCGCCGCGAGGCCCCGCCTTCGCCGCCTTCGGCCCGGCCGGCCCGGGCTTCGCTCCCGCCTTCGTCGCCTTGCGCGGCTTCGCGGCCTTGCCCGCGGCCTTCGCGGGCGCCTTCGCCGCCTTGCCGGCCGTCATCGCCGCAGCAGCTTCGTGAGCGCGTCGAGCTGCGCGCCGTAGCCGTCGAGCACCTTCGCGGTTTCCACCGCGTAGCGGTCGGCCTCGTCCCAGCGCCGGGCCTCGATCGCCTCGCGCACGCCGGGCACGGTCTTGACGCCGTAGCCGGTGAGCATGCCCGGCGCGTAGACCATGTGCCGGAACCAGTCGCGGCCGGGCAGGCCGCGGGGATCGGTGAGCGCCTGCTCCATCCGCCCCATGAGCGCGTTGGCTTCGGCGCGACGCTCGCCCGGCAGGTCGACGCCGCGCGCGACCTGCGCCGCGTAGGCCCGATCGAAGGCCTGCGCGCTGCGCGCGAGCCGCTTCCCGGCGCGGTCGAGCGGCGACAGGTCGATCTTCGGCACGTCGGAGTCGCGCGCGGGCGCCCCGACCGGGCGGGTCGGGTCGGCCGCCAGCGCATAGGCGCCGGCGTCGAGCAGGCGGTGCTGGCGCACGGTCGCCTCGCGGGTGTCGTCCACCAGCTTGTGCAGCTGCCCGACGTAGCGGCCGAAGGTGTCGGCGAAGTCGCCGAAGCGCAGCGGCAGCAGGTCGGCGTCGGCCATGCGCAGCACGATCCGGCCCGCGACCTGCGACAGCGCCACGCCGTAGGCGAAGCCGGGATCGCCGAAGCGCTCGTAGTGCTCGAAGGTGTCGTAGCGCGAATGGTAGACGCCGCCCTGGTCGTCCTCGCCGCCGAAGCCGATGTTGAGCGAGGCGATGCCCAGGTGCTCCAGGAACGCGCTGTAGTCCGAGCCCGAGCCGAGCGCGCCGATCGGCAGGTCGCCGCCCTTGGCCGCCAGCTCGGCGTCGGCCTTGTCGTCGGCGCCTGCGCCGGCGCTCATGCCGCCGACCAGCATCTTCGCGCGTGCGCGCTCGAGCACGCTGGCCTGCGTCTCGGGGTCCCGCACGGCCGCTGCCGCCTGGTTGACCAGGTGCTGCAGCGAATGGCTGCCGTCGGCGCCCAGGAAGCCGCGGCCGTTGGTGTCGGAGTTGATGTAGGCGACCGCCTTCTCCTGCAGCTCCGCCGCGTGCGTCTCGGCCCACTCGGTGGAACCGAGCAGGCCGGGCTCCTCGCCGTCCCAGCTCGCGTAGACCAGGGTGCGCTTCGGACGCCAGCCCTGCTTCGCCAGCGCACCGATCGCCTTGGCCTCGGCGAGCATCGCGACGTTGCCGGCGAGCGGGTCCCAGGCGCCGAACACCCAGCCGTCGTGGTGGTTGCCGCGCACGATCCAGCGGTCGGGCTCCTCCGAGCCGCGCATCATCGCGATCACGTCGTAGACCGGCTGCTGGCGCCAGTCCGACTTCACCACCAGCCGTGCCTTCGCGGTGCCCGGGCCCACGTGGTAGGTGATCGGCAGGCCGCCGCGCCAGGACGGCGGCGCCACCGGTCCGCCGAGCGACCGCAGCAGCGGGGTGGCGTCGGCGTACGAGATCGGCATCACCGGGATCTTCAGCAGGGTCTTCGCGTCGGCCAGCGCCAGCCGCTGCGCGCCTTCGGTCGAGCCGGTGCCGGGCGTCAGCGGATCGCCCGGGTACACCTGCATGTCGGCGACCGAACCGCGCTGCACGCCGTCGGCCGGGCGCCAGCCACCCTCGGGATACGCATCGCCCACCGAATAGCCGTCGTCGTGCGGATCGGAATAGATCAGGCAGCCGACCGCGCCGTGCTGCTGCGCCAGCTTGGGCTTGAGCCCGCGCCAGCCGCCGCCGTAGCGGGCGATCACGATCTTGCCGCGCACGTCGATGCCGCGCCGCGCGAGCTCCTCGTAGTCGTCCGGCATGCCGTAGTTGGCATAGACCAGCGGCGCGGTGACGTCGCCGTCGCCGCCGTAGACGTTGTACGGCGGCAGGCCGCCGGCCTGCGCGGACGAGGCGTCGCCCTTGACCGGCGGCTCGCGCAGCTTCGCCTTGTAGCCGCCCGGGCCGAGCAGCTCGAGCGAGAGCTTCTTCGGCGTCGGGTACAGCACGTCGAAGCGCTCGATGCGCGCGTCCCAGCCCCACTCCCTGAACTTCGCCAGCATGAACTCGGCGTTGGCCTTGTCGTGCGGCGAGCCGACGTGGTTGGGCGCGGATGCCATCTCGCGCATCCATTCGCGCTGGTCGGCCGGGTCGAGCAGCGCGTCGAAGCGTCGCTCCAGCGACAGCTGGCCCGCCGAGCCTTCGGCGGAGAATCCGTACAGCGGCGCGTCGCCGACCTCTTCGGTAGCGAGGACCGCGCCGGTGGCGAGCGAAACCAGCAGGCCGGCCAGCACCAGCGCCGGCCGCGACGTCGATCCGATCATGGTCACCTCCCGTGGGAAGCCCCCACCTTCGACGCGCGCCGGGGTCGGGTCAAGTGCCCCGGCGGAAGCAGCTTGATGGACCTGGCAAGTGATAGACCTGCACGGCATGCAAAAAACTGTAGTGGCAACCGCAGCCGCTCCTAGCAGAAAAATTACCAGAACCAGAGAAATATGAATGGGCGAAAAGCCGATGCCTCTAGTTCATCGGCGTGATATAAGCAGCCGCGCCGGACACACTTGCTTTGAGTGCTATTGCAAGGAGTCGCAAATGAACGCCATGAATTTTTGCAGGCCATTTGATATCAAGGCTATCGGGACCCTGTTTGCAATTTTGGCTATTGGAAGCATTGTTCCAGCACAGAATGCTCAGGCAGCTTGCCACATACGCGCTGGGCGTATATGGAAATTTTGTCAGGCAACCGATCTTGGTGCAACGAAATGCACTGCATTTGAAACGGAATGCGTCGTTTCCGGCAGCGGATGCGGAATCACGTTAGCCAAAGCTGGCAAGAAACGCGCCTTCAGTTGCGCCTCGAAACGGCAGGTCGGATCAACAAAATCATCTCAGACCATGCCGCCTGCTTCGGAAAACGGCCGGACCCAGCAACGGAACAGTCAAGCAGAAGCTAACGCATCATCCGATAACACCGTCATGGCACCGAGTCAGTTTGAAATCGACGAACTGGAGAAGCTCAAAAAAAGAGTTGCGAACCATGCAAGCAAGGGTCAAATGCCCGCCGAGTCTGCCGACTACATGAGGCTTTTCCAAAGCGAACGTCGTGACGAAGCATGGGCTCGCCAGACTGAATCCGAGATCGCGTCGGAACTATCCAGGCTGCCACTGGAGAAACTCGGCCTGTCGCAACCAATCGTCAGGTGCGCCACGAGCGTTTGCGAAGTCGAGGTTTTACAGGATGTCTCGATTTCCGAGAACCCGCACGACAACTGGCAGGTCCTGCTCCCCGGGTTGATGAAGTCGAAGAAGCTCGGGCTGGACTCCGCAACGCTGACGGCCGACGTCGGAAACGATAAGGTCGGGTTTGTATCGTACGTGCTCGCGGATCGAAAGTAGCCGACCGACGGGCCTTGGCGCATCGGGGAATCGCACTACCGCTGCATGAGCGAATTAGCATTGGAGTGGGCGGCTGCGGATGTGGCCAGGCGCCCTGCTCAGCCCTCCCGGTAGTCGTCGAGCCAGACCGGCGGCAGCGCTTCGGCCTCGCGCATCCATTCGGCCACGGCCGGCCGCGCCATCAGGCGCCGCATCCAGTCGGCCACGCGCGGATGCGCGGAGACGTCGACCGCGTGCGCCTGCAGGCGCCGCACCACCGGCACGAAGGCGAGGTCGGCCAGCGACAGCTCGCCGGCCAGCCACGGGCCGCCTCGCGCCAGCTCGCCGTCGCAGGCCGCGACGATGCGCGCGGCCTCGCCCGCCTCGGCCGCGGTCATCGCCCTGCGCTCGGGATAGAACGAGCTCTCGAACGACAGCCGTCCGCACAGCCCCGACAGCCCGGAGTGGACCCACGCCAGCAGCGAGCGCGCCCGCGCGCGGCGGCGGCTGTCGGCCGGCAGCAGCGGCCGCGCGCCCAGTTCGCTGGCGTACTCCATGATCGCCAGCGAATCGAACACCACCACGCCGTCGTCGACCAGCACCGGCACCGCGGCCGGCGGCGAGAATTCGCCGACTTTCGCCAGCTCCGCGGTGCGCTGCGGCCGGCGGATGTCGACCATCCGCTCCTCGAACGCGATGCCCTGCTCGCGCAGCGCCAGCCATGCGCGCAACGCCCAGCTCGATGCGTTCTTCGTGCCCACGTAGAGGATCCGGCCCATGATCGCCTCCGGGTTGCGTTGCCGCATTATCCGCCGGCGGCGCGCTTGCGCCTGCATCCTCCGCCTTCGCGCGCTCCGGCGCGTGACGCGGCGCCCGCGCGATGCCCCCGGTGCCATGGCCGGGGACGTGCGATGCGCCGTATGCGGCAGTCAGTAGAACGCGATCCCCGGCCGCAGCAAGAGCTGGAACACCAGCAGCAGCGCGACCACCGCGGCCGCCATCCAGCCGATCGCGCCGACCGGCGCGCCCGTCGCCTTCGCATCCCCGGTGCGCCAGGCGCCGGCCTGGATCCAGGCGATGCCGACGATCGTCACCACCAGCGGCACCACGACCACCTCGACCGGATCGCGCGGCACGCGGAACGGGACGATCAGCGCGATGGCCGCGAGCGCGGGCAGCGTTGCGACCCGGAAGGCGAAGCGGATGCGCGCGGCCGCGCCATCGATGTCCGCGCGGTCGTGGGCCAGTTCCAGCAGCGGTCGCCGCAGCGCGAGCGCGACCCCGATGACGGCCGCGAGCGCCGCGAGGGCCGCGGTCGTCTTCACCGCCGGCCCCAGCCGCAGGTAGCCCATCGCCATGCCGACGTCGCTGCCCGGCAGCAGCGTCCCGGCCACGACCTGGGGCAGGGCCATCAGGCAGCCGCAGTACGCCATCCACGCCAGGAACAGGCGCATGACCGGCGCGCGCGGGCAGCGACCGGTGCGCAGCAGGGCCAGGCAGCCGAGGCCGAGGAGCAGCGTCGCCAGCACGCCGGTGCCCTGGAACAGCGCCGCCAGCGGGTTGTCGCCGGTCCACGTGTGGTTGTTGTGGTAGAGCGTCGGCTGCAGTCCCGGCACGAACGCCTTCGGCAGCACCAGGAACAGCTCCTGCACGAAGAACACGAGGTTGAAGGCCAGCACGTAGAGCAGCATGGAGGCGACCGGCAGCCGCCAGTCCCGGATCGACGCCCCGCGTGCGCGCGGCGTCGCCGGCTCCCGCCGCGCCTGCCGCCATCCCGCCAGGCCGAGCGCCAGCGGCGCGAGCACCAGCGCAACCGCGATCGCCGCGAGGATCGTCCGGACGGGCATGGAAGGGTTTCCGGTTCGCGCCGAAGCGCGTCTTCCGCATCGTAACCGCATGCCGGCGGGCGGTCCGCAGGCGCGCACTCGTCCGTTCCGGCCATCCGCCCGGAGGAAGGGGGAGGCACTCTCGGGTTAAAGTCGTGGCCTCGCGGCCGTGGACCCACGGTCCGCGGGCGACAGCAGGGGAAACGACCATGCCGGCCTTCGATCCGCAAGCTCCGCATTCCCGGGCCCGTCCCGCATCGCACGGCCCGCGCGCCGCCGCCGTCCTGCTCGGGGCCCTGCTCGCGCTCGGCGCCGCCGCCGGCGCGAGCGCGGAGACGCCCGACCAGGCCCGCTGGCAGCGCCGCGCGCAGGCGGTGACCGTCACCCGCGACGACTGGGGCATCGCCCACGTGCACGGCAGGACCGACGCCGACGCGGTGTTCGGCATGGCCTACGCGCAGGCCGAGGACGACTTCAACCGGGTGGAGACCAACTACCTCAACGCGATGGGGCGGCTCGCCGAGGCCGAGGGCGAGTCCGCGGTCTGGCAGGACCTGCGGATGAAGCTGTTCATCGACCCGGTCGAGCTGAAGGCGCTCTACGCGAAGAGCCCCGACTGGCTGCGCGCGCTGATGGACGCCTGGGCGGACGGGCTCAACTGGTACCTCGCCACCCATCCCGACGTTCGCCCACGCGTGATCACGCGCTTCGAGCCGTGGATGGCGCTGAGCTTCAGCGAGGGCAGCATCGGCGGCGACATCGAACGGGTGTCGCTCGGGGACCTGGAGGCCTTCTACGGCCACGACCCGAAGGCCGCGCTCGCGCGCGCCGAGCCGCCGTCGAGCTGGAGGGAGCCTTCCGGCTCGAACGGCTTCGCGATCGCCCCGAGGCTCACCGCCGACGGCCATGCGCTGCTGCTGATCAACCCGCACACCTCGTTCTTCTTCCGCTCCGAGCTGCAGATGACCAGCGACGAGGGCCTCGACGCCTACGGCGCGGTGACCTGGGGCCAGTTCTTCATCTACCAGGGCTTCAACCACCACGTCGGCTGGATGCACACCTCCACCGGCGCCGACGTGGTGGACGAGTTCGCCGAGACCATCGTGCGGGACGGCGACCGGCTGTCGTACCGGTACGGAAAGGAGCTGCGGCCGGTGACCACGCGCGAGATCCGCGTGCCCTGGCGCGGCAAGGACGGCCGCATGGCCGAGCGCAGCTTCACCGCGTACTTCACCCACCACGGCCCGGTGGTGCGCGAGGCGGGCGGCAAGTGGATCGCGATCGCGCTGATGAACAAGCCGATGGAGGCGCTAGAACAGAGCTGGCTGCGCACCAAGGCCAGCGACTACGCCAGCTACATGAAGGTGGCCGAGCTCAAGGCCAACTCGTCCAACAACACCATCTTCGCCGACGACAAGGGCGAGATCGCCTACCTGCACCCGCAGTTCATCCCCAGGCGCGACGACCGCTTCGACTACACCAGGCCGGTCGACGGCAGCGATCCCGCGACCGACTGGCAGGGCCTGCACGCGCTCGACGAAGCGCCGCACCTCCTGGACCCCGGCAACGGCTGGATCATGAACACCAACAACTGGCCCTACTCCGCCGCCGCGGCGTACAGCCCGAAGCGCGCCGACTACCCGCGCTACATGGACAGCTTCGGCGAGAACCCGCGCGGGCTGCACGCCACGCGCGTGCTGCAGGGCCGGCGCGACTTCACCCTGCCCTCGCTGATCGACGCCGCGTTCGACCCCTACCTGCCCGCCTTCGCGAAGCTCGTGCCGGTGCTGGTCGCCGACTACGACGCGCTGCCGGCTTCCGATCCGCTGAAGAAGCGGCTCGCCGGCCAGGCCGCGCTGCTGCGCCACTGGGACTTCCGCTGGGGCGTCGCCTCGATGCCGACCTCGCTGGCGGTGTTCTGGGGCGACACGCTGTGGGACGAAGTCCATGCCGAGGCGGAGTCCGAAGACATGTCGGTCTACGACTACATGGCGGGCAAGGCGGGCGCGAAGGCGCGCCTCCACGCGCTGGTGGAAGCCTCCGACCGGCTGCAGCGCGACTTCGGCAGCTGGGGCGTGCCCTGGGGCGAGGTCAACCGCTTCCAGCGCAACGACGGCGCCATCGTGCAGGCCTTCGACGACGCGAAGCCGAGCATCCCGGTGCCCTTCGTCTCCTCGCGCTGGGGATCGCTGGCCTCGTTCGGCGCGCACCGCTGGCCCGGCACGAAGCGCTACTACGGCACCAGCGGGAACAGCTTCGTCGCGGTGGTCGAGTTCGGCGACAAGGTCAGCGCGCGCGCCGTCACCGCCGGTGGCGAGAGCGGGCACCCGGAGTCGCCGCATTTCAACGACGAGGCCGAGCGCTACAGCACCGGCAACCTGCGCACCGTGTACTTCTGGCCGGAGCAGCTCGAAGGGCACGTCGAGCGCCGCTACCACCCGGGACGGTAGCGGCACCGGCCGGCGTGCCGCTTCGGCGGGGAGCGGACGATCGCGACGCGCTTCAGCCGCGCGACGGGATCTTCAGCCCCCGCTGCACCGCTGGCCGCGCCAGTCCGCGATCGAGCCAGGCGACGACGTCGCCGAAGCGGTCGAACTCCACCAGGTCGCGCGCCTCGTAGAGGGTGATCAGGTTGTTCGCCCAGCCGAGCGTGGCGATGTCGGCGATCGTGTACGCCTCGCCCATGATCCATTCGCGCCCCGCGAGACGGCCCTCGAGCACGCCGAGCAGCCGCTTCGACTCGTTCGCGTAGCGCTGCAGCGGCCGCTTGTCCTCGTACTCGCGGCCGGCGAACTTGTTGAAGAAGCCGACCTGCCCGAACATCGGGCCGATCGCCGCCATCTGGAAGAACAGCCACTGCAGCGTCTCCCAGCGGAGCGCGGCGTCGGCGGGCAGGAAGCGCCCCGTCTTCTCGGCCAGGTACGCCAGGATCGCGCCGGATTCGAACAGGCCCAGCGGCTTCCCGCCCGGCCCGTCGGGGTCGATGATCGCGGGGATCTTGCCGTTCGGGTTGAGCGAGAGGAACGGCGGCGTGTTGCTCTCGCCCTTCATGATGTCGACCAGGTGCGCCTCGTAGGGCAGCCCGGTCTCCTCGAGCATGATCGACACCTTCACGCCGTTGGGCGAGTTGATCGAATACAGCTGGATGCGGTCGGGATGGCGCGCCGGCCAGCGCGCGGTGATGGGAAAGCCGGAAAGATCGGGCACGACGTGCTCCTCGCGATGGATGCAGGCAAGGTAGGCCGTCCGCGCGGCGCGTTCAACACGGCCGGCGGACTTCAGCGTCCCGGAAACCGGCGGATGGACGAAGACCGCATTCCTTCCGCCGCAGGGCGATCGCGCGGGAATCCTCCTGCGGGAGCGATGGAAGTCGCGACGCTTTCCACCGGATGGCCGTCGCGACTTCCGTCGCTCCCGCGGCGGTCCGCCGGCCGGCGCCGTGCAGCACGCGATCACGCCCGCGCGAGCGACCAGAAGCCGATGTCGCGGCGGCGGCGGAAGCCCATCCGCGCGTAAAGGCCCTCGGCGCGCGGATTCTCGTGGCTGACGTGCAGGAACGGCAGGCGGTCGCGCCCGAGGGTGTCGTTGGCGAGCATCGTCGTTAGCCGCCGCGCGTAGCCCAGGCCGTTGAAGTCCGGGTGGGTGCAGATCGCGCTCATCTCGCGAGCATCGTCGGTGCCGAGGCGCTCGCCCGCCATCGCCGCCAGCCGGCCGTCGCGGTAGATGCCGAAGTAGCGGCCCAGCTCCATGGTGCGCGCGCGGAAGTAGTGCGGATAGACCAGCGCGGTCAGCGCCAGCACGTCGTCGCGATGCCGCTCCGAGAGCGCGACGATGTCCGGCCCGTCGACCGGCGCCAGCGTCGCCTCGCACGCCATCTGCGCCAGCGGGCGGAACGCCTCCAGCCGCCATCCCGCCGGCACCGGGTCGGGCGCCACGCCGATCAGGTACATCGACTCGCCCGGCGCGACCAGCGCCTCGAGCGCTTCGCGCGTCGCCGCGCCGGCGTGCGCGATGCCGAGGAACGGCGCGAAGTCGGCCGGATAGCGGGCGACGCCCTCGCCGGCGCGCAGCGCGATGCCGCGGTGCACGGTCCGCAGCGAGGACCAGAACGGGTTGTCGAGCTCCATGGCATGGCATCCGGTTCTTCCACCCGGATTATCGGGCAGCCGAGCGCGCGCGAACAGCGGCGCAGGCGCGCGGCCGGGCACGAGGCCTGGGCCCTTGCGTCGGTGTGCGCCTTCATCGGAAGCGGCGCGGCCGGCACGACGAAGGCCTCGCGCATCGCATCTCCCCATTCCGGGGCCCGGCGTCGCCGCGCGCCCAGCCGCGGCCGGGAGCACGACACCGCGACGCGCTGCCTACCGTCGCGCGTCGACCGCGCGTGCGGGATTGCCAACCACGGTGGCGCCGGCGGGCACGTCGCGCGTCACCACGCTGCCGGCACCGACGATCGCGTCGTCGCCGATCGTCACCCCCGGCAGGACCAGCGCGCCGGCGCCGATCCAGGCGTTGCGGCCGATGCGCACCGGCCTGCCGAACTCCAGCCCGGTGGCGCGCGCGGCCGCGTCGCGCGGATGGTCGGCGGTGAGGATCTGCACGCCCGGCGCGACCTGCGTGCCGTCGCCCACCACGACCTCGCACACGTCGAGGATGACGCAGTTGAAGTTGAGGAACACGCCGTCGCCCAACCGGATGTTGCTGCCGTAGTCGCAGTGGAAGGGCGGGCGCACCTCGACGTTCGCCCCGACCGCGCCGAGCCGTTCGCGCAGCAGCGCATGCCGCTGCCCGGGCGCCAACCCGAGCGAGGCGTTGTAGCGCGCCAGCCATGCATGCGCGGCGGCCTGGTCGGCCTGGATCTCCGCGTCGCGGGCGTCGTAGAGCTCGCCGGCGAGCATCTTCTGCTTCTCGGTCTTCATTGTTTCCCGCTCGCGCGCTCGCGCGCATGCGCGCCGTCGCGGGCAGGTTATCGCCCGCGGTGGCAGGCAACAACCGGGGCGCCCACGGCGGCGGGCCGGCAGCGTGTCGCTTGTAGACGCGACGGAAGCCGCGACCTCCGTCCCCGACGGGAGAGCTGTCGCGACTTCCGTCGCTCCCACAGGCTCCGTCGTTCCCAGGGACAACGGCACGGACGGAGAACGGGCAGCATCGCTCAATGCCGCGCCATGCACCGCTTCCAGCGACCTTCGACCCGGTCCGCGAACCATGCCGTGGTCAGCTTGCGGGTGATCTTGGGGCTGTGCAGCGCGATCCCGGGCACCATCGCCCGCGGCAGCGGCCCGCCGGCGCGGGCCTCGGCGAGCTCGAACACGCGCGCGTACAGCCGCATGCGCCCGAAATCGGGCCCGTCGCCCTCGCGGAGCTCGCGCCGGATCCGCTCGTCGTCCATGTCCAGGCGCGCAGCCAGCGTGCGCACCGCGCGCTCGGTGGCGCCGGGGGCGTCGAGCGGCGCCCCCGGCCGCAGCAGGTCGCCGTCGAGCGCGAGCCCGATCCCCGACGCGCGCGCCACCGCGGCCTGGAACGCCGCGTTGCGGCTGGCATGCCAGCCGGCGTTGAAATCGGCGAACCGGTAGCGCATCGCATCGTAGTCGGCCGGGTAGCCGAGCAGGTGCAGGGTGCCGAAGTACACCCCGCCGCGCCGGGTGAACACCTCGTGGCGGATCGAGTCCGCGACCGGATACGGGTAGCCGTCCGCATGCGCCTCGGCGAATGCGATGTCCACCTGCATCGGCCCGCCGGTGTGCACCGGATTGAGCCCGCCGAACAGGCGCCGCCCCATCGGCACCATGCCGGTGAAATCCTCGAACAGCGCGCTCAGTTCGCGCTCGCTGCGCACGCCCTGCAGGCGCTGCGCGTAGCTGCGGCCGTCGGGCGAGCGGATCTTCAGCGCCGCGTCCACCAGCAGGCGCGGCACGTGCAGCGAGGCCGCGCGCCGGTCGATCTCCGCGCGCGCGATCCTCGGCAGTCCCGGCACCGGCGGATCGGCCCGGAACGTCGACTCCTGCTCGGCGACCGCCAGCACCGCGCACAGGTTCGCCGAGGTCGGGGCGAGGCCGAGCGCGGCGAACGCGGCCTGGACATCGGCCGCCCAGCCGGCGCGGTCGGGCACGCCGGTGGGCATCCTGCGCACGATCTCGGCGCGCACGTCGGCGGGGCTGCGCCCCTCGACCGGCGCGCGGGTGGCGCAGCCGGCGAGCAGCAGCGCCGCCACGCACGGCCACGGCGCGAGCGATCGCGCGATCCGGCGCCATCCGGTCGCGTCATCGGCCGGCATCGATTCCAGCTCCCGGCGCCGCGACATCCAGCAGGCCGCTGTAGCCGAGCACGACGCCCAGCAGCGGCATCGCGAACTCGACCTCGAAGCGGTAGCGGCCGTCCTCGATGCGCTTCCATGCGCGCGAAACGGGCAGCAGCGGACGCGGCACTGGCACGCCGTGCCAGCGTGCGCCCAGCACCCGCCAATGCCAATCCTGATCGGCCACGTCGACGGTCAGCCGCAGCGCGACCGGCCCGGTGCGCTCGATCCAGTGGCCGTCGGGCCAGTGCCCGACCGGCTCGAACACCGATCGCATCCGCGTCCCGCCCTCGAAGCGTCGATCCCAAAGCAGCGCGGCGCCGGCGTGGCCGATCGCGACTTCGAACCCGCAGCGTCCGCGCCCCACCGGAATGCCGAGCGAGCGCGCCAGCCTGCGTCCGGCGAGGCCGGCAAGGCCCCGGCCGGTATGGACCGCCACTTCACCCGACAGCGTGCCGCCCTGCTCGTGGAGGCGCTGCAGCATCGGATGCAGCTGCCGGAACCGCGCACCCAGCCAGCGCGCGGCGGGCGCGGTGGGCGGCGCTTCGAGTCCCGTCATCGTGTCTGCTGGCATCGCCGGGTCCGGCTCCTTGGCGACGGCCCTGGCCGGCAAGCCCATCAGGAAGGATCCTTCGCGCGACTATGGCGCCATCATTGCGAACGCCTTTTCGGCTGGACCGGAAACCTGGTTTCGAACCTGCCCTTGTCGATCTCGATCTCGTCCTCGGAGCCATCGAGATGCGCGGCCAGGCGGGTTTGCGGCGCGCCTACAAGCGTCGCGAAATTGAACTCGTCCAGTATGCGGTCGTTCGCGCCCTTCGCGGCCCTGACCTGCGCCGTGCGCATCAGCTCGGTGCTGGATTCCGCCTGCGACGGCTCCACCGCCCGGCCCATGACCGTGCCGCGGACGTAGTTCTTCCCGCTCGGCCTGACCTTGTTGGAGCCCATTATCTGGAAATTGCAGAAGCGCATCATTTCGCGGACGGCCGAAATGCTGGGAACGAAATAGGTCGTGTACTCGTCGATCACCGGATCGCCCAGATTGAACAGGAGCGTGGGCTCCCGCTGCTCCGTCGCGACCGTTTCGAGAATGGCGACTCCCCCGGTCTTCAGCAGGCTCCTGGCGATCAGGATCGCACGCAGGGGGGAAACGAGGTGATAGAGCAGTCCCCCCATCACCACGACGTCGAACGACGCCGGCCCGAACTTTCCCATCAAGTCTTCGATCGACGTCGATGGGTGGTATTCGACGGACGATTCGAAGATCCTCTTGGCAAGGCGCAGCGAATCGCGATCGTACAAGTCAGTCGCGACGACGCTTGCTCCCTCCTTCTCCGCGATGAAGGACACGAGCCCGTCCATCGTCCCGACGTCGAGCAGGCGAACGCCGGCCAAGGGCAGCGATTCCAGGAAGGAGAGCGTGCCGTAAAGAGACCAGTTCTCAGGCTCTCCCCTTCCCTTCGCCACGAGGCCGTTACCGAAATCCAGTCCATGGAACCACCTGTAACGATCGACATCTTCCTGACTGTAACTCATGGCACTTGGTTTCCAGCGTAGGTTCGGGGAGATAACCACACTATCCACCCCCAGGCAACAAGTGGAGCCATGCGACCGGCAGGGTGAAATCGGCCGACGATTCCCGCCCGATCGCGCCGCCTGGACTCGCTGCACGGATGCGCGTCGCAGGATGGAGCATCGACTGCATCGGCGCGGCGACGACTGAAGGGGTGGTCCACGGCGCAAGCCTTGTTCGAGCCGGACAGGGCGCCCGCGGGCGCCCTGTCCTGCGTCGCGGAGGATCGCAAGCGTCAGCCCGTCGGCGTGGCCGTCGCCTGCGTCTGCGTCTGCGGACCGGCGTAGTCGACCACCAGGCCAACGCGGCGGTTGTCCTGCCCGGCGTCGCCCGAAGCGCCCTGGCGCACCTGGCGGTTCTTGTCCTCGCCGTAGCTCACCGCGCGCACCTGCTCGGCCGGCAGGCCGCCGGTGGTGACGAGGTAGTCGCGCACCGCATCGGCGCGGGCCTGGCCCAGGCGCCGGTTGAACGCGGTCGAGCCGGCCGGGTCGGTGAAGCCTTCGACCGTCACCAGCGCCTGCGAATGGCTTTCGCGGATGACACGGGCGAAATCGTCCAGCAGCGGGTTGGCGTCGGCGCGCAGGGTCGAGCTGCCGAAGTCGAAATAGGCCGCGGTGTCGAGCCGCGTGCGGCCGGCGAGCTGGGTGACCAGCGCGTCGTACTTGCCGGAAAGGGCCTGGATCTGCGAGGCCAGCTGCTGGTCGGTGGCGCGCAGTTCGGCGATGGTGGCGTCGAACTCGTCGCGCTTGATGTAGTTGGTGCAGCCCGCGAGGGCGGCCGTCAGCGCGAGCACCGCGAAGCCGGCCCGGCGGGAAAGTCGGATTGCCATGGGGAAAAGTCTCCTGAACAGGGAAAGGGGACACGAAAGCGAACTGACCGCGGTCGATCCGGCACGACGCGCCGGACCGGGGGATGACCGCCGGCCGACGCTAAACCGGCGCTTGTTGCCTCCGGATGAACGCGCGGCGCCGCGAACTCCCGTTTCGTGACGCCTGCAGTGGCCAAGCGCGAATGAAACGGGTAATGCCGCTGCGCGCCGGTGCGCCACGGGTTAGGCTTCCACGATCGCCGTCCGGGAGGTGCCCGATGCCGTCGCTCCTGCGCATCGTCGCGTTCGCGCTGTGGCTGCCGCTGGCGACCGCCGCCGCGGCCCCGCCCGACCCCGCCGCGACGCGCGCCTACATCGACCGCGCCTGGGGGACGCTCACGCGCTCGATCGACGACTGCTCCGCGCTCGCCGACTCCGACGGGCAAGGGAAGCGGACCGTCCTCTACCTGCCGGCCGACCTGCCCGCCGACGCGCGCATCGATCGCGCCGCGGCGCGCTGCAAGGTCGAGGTCCGCAGGCTGCCGCGGCCCATCGCCCGGGTCGGCGACCTCGACCCACGCTCGCTCGGCGAACAGGGCCTGCTGTACCTGCCCGCCCCGTACGTCGTGCCCGGCGGCTTCTTCAACGAGATGTACGGCTGGGACAGCTACTTCATCGTGCTCGGCCTGCTCGCCGACGACCGCGAGGCGCTCGCGCGCGGCATGGTCGACAACGCGCTGTTCGAGGCGGCGCACTACGGCGCGGTGCTCAACGCCAACCGCAGCTGGTACCTGACGCGCTCGCAGCCGCCGTTCCTGGCCGGGATGATCCGTGCGGTGCTCGACGACCCGGCGAGCTTCCCCGACCGCGAGGCCGCGGACGCATGGCTGGCCAGGGCGTATCCGCTGGCGGTGCGCGACCATGCCACCTGGCTGCGCCCGGAACACCTCGCCGGCGACACTGGCTTGGCCCGCTACTTCGACTACGGCAGCGGCCCGGTGCTGGAGATGCACGATGCCGGCTACCTGCGCAAGGTGATCGCCTGGGTGCTCGCGCACCCGGGCCAGGGTTCGGGCTACCTGGTCAACGCATCCGAACATCCCGATGCGGCCGAAGCCGAACGGCTGAAGACGGCCAGCTGCGACGTCCGGGCCTCGAAGGTCTGCGCGGACGCATGGGCCGACGGCCGCCGGCTGAGCGCCGACTACTACCTCGGCGACCGCGCGATGCGCGAGTCGGGCTTCGACGTCAACTTCCACTTCGGCCCGTTCGCCGGCGCCACCCACCACTACGCGCCGGTGGGATTGAACAGCCTGCTCTACCGCTACGAGCTCGACCTGGCGTCCTTCGCCGGGCGCCTGGGCCGCGACGACGACGCGCGGCGCTTCGCGCAGATGGCCGCCGCACGCAGGACCGCGATCGACCGCTACCTGTGGCGGCCGGCCGCCGGCATGTACATGGACTACGACTTCACCACCGGCAAGCCGGCGACCGATCCGTACATCACCACGTTCTATCCGCTGTGGGCGGGCCTGGCCTCGCCGGAACAGGCCCGCGCCGTGCGCGGCAAGCTGCCGCTGTTCGAGCGCAAGGGCGGGCTGGCGATGAGCACCGACGCCAGCGGCGCGCAGTGGGACGCGCCGTTCGGCTGGGCGCCGACCAATTGGCTGGCGGTGGCGGGCCTGCAGGCCCACGGCTTCCACGAGGACGCGGAGCGCATCGCCCGCGCCTTCACCGCGACCGTCGACCGCAGCCTCGCCCACGACGGCACGATCCGCGAGAAGTACAACATGGAGAGCGGCAACGCCGACGTGCGCGTCACCGCCGGCTACGCCGACAACGTGATCGGCTTCGGCTGGACCAACGGGGTCTATCTCAAGCTGCGTGCGCTGCTGGAAGCCGACGCCGAGGTGCCTGCGGCGGCGACGCCGTAGCCGCCGACGCGGTCACGGCGACTGCAGGCGCGTGCGTCCGGCTGCGATTTCCCGCTCGACGATGCCGGCGCCGGTGTCCCAGGCGAGGCGGAACGCCGGACCCGCGCTGCGGACCTCCAGTGCCTGCCGGCCGTCCTCGATGCGCCAGTCGAGGTCGGCGACGCTGGCGCCGATGCGGACGCGTTCGACGCGGACGAACGGCCACGATGCGGGTGGCCTGGGCGCGAAGCGCAGCGTGTTCGCGCGCGCGTCGGCGTCCAGCCCCAGCATCCCGTGGATCGCGGCCGACAGGAACGCGGTCGAGGACCAGGTCTGCTCCGGCACCGACTCGCGCTGCGGCGCGAAGCGCGTGCCCGACATCACTTCGTGCATGTGGCCGGGCGAATCCTGCGCCGCCCACGGCACCAGCCGCTGCCAGAGCGCGTTCGCGGCGGCCGGCCGGCCGGCGCGCCACAGCGCCTCGGCGGCCGCGGCGGTGCCCAGCCCCCACACGCTGCCCTTCGCATAGGCCTCCGGATCGTAGTCGCGCGCGGTGGCAGGCGTGCTGCGCAGGCCCCAGGCGGTCAGGTAGGCCGGCGTCGCCAGCCGGTCCAGCGTGGCCGCCGCCTCTTCCGGGGTGGCCGCGCCGGCCGCGATCGCGGCCAGGTCGGCGGCGGACGTGCTCTCGCCCGCGCGGCCCGCGCGCGTGAAGCCGCTGATCCAGCGCTGCGCGCGGACGTCGCGATAGCGCGAGCGCAGGCTGGCGCGCGCGCGCACGCTCGCCGCCTCCGCCTGCCGCGCCAGGGCCGGGTCGTGCATCGATGCCGCCAGCCGCGACATCGCATGCGCGGCTTCCACCCACGCCGCCGACAGCGTCAGCTCGTCGCCGAGGCGGTCCTGCTCGTTGCCGGCCATCTTGTCGGCCGGGATGCGCGGCAGGCCGTCGTCCGCGTCCAGCGTGGACAGGCAGTAGCGCCACGCCAGGAGCGTCTGCGGCCAGTGCCGTTCGAGGAAGGCCTGGTCGCCGGTGGCGCGGTCGTATTCGGCGAGCACCGCGAGGAAGTCGAAGGTGATGTCGACGTGCACGTACATGTACGGGTAGTCGCGTGCCCAGTCGAGGAACGGCGCGCTCTGGCTGATCTCGTGCCAGATCATCCCGGTGTGGGGCTGCTGGTGGCGGTAGATGAACGCCAGCTCCTCGGCCGCGCGCGCATGCGCGCCCTCGTGCAGCAGCGCGCGCGTGGACACCAGGCCGTCGCCGGCGAAGTACCAGGCGTACTGCGGCCGGCGTGCGCCGTGCGACGGGCCGTAACCGGCGACCAGCCCGCAGCCGAGCCGCGGATTGCACGTCCAGGCCTGTTCCAGCGCGACCTGCGCCCAGCGGATGGCGCGGTTGGCGTCGGCGTCCGGCGTGGTGATGGCGATGGTCCGGGACGGGTCGAAGCGCGCGACGTCGGCCGCTTCGGGCGCATCGGGCGCGCGCAGCAGCGATACCGCGGTCGCGTGCACGTCCTCGTCCGTCGCGGCCTGGCCCGCGAACACCAGCGTCGCGCAGCGGTCGGCGCCGCAGCGCACCGGATCGAGCGCGAGATCGATCTCGCGCGTGAAGGCGCTGCCGCGACGGTCGTTGTTCGGCTGCGTGTGCGCGCCCGCCTGCGGCGACGAGACCAGCGCGCGGAACCGCCGGCTGGGCTCGGACAGCAGGAATCCCCGCGCCGCGGCGTCCCACGCGAACGCCTGGCCGCCGATCGCGGCCGGCCACATCAGGTCCAGCGAAGGACGGAAGCGGATGCGCAGCCGCAGTCCGTCGCCGCCCTCGATGCGGAAGCGGATGCGCGCGCCCGGCAGCTTTCCCCGCGTCTCGATGCGTTCGTGGAGGCGAAAGCCGGGGCCGTCATGGGTGCGCGTGAGACGCAGCGGATCGACCGTGACCGACGTGGGCAGCGCGGTCGCGGGCATCGATGTCTCGTCGCGTCGCACGACGTCCACCGCGTATCCGGACACGAGCTGCAGCGGGAACGTCCATATTTCCAGGCCGTCTTCCGGATAGCCGCCGACGAAGGCGCGCAGGCCGTGCACGGAGACGTAGCGGTCCGGCGATGCCTGCGCCACCGTCCACAGCGGCAGCCGCTCCGCGGGCGAAGCCGGCGCATCGGCGGCGAGCAGCAGCAGTGCGCCGAGCAGCGTCGCGTGCAGGTTCCGGCCTGACATCGGAATCGACCCTCCACCATGTGGAGACGGAAGCGTACACCTGCACTGATGGATGCCAGGCGATACCGGGAACCGTCATTCCCGCGAAGGCGGAATCAGGTGTTGCTCGCCTGGGATGGGTCGAGCCTACGGCGGAACCCATCGATCGGGCATGGCGCGATGGGTGTCGCCTTCGGCTCGACCCATCCTACGGGCGCGGGGGCGCCGCTTGATGTCGCGACAGCAACGTCCATGGATTCCCGCCTTCGCGGGAATGACGATCGGGAGGGGTCGGCATCAGTCGTGCGGTTTGTTCCGATCACAGCGCAGGGTGCAGGATCCCATTGTGTGGGAGCGACGGAAGTCGCGACATCCATCTGCTCGAGCGAACGCGTCGCGACTTCCGTCGCTCCCACGTCTCGCTCCGGCTCCGCACGTCGCATCTGCATGCCGCTTTACCGCGCGGCCTGCGGCCTGGCCTAGTTGCCGTCGGCTTCCGGCAGCAGCCGCCCGGCCGGGCTCACCCAGTAGTAGCGGCCGGTCGCGGTGTCGCGGACGCGGTTGGGTGCGACCTTGACCATGCCGGGCAACGGCCGGCCGCCCGGGTCGAGCACCTGCGGGCGGTTGTCCACCTTCGGGGACGATTCCGCCGGCACCTGCGTCGCCGGGCCCGCATTGGGGATCGGCGCGGTCGTCGCCGGCCGCTGGCCCGGGTTGCTCGGCAGCGTGGGCGCCGGATCCGGCTGCTTGATCTGCGGCGCCGCATCCTGCGTGGGCGGCGGCGGCGGCGGAAGCGGCGGTGGCGGCTGCCTGAGCTGCTGCGCCAGCGCGGTCGGTGCCAGCGCCAGGGCCAATACCGCGCCCGTCGCCACGCCGATCAGGCTTCGGTTCCGGTTCCGGTTGCGTTGCATGGCGTCCTCCGTTCCCGCCAGGATGCCAATACCCTAGCGTCGCACGCATGCACCCACGATGAAACGCCGGTGAAGCGCCGGTGGCGGCGCATGCGACGGCATCGGCGCGCGCATCGCGCGCCGCGATCCGGTCAGGCGAGCTTCCTGAAGGTCAGCCCCGAGTAGGTCATGACCCCGCCGTCTTCCGAGAAGCGCACGGTCTCGCCCGTCGTTTCCGGCCCGAGCCCGCCGGTCACCGCCGCGTGGGTCGAGCCGAATACCAGCGGATAGGCGTAGCGGCCGGTGTTGTAGACCAGCTGCATCCGCGGCAGCCCGCCGTCGGTCGCCTCGATCTCGGCGGTGCTGATCTGCTCATTGCCCGGGGACCTGGTAGCCGAACAGCGCGTAGCGCCCGAGGCGCCTTCCAATCCACGTCGCGAGCCGCAGCGGGAACGCGGTAGCCCAGCGCCGTTTCGCGCCCGTCGGACTGCTCGAACAGCACGTGGTAGGGGCCGACATCGGCCAGGCGATACCGCTTGCCCGGCAGGTTCGCGCCACCGTCATCTTCTGCGACCGGCATGAAGCTGCCGTCGGCCATGCGCTGCAGGCGTGCACCCCCGTGCGCCGCGGACAGGAACAGGTGGTCTCCCTGCCGCGAAAGCGTCGTCCAGCTGCGCTTGCCAGCGTAGTCGCCCGCGTGCCGGTCCAGGCGGACGCCGACAGGGAAGGAAGTCATGCAGCGACGCGCCCGCGGCGCTGCATGCCGCCGCTCAGTGTTCCGCCAGCCGGTACACCCGCACGTAATCCACCTGCATCCGCGCCGGGAACGCGGCATCGTCCACGCCCTGCTTGCCGCCCCAGTCGCCGCCGACCGCGACGTTCAACAGCAGGTGGAAGCGCTGGTCGAACGGCCAGGCATCGGGGCCGCTGCCCTCGTTGGGGAACTCGAGCACCAGCGCGCCGTCGACGTAGCCACGGATCGCATCGGGCGTCCAGTCGACGCGGTAGACGTGGAAGCCCGTCGTCGCGCCGTCGACGGCGCGGATCGCGGTCTTCTGCGTGCCCGCGATGTGGTTGTAGGCCTGCGTGTGCACGCTGACGTGGATGCGGCCGGGGTCGAAGCCGACGTGCTCCATGATGTCGATCTCGCCCGAGCGCGGCCAGTCGCCGTAGCGCCAGTCGGTGGGCAGCATCCAGATCGCCGGCCAGGTGCCGCGGCCCGCGGGCAGCTTCGCGCGCGCCTCGATGCGGCCGTAGAGGAAGTCGCCCTTCCCCTTCGACACCAGCCGCGCCGACGTGTAGTGCGCGCCGTCGCGCCCCTCCTTCCTGGCCTCGATGGTCAGCACGCCGTCGCCGACGAAGGCGTTGTCGATGCGGTCGGTGTAGTCCTGCAGCTCGTGGTTGCCCCAGCCACTGGCGCCGAGGTCGTAGCCCCATTTCGCCGGATCGGGCCTGCCCTGGTAATCGAATTCGTCCTGCCACGCGGGCACCGATTCGAAGTGCCAGGCCCGCTCCGTCGCCGTGGGCGCCGTTCCGGGCGCGGGCCCGCCGGCGCATCCCGCGGCCAGCAGCCCCAGCAGCGGCGCGAACGCACGGCGCCCGATCACGCATCGCTTCACCGTGCCGGCTCCGCGGATGCGGCGACAGGCGCCCCTGCGGGCAGCCGGTCGCGGCGATGCCAGAACCAGAACGCCAGCGGCAGCGCGACCAGCGCCAGCATGAAGCCGAACTCGTCGATCGCGTACGGCGTGATCGCCCCGCGCGGGCTGGTGACCGGCGTGAAGAACACCTGGATCAACGCATTGTGGCTGGCGTGCAGGATCGCCGCCGTCCACACGCTGCCCGAGCGCATGCGCAGCCACGCCATCATCACCGAGTCGCACACCACCAGCACCAGGAAGCACGGGAAGCCGAACCACCAGGGCGTGCCCGAGTTGTAGTCGGCGAAGATCAGGATCGGCGCGTGCCACAGCGCCCAGATGCCGCCGGTGAGCAACGCGCCGCGGGTGAAGCCGAACTGCCGGTGCATGGCGGGCGCCAGGAAGCCGCGCCAGCCGATCTCCTCGCCCAGCGCCCACGGCACCGCGCCGATCACGCCCAGCGTCGCGGTGGAGAGGAAGTACACGATCACCGCCGCGTGCGGCGCCGTCGTCCAGCCGAAGCCATCGGCGACGCGCTCGACGAATTCCGGGTTGCCGAACCCGCCCAGGCCCGTGGCCCACACGATGCCGTAGGCGACCGCCGCGTACAGCAGCGGCAGCAGCCACGCCGCCAGCTGCCAGCGCGTCCGTCCCCAGCGCCAGCCGATGACGCCGAGGTCGATCCGCGCGATCCGGCAGGTCAGCAGCGCCGCCACGCCCGGGCACCACATCAGGCCGCGCACGTAGGTGCCGAGTCCGCCGCCGAGGTGGCCGGAGATGATCACCAGGGCCCAGAAGACCGAGCTCAGCGCGAGGGTGAGCAGCAGGAACAGCCCGATCCTGGACGGCGTGGTGTCGAATCGCATGCGCATCTCCCGGTTCATGGCATCGCCCTCCGTCCCGCGCCTGGCCGGCGACCGCGCCGGCCGCGGCGTCCCCGAGGCTAGCACCTGCCCGATCCACGGCAAGGGTGCGGCTTGCGCAATCGCGCCAACCCCGCCGTAGGATGGGTTGAGCCGAAGGCGATACCCATCGCCGCCGCGCGGGAGGATGGGTCACGCGATGACGGGTTTCGCGGGATGATGGGTTTCGCCGTTGGCTCAACCCATCCTACGGATGTACGGGTCCTTCAGCGCAGTCCGACCGTGCCGTTGGCTGCCTGCACCAGTTTTGCCGGGTCGTAACCGACACCGTCCTTGAACACGGTGTCGACCTGCTCGATGGCCTTGATGTCGGTGCCCGGGTCGCCTTGCACCAGCACCAGGTCGGCGGCCTTGCCGGCTTCGATCGAACCGACGCCGGCCTCGCCCAGGAAGCGCGCGCCGTTGCTGGTGGCGATGCGGATCGCTTCCACCGGCGTGAAGCCGGCCTCCACCAGCAGCTCCACGCCGCGCTGGTCGCCGTAGCCCGCGATCACGCCGCCGTAGCCGGTCGGGTCCAGCCCGGCAAGCAGGGTGCCGCCGGCGCGCGCGAACGCGAGCTCGAAGGCCTGCTCGAGCTCGAACAGCTTCGGCCACGGCGACGCCTTGCCCGCCGCGATCGTCTCGCGGCGCTTGAGGTATTCGGCGCGGGTCTCGGGCAGCATCGCGTCGAGCACGCGCGGGTCGACCGGCGCACGCCCGGGCACGAAGGTCTCGAACACCGGCAGCGTCGAGGTGATCGCCACCTGCTTCTCCACCAGGTAGGCGATCAACCCGCGAATCTCCGGGCCGTCGACGTCCATCGCCGCCAGCCGCGCGGCATTGGCCTTGCCGTCCGGGCATTTGTCCGGCTGCTTGCCGGGCGCGAACTCGGTGTCGACCACCAGGCCGTGCTCGAGGTTGTCGATGCCCAGGTCGGCGGCCTCGCGGAAGCCGATCGAGCACAAGTGGCCGGTGACCTTGATGTCCTTCGCGTGCGCGGCGGCGATCGCCGCGGACAGCTCGGCGCGGGTGATGTTCATGTAGGCCTTGAACGAGGTGGCGCCTTGCCCGATCCAGTACTCCACGGTGGCGCGCGCGTCGTCCGCGCCGGACAGCTCGTGCATCTGCGGCGTGAAGCTGCCCACGCCCTCCAGGTAGGGCCCGGTGGTGTGCATCTTCGGCCCCGGGATCCGGCCGGCGTCGATCGCCTTCTTCAGCTCCAGGTCGGTGTACGGTTCGGTGCTGCCGGTGGTGCGGAGGGTGGTGACGCCGCCGGCGAGGTAGAGCTTCGGGAAGCTCGAGCCCTGCTCCGGGTACAGCGCTTCCTTCGCCTCCGGGTTGACCTTCGGCGCGGGATAGAACATGTGGTCGTGCATGCCGACCAGGCCCGGCAGCAGCGTCTTGCCGCGGCCGTCGAGCACGGTGGCGCCTTCCGGCACCGCGACGTCCGTCCCCACCGCCGCGATCAGGCCGTCGCGCAGGACCACCGTCTGATCCGCCGCCGGCGCGTGGCCGAGGCCGTCGATCACGCGTACGTGGGTGATCGCCACCAGCGGCTGCGCGACCTTCACGTAGGCACGCACCTGTTCCGACAGCGTCGGCGGCTGCGCATGCAGCGGCGCTCCGGCGCACAGGGCGGCCAGTCCGAGGACGAACCACGGGTGTCCGCCGCGGCGGACGGGTGCGCGCGAACGCGCGATGCCAGGCAGTGTCTTCATCGATGGATGTCCCCGGGTAAGACCGATGGCGAGGCGGCGGCGCGGGCGGCGCCGGCAATGCACGGAAGCGGCCCCGCACGATACCAGCGACGGCGGCGGCGCCCTGCGGCACCGCGTCATGCGCCGACGGCGACCGCGATGCGCGATTTCCCTTCGCCGACCGACCCTGTCGCCAGCCGGGGGCGATGCGCAGGATGGGTTGAGCCGAAGGCGATACCCATCGATTCCGCACGCGACGACGGGTACCGCCTGCGCCTTTGGGGGCGGTCCAAGGATTCCGCGTCGCGGCGATGGGTTTCGCCTTCGGCTCAACCCATCCTACGGTTGTTACGGTTCCTGCAGGACCGGCATGGCAGGCTTGCCCGATCCGCGCTGCCGGACGCGTGGAAGGCGGCAACGCCACGCCCGAACGCGGCATGTCGATTCCGGCCTGCATGCTTCGTCGTCCCCTCCGAGGACTCCACCTCCACACACCAGGAACCGACATGGCCACCAACACCGTCCGCCTGCACCGCGTGCTGCGTACCACCCCCGAGAAGCTCTACCGCGCCTTCCTCGATGCCGAGGCCCTCGCCAAGTGGCTGCCGCCCGATGGCTTCACCTGCAAGGTGCATTCGCTCGACGCCAGGGTCGGCGGCAGCTACCGCATGAGCTTCACCAATTTCTCCACCGGCAACGGCCACACCTTCGGTGGCACCTACCTGGAATTGGTGCCCAACGAGCGCATCCGTCACGACGACCGTTTCGACGACCCCAACCTGCCCGGCACGCTGATCACCACCATCACCCTGCGCGCCGTGTCCTGCGGCACCGAGCTGCAGGTGGTGCAGGAAGGCATCCCCGAAGCGATCCCGGCGGAGATGTGCTACCTGGGCTGGCAGGACTCGCTCGCGCTGCTGGCCAGGCTGGTGGAGCCCGTGATCCCGGATTGACGCGGCCGCGGTGCGGGACCGGCACCAGGCTTCCCACGGGGAAGCCTCCGGAGGGCGCAGGGGCAGGCCGGACAAGCATCGGCGCCGAGTGGCGCACACTGGCCGGCACGGCGGCCCCTCGCCGCCGCATCGACTTCCGGGAGCGCGCCATGCCCGAGGACAGGTCCACCGCGGATCGGCTGGCCGCCTATTCGGACGCGGTCTTCGCCGTCATCGTCACCATCATGGTGCTGGAGCTCGAGGCGCCGGATCGTCCGGCGTTCTCGGCGCTGGTGCACCTGTGGCCCACCGCCATCAGCTACGCGGTGAGCTACCTGTTCATCGCCATCATCTGGATCAACCACCACCACCTGATGCGGTTCGCGGGCGCGCCGACGCTGCGGCTGATCTGGATCAACTTCGCGCATCTGTTCCTGGTCTCGCTGCTGCCTTTCGCGACCGCGTGGGTCGCACGCACCAGGCTCGCTTCGTCCCCCGTCGTGTTCTACGCGGGGTTGTTCGTGTGCATCGACATCGCCTACAACGTGTTCGAGCGCGAGGTCCTGGCGAAGGCGGCGCGGCTGCCGGCGCGTGCGCGGCGCATGGCGCGGCGCAGGTCGCTCGTGGCGCTCGCGATCTTCGCGGCCTCCATGCCGGTCGCGCTTGCCGCTCCGCGCATCGGTTTCGGGCTGGTCTGCTGCGGGCTGCTTCTCCACCTGTCGCCGGAGGCACCCGGCGGCGCCCGGCGCCGTGCCGGTTCCGAACGCGTCGACCGGGACCCCTGAGCAGCCGGCCACGCGGGCGACGAACGCCGGGGTGGTGCCGGGCGCCGTCGGGGAGGAAAGCATCGTGACTTCCGGGCCGCGCAACCCCGGCCCGGCCGCGCTGAAATGCCGTTCCACCGAGGGAGACGGCCTTGTCGCTGCGCGCGCGCCTGTTGATGCCGCGGCTCGTCTTCGGCGGGGCCGCGGGGGCCGCCGCGGCCGACGGCGACGAACAGGCGATCCGCGCGGCCGACGCGCGCTACTGGCAGGCCTACAACGCCTGCGACTTCGACGCGATGGGCCGGCTGCTCACGCAGGACGTGGAGTTCTACCACGACAAGACCGGCCTCACCGTCGGCAAGGCCGCAGTGCTCGATTCGCTGCGCAAGGGCCCATGCGGCACGCCGACGATGCGGCTGCGGCGCGAGGCCGTGGCGGCGAGCGTGCGGTTCGATCCGCTGGCGGGCGGATTCGGCCTGCTCTCGGGCACGCACCGTTTCTTCAGCACCGACGACGGCAAGCCCGAGCGCCTCGACGGCCAGGCCGGGTTCACCGTGCTCTGGCAATCGGTCGGCGGCCAGTGGCGCATGCGGCGCATCTTCAGCTACGCCCACGGCCTGGCGCCCTATGCGCCGCCGGCCAGCCATCTCACGCTGGCGCCGGAAGTGCTCGCCGGCTACGCCGGCCACTACGCCGGCAAGCGCATCGCGGACATCGTCGTGGCCGTCGACGGCGACGGCCTCAGGCTCACCGCCGGCGACCTCGTCGTGACCCTGCGCGCGGACACCCCGACCCGCTTCTTCGCGCTCGAGCGCGACCTGCGCTTCGAGTTCGCACCGCCGCCCGGCGAGGACGGCGCCCGGACCCTGACCGTGTACGAGAACGGCGCGGTCGCGGAAACCGCGACGCGGACGCGATGACCGAGCGTGGATCGTAGGATGGGTTGAGCCTGCGGCGAAACCCATCGATCCGGGGCGGCGACCGGTGTGAGGCGATGGGTTTCGCCTTCGGCTCATCCCATCCTGCGGTCAGGGCGCGACGGTTGGGGCGTCAGTCTGCCTTTCCGACGTCGACCCGGGCCGGCTCCCCGCCGCCGGGCACCACGGTGATGGTGACCTGCGAGGGATGCGCGGCATCGTGGTGCACGGCGTTGTGGGCCACCACCCACTTCGTCTCGTCGTAGTTGTTGCCGCCGGTGTTGAGGTTGCGGTCGAAGCGCGGGAAGTTGCTGCTCGACACCGCCAGCCGCAGCCTGTGGCCGGCCTTGAAGTAGTTGCTGGTGTCGATGGGCTGGAACGCGACCTTGTAGACCTCGCCCGGCGACATCCACGCCCGCGCCTTGTCGTAGCCGTCGCGGTAGCGCATGCGCTGGATGTTCTCGGTGATGTTGTAGGCCTTGCCGTCCGGATGGACGTCGATCACCTTGAAGGTGAAGTCGGTGTCCTTCGCGTCGGACGAGACGTACAGGGTGACCGTGATCGGACCGCTGACCTCGACGCCTTCCTTGAACGGCTCGGTGTCGTACACGAGGATGTCGTTGCGGGTCTCGTGCGCACGCTGGTCGTAGGCGCCGAACTTCACCGCGTTGCCCTGGCAGCAACCGCCCCCGCCGAAGGTGGGCACGGGGTTGGACGGGTCGTAGACGAAGCGGTCGGGGTGGTCCTCGGCGTCCGGCGCGGCGGCCAGCGCGCCGTCGCCGTACAGCGTGTTGGCCTTGCCCCCGCTGCTCAGGTGGAAGGTGCGGGTGGTGGCGCCGGCGGGCGGCCACGTGGCCGACTTCTTCCAGCGGTTCTCGCCCATCACGTAGTACAGCACCTTGGGCTGCTTCTCGAGGATGCCGTTGTCCTCGCCCTTGAGGAAATGGTCGAACCAGTCGAACACGAGGCCGTCGTAGTCCAGCCGCGCATCGCCCACGTCGAGGTCGCCGATCCTGGTATCCTTGGTGTCGCGCTTGTAGCGGCAGTGCAGCGAGGGCGAGATCACCGCGTACTGCTGGTCGGCGATTGCCTTCGGTGCGGTGTCGCGCACGTGGTTGTACGCGGCCAGGTTGGGCGAGACCGACACGTCGTACCAGCTCATCAGCCACAGGCCGGGGCGCTTCACCGGCATGTCGTCGTGCCACAGGCCGCCCTTGTACCAGGCCGGATCGTTGGGCGTGCGCGCGATCATGTTGCCGCCGGTGGGCACCGGCATGGCATCGGCGAAGATGCCCGGCGGGCCGCCGACCGACTTCATGATGTCCTTCTCCGGCAGGTGCCAGAACGCCTTGTCCCAGTCGACCGGCGGCATCTGCGGGTCGAGGTCGAACATCTTCGACACGCGGATCAGCTCCTCCTGCGAGGTGCCCGGCGGGAACATCGGCCGCACCTGGTTCTGCTCGCCGTAGATCCACGACAGGAACAGCAGCTGCACCGCGCCGCCGCGGAACCAGTTGCCCTGCTCGTAATAGGGGCCGACGCGCCCCACCCCGGCACCGAAGCCCTGCACGTTGAAGGTGGCGAAGGCCGGCTCGTCCTGCGAAACGACCGCCAGCTGCCACTCGGCGGTGGAGGAGCAGCCGGTGGTGCCCACCTTGCCGTTCGACCACGGCTGCGAGGCCATCCAGCGGACCGCGTCGACGCCGTCGGTGACCGGCGCGCCGAGGATCTCGTAGTTGCCCTCGGAGAAGAAATGCCCGCGCTCGTTCATCTCCACCAGCGCGTAGCCGCGCTTGACCGCGTCCAGCTCGTGGCTCATGTCGCGCGGCGCACCCAGCTTCACGTCCCAGAAGTTGAAGTTGTACGGGGTGCGCGAAAAGATGATCGGCACCTTGCCCTTGGCGTTCTTCGGGCGGTAGATGTCGGCGGCCATGCGCTTGCCGTCCCGCATCGGCACCATCACTTTGCGGTCGACGATCGCGATCTCCTGCAGCTGCGCCTCGATCGCGTTGCGCTCAGCGACCAGCTTGGCGTTCGGGTCGGCCTGCTGCGCGGATGCCGGCGGCGACAGCAGCAGCGACAGGCCGAACGGGACGGCGGCGGCGGCGAGCGCGGCGTACGGATGCTTGCGTGGCATGCGGGACTCCCCTTGGCGTGATCGTACCGAGTATGTCGCACCGGGGCGGCGGCTGCCGGGATGGGGGTCGCTTCTTGCCTCCACCGGGCCCCGGCCTCGACGGTCGCTGCAGGATAGGTTGAGCCGGAGGCGATCCCCATGCCACCACGTCGGTTGATGGGTATCGCCTCCGGCTCAACCCATCCTACGGTTGTCGGGCATCAACCGCCTGGCGGGCAGCCGTCCTTGCGCGCGGTGTAGGCGACCGCGACGATCCGCCAGCCGTCCGCGTCCTTCGCCAGGGTGAAGAGATCGGTGCCGCAGTGGGAGAACTTGCCGTCGAGGTGGAAATCGTACGGTGCCCGGACCTGCGCCATCGGGCCGTCCACGGCCACCTGCGGCGACCAGATGCGTTCCCGCCAGGCGGACTTCGGCTCCTTGCCGAGCGCCTCGAGGAATTCCGCGTCGCTGCTGGCGCGGATGGTGCCGTCGGCACGCACCATCACGAACCGGGTACCGGGCAGCATCGACCTGCGCGCGGCCTCGACGTCGTGCGACGCCATGGCATCGAACAGCGCCTGCACGGCGGACAGCGGATCGTCGCCGGCGGCCGCCTTCGCCGCGTCCCGCGAAGCGGCGGCGAACGGCAGCGAAAGCAGCAGGGCCAGCAGGCCGGACAGAACGGTGGATCGGGTCATGGGCGCCTCCTACGTCGGCCGACTACTCGAAGCATTGCGCTCTCCAAGCGCGCCACACGGGCATCCTAGCCGACACCCGACGCGAAGTCAGGAACGCACCCCACCCCGCTCGCCGTCGAGGACGACGCTGCAGCAGGTCATCGCGCCCTCGGCCTTCTCCGTCTCCGACATGTCCACCCGGCGCACGGCGATGCCTGCCTGCCGCAATCGATCGGCGGTCCTGGGGAACGATGCCGAATACAGCACTGTGCTGCCGGCCAGGATCGCATTCGCGGCGAACGGCTCGTCCGGATCGACGGCGAGCGTGCGATAGCCCGGAAAGTGCCGCGCATCGACCCAGTCGGGATTGACGAGCAGGAGGTCGGAGGCCACCCGGGTCGCGGCACTTTTCAGGTGCAGGCAGCCGCGCAGGGGCACCGCTTCCACGCGGTAGCCGAATGGCGCCAGCCGCTGGCGCAGCTGTTCGATGCCTTCGGCGTTGCTGCGAGACGATGCGCCGACGTGGATCACGCGATCCAGGCGCAGGACGTCGCCGCCGTCCAGCGTCCCCGGCGCCTCGATGCGCAGCAGTTCGCGGAAGGGCGCAAGCGCCTCCGCCATCGAATCCACCTCGTCCCGCCGCGATTCCGCGCCGGGGCGCGTCAGCACCGCCACCTCGTCCAGCACGACCGCCGTGTCCTCGACGAACACCGAATCCGCCAACCCGGGCTGTTCCGGGAGCTGCCGCACATCGCAGCCCGCATCGCGCAGGGCCCGTTCGTAGGCAGCGTGCTGCCTGCGGGCCAGGTCGAGATCGATCGCGCGCCGCGCGAGGTGGGTCAGCTCGCAGCGCTCCAGGGCGCGGCTGACCGCGCGGGTGATGGCGATACGGCGCATGCCTGCTTGTCCTGATCCCCGAACTCCGTCCAGTGTATGCGCGACCGACGCCGGCCGGTGGCGGTGAGCGCTCCGACCCGGGCCTGCGCTAACATCGTCCGCCACGGAGGCGACCATGACCCAAGGCACGCAGCATTCCGCCGACGATCCACGCAATGCCGGCATCCTGATCTCGATCAACGGCGTCCTGAAGCCCCGCGACCAGGCCATGGTGTCCGTCTTCGACAGCGGCTTCGTGCTCGGCGACGGCGTCTGGGAGGGCTTTCGCATCGTCGGTGGCCAACCGGCCTTCCTCGACGCGCACCTCGACCGCCTGTACGAGGGCGCCAAGGCGATCCTGCTCGACGTCGGCCTCGATCGCACCCAGCTCACGCGCGCGATCTACGACACGCTCGAGGCCAACGGCATGCGCGGCGACGGCGTGCACGTGCGGCTGATGGTCACCCGCGGGATCAAGCGCACGCCGTACCAGGACCCGCGCGTGGCGGTCGGGCCCGCCACCATCGTCATCATTCCGGAGTACAAGACCGCCTCGGCCGGGACCGCCCAGCGCGGCCTGTCGCTGTTCACCGTGCACGTGCGCCGGGGCTATCCCGACGTGCAGGATCCCAAGCTCAACTCGCACAGCAAGCTCAACTGCATCACCGCCTGCATCCAGGCCTACACGGCCGGCGCCGACGAGGCCCTGATGCTGGACCCGCACGGCTTCGTCGCCACCTGCAACTCCACGCACTTCTTCATCGTGCGCAAGGACGAAGTCTGGACCTCGACCGGCCAGTATTGCCTCGGTGGCATCACCCGCGGCAACGTCGTCGCGCTGTGCCGCGACAACGGCATCCCTGTGTTCGAGAAGTCCTTCAGCCTCACCGACGTCTACGGCGCCGACGAGGCCTTCGTCACCGGCACGTTCGCCGGCGTGGTGCCGGTGCACACCGTCGACGGGCGCGCCATCGGCGGCCACGGCAAGGCGCGCGGCCCGATGGTCGAGCGCCTGCAGGCGCTGTACCAGGCCCTGGTCGCGCGCGACGTCGCCGCCCGCGTGCGCCCCTGATACGGCCGCGATGACGCTGCGCATCGCCATGTGGTCCGGCCCGCGCAACATCTCCACCGCGATGATGCGCGCCTGGGAGAACCGCGGCGACTGCGCGGTCAGCGACGAGCCCTTGTACGCCCACTATCTGGCGCACACCGGGCTCGACCATCCCGCGCGCGACAAAGTCGTCGCCGCCGGCGACAGCGACTGGCGCAGCGTCGTCGGTGCCCTGCTCGGCCCCGCGCCCGGGGATGCGCCGGTCTGGTACCAGAAGCACATGGCCCACCACCTGCTGCCGCACATCGACCACGGCTGGATCGCGAAGCTGCGCAACGTGCTGCTGATCCGCGACCCGCGCGAGGTGGTGGCGTCCTACCTCAGGTCGCGCGCCACCGTCACCGCCGACGACATCGGCCTGCCGCAGCAGGCCGCGCTCTACGACGAACTCCGCGAAGCCGGCGCCGCGCCGCCGGTCATCGACGCCGGCGACTTCCTCCGCGCCCCCGGTCCCCACCTGCGCGCCCTGTGCGACTGGCTGGGCATCGCCTTCAGCGACCGCATGCTGCACTGGCCCAAGGGCCCGCGCGACAGCGACGGCATCTGGGCGCCGCACTGGTACGCGCATGTCTGGGAGTCCACCGGCTTCGAAGCGCCCGTCGCGCACGAGGCGGCGCTTTCCGGAGATGCCGCGGCGGTCGCGGAAACGTGTCGGCCGCATTACGAGCGACTGCGGGCATTTCGGCTAACAGTCGAGGGCTGATGCTCGGAAATCGGAGAATCAGAAGCGCTTCTTGGAAAAGCGCGCTCCTCTTTTGGGCTCAATGACGTCGCAGGCGCACATTCGTCACTTTCATAGTGACCGGCAGCGCGCTACAAGAGGCGCGAGGAGGATGGACGAGAAAAATTCTTAGCCATACTCACAGCAAAAGCAGACGCAGTCACAGATTTTTCCAATCATTCCGAATACTCAATTACGGCCGGGACTGCCGGCGCTCAGGAAGAGAGAGATCAGAATGAAATACATGATCATGGGTCTAGCAGTTGGTATGGCATCAGCGTTCATGCTTACCGGGTGCGCGGGTGCACAGTGGAAGGCTGGCGCTTCGTGCTCCCCGAAGAAGGAATGCGAGGTACATGGTGAAATATCAGGAACCTTTCCTCAGCTCCGGTTCGCCGATATGCAACTCGTAGCTTCGGCAGTCGCGGACGCGGCGCAATTCGAGATAGATGTCGCTGGGTCTACGATTTCCTATCCATCGACCGGGTCAGTGAATATCATCCTTACTGACTCTTCGACCAGCTCGACGGTCGCGGCTCACGTCTTTTCTTGGACTAGATCGGGAAATATCATTCGGCTGTCAGATCCCAACTTTGTTAATACATGGGCCACAGCGAACGCGGGATCGGCCGATACAGTGTCCTATCGCATGATCAGGTTTCAATCGAATTATGCGCCAGGCTCGCAAATCATTGCCGTGAAATCGAAGTACGAGGGCGTGGTGAAGGCCAGCGCTGTCACCACATTTGAGGCTTGTACGCCTCCCGGACAGCACAGCCCGTACCCTTGCGCGAGTTGAGCAATCCGTTGATTGACGCGGTCACGTCAGTGTGGCCGCGTCTTACTTGCCTGGCCGCAGGCCTCTTGCTCTGTGGTTGCATGCATGTCCCCGCGGCACTGAAGGCCTCCGCCGGCCGGGAAGGAGTCCATGCCGTCAAGGTCAACAACGTTGGACCTTTTAGGCTGGTGCAATCCGTCAGCTATTTGCCAGGCCGGAAAACCGAGCGGAATTTGCCAAGCGCTGCATCGTGTGCTTCTCGTGATGGAAGCCTGTCCGTAGAGGTGCTCGGCGGCATTCCGAAGCCCGAGGCGGCTCGCGCCTGCGAGCAAATGCTTTCCGGGATCGAGTACGTTGCTTCGTTTGCAAGAGGCGCGAACCAACTGAAGTATCGAATCACCCTGCTTCCAGATGGCCTGGGGTATGAGAATGTTCATAGAGCGCTTGCCGAAGGCTCTGCAGAAATCGCATTTGGTTTTCGGCGGTCGGATTCTTCCGACTTATCCGAGGCTGTAGACACGGTTTCTCATGAAAGCGTGCACATTCTGGCCGGATTACTTCCACTTTCGGCCAAGAAGAGAAGGAGCGAATCCCCTGCCTACTTAGCCGGCGCTTGTGCCAGACTGAAGGTCACGGGAGTCCTTCTCAGAAGGCAGGTCCGATTCATCCCGGCTGGGGGAGGAGATTCGTTGCCTGCCGCTGTTGCCGTATCTGAGCGGGAGGGGGTGGCTGCAGAAGAGCGGTTGTTGGAGTACTTCGGCGATAGCATGGAAATTCGTCCAAGCGATCCTGCAGGAAAGAGGCTTATGGCTGACTGCGAAGAGAGCTTGAACCGCTATTTCTCAAATCGCGACTAATGGGCAATTTCGAGTAGTGATCGGCCTGGCGCCCAATTGGTCCGCCGTGGAAATCAGGAATAGCTCACTCAGTCCCCTTTTTCGGTTGATAGCCCGGATCGACGCATCGTAGAGGCAGGGCCGGCATCGACCCCCGAAGCCTACGCGACTATCCTTATTATCGGCCCTCGCCTCGTCTTTCAGCGCAGGGCGTCCCTGACAGCTTCGACCAGCTCGCCGTCGGGATCGTTGCGCTGCTCCCAGTACATGATCCCGCCCAGGCCGTGCGCCTTCACGTACGCGGCCTTGGCGGCGATGGACTGCGGATCGTCGTAGCTGATGAAGCGGCGCGTGCGCGCGTTCCACAGCCAGGAGGCCTGTGCCTGCGGATCGTGGTGGCGCACGAAGCCGTCGTGGCCGAGGTAGTCGCGCTTGATCTGCGGCCACGGGTGTTCGGTCACGTAGCGCCCGTAACGCTGGTAGAGGCCGTCGTTCCCGGGCGCGACCTCGCCAAACTCGCGTCCATAGAACGCCGCGCCGATCAGCAGCTTCCGCGGCGGCACGCCCGCGGCCAGGTATTCGCGCACCGCGCGGTCCACGCTGCGCGCGTCCGGCGGCGCCAGGCGCGAGGGGTAGATGCCCGCGTGGTGCCCGGTGGTGGGCGTCATCGAATTGACGAAGTCGTAGGTCATCAGGTTGAACCAGTCGAGATACGGCTCGACCGCCCGGATATCGATGCCTTCGGCGAACGGCCCGTCGGCGACGGCGATCGTGAGCGCGTAGTGCCGCCCCTCGCCCGCCGCCGCGTCCAGCGCCGTGCGCAGCGCCTTCAGCAGCAGGGTGAAGTTGGCGTGGTCGGCCGGGCTGGCCGCGATGCCCGCATCGGCGCGGCCCGGGTATTCCCAGTCCACGTCGATCCCGTCGGCGCCGTGCGCCCGCACCAGTCGCGCGGCGCTGCGCGCGAAGGCTTCGCGCCCGGCCGCGGTGGCGGCCGCTTCCGAGAACCCGCCCGCGCTCCAGCCACCCACCGCGATGCTCACCCGCAGCGAAGGCTTCTTCCGCTTGAGCGCCACCAGCCGCGCCAGCCGCTCGCCCGCGTCGCCCGGCAGCACCACCTCGTTCCCCTCCACCTTGGCGAACGCGAAGATCAGCGCGTCGACGTCCTCCAGCGTGCGTGCCTGCCGCGCGTTCCACTCGGTGGCGTAGCCGACCACGCGGTAGGGCGCTTCGGCCTGCGCGGCGGAAGCGAATGCGAAAACAAGGCCGCCAAGCAGGACGACAACGAGCTGGCGCAGAAGGGCTTGCATATCGTGGCCGTAGTGTTCAACGGATGGTTGGACCATGCCTGCTTTGAGTGGTCGAAGACCACCCACGAATCCGGTCCCGATCAAGGATAGCGGTCTTCTAGACCAGACCACCAGGGCATGGATCCAACCGCAACCCGAGACGGCACCTTCACTCATCGTGACAGATAGGTACAGGTGAATCTGAACCCGTTCCTCCCAGTCCGAAGTGAACCTTAGCCCATTCCCATTCTCGGATCCCACTTTGAGCGCAGAAAAGAAAGCGGGACACCCGTAGCACCGCGATGCCATCAGATCCTTATTTCCCTAATTTGTCTTCGAGTGCTGCAGCAAGTTCACGACGCGTCCCCAGTGGTTGTCGCGCGCATAATCGATGAAGCGTTGGCCATCGCCATCCATCATGCGCAGGTCCGTGCCCCCTTCCAGCAGCAAGAGCGCCACGTCTTCGTTCTGCGCGCCACCCAGCGGAGGCAGCCCGTACTCGCCGGGCGCGGAAGCATCCAGTCCCTGATCGAGAAGATAGCGGATGAACGCCGGATCGTTCGCCTCGGCGGCAATGTGCAGGAGCGTGTCGCCATTGGCCCGGCTCGCCTTGATGTCGCACCCCTTGCCTGCCAGCCAGCGTGCGATCTCCAGCCCCTGCCATTCAGCCCTAGGCTTGTAGCGACCGGAGAGCAGCAGCGTCACTGGCACCGGCTTCCTGATTGACTTGTCACCCGCAGCCTCTCCCTCGTCCATGAAGGTCAGACTGGGATGTTGCACGTCGCCGGCAACGTCCCAGATCTTCTGGACAGCGGCCAGATTGCCACCTTCTATGGCCGCGCCGAATGCGCCATCGATCTTGTCCTGGTCGAAATGGCCACCGGTCTTCAACGCTCCGGCCGCCACTAGCGGATCGATGAGGGCAACGCGCCGCTGCCTGAGCGCACTTTCGATCAGCGGTTCCGGCGGGCCGGCTCTCCTCCACCCATCCAGCTTCGCCCCCTGGATCGGCGCTCCCAAGGCGATCAAGCGTGCCATCGCCGCATCGTCGTGGCCATCGTCGTTGCCGATCGCCCGCGCCAGCATGTCCGCGCCCGCCTGGGAGTCGAACACGAATCCCTCCTGCTGCAGGCCATCGATGGCTTCGTCGGAAAGCGTCATCCAGTTCGCCGAACGGGCGACCTCGTCGACTTCATCCTCGAACTCGGAAATAGCCACGGGCATTCCGGCCATCTCGCCCACGTAGTCCTCGATCCGACGCACCTGCCCATCCATGTCGATCACGAGTTCGTACGTCGGATTGTCCGTGATGCCGGCACGGTAGGAAGGCCGCATCGACCAGAGATCCTTGGCCCGCAGGCTTTCGACGAGCGCCTCAATCTTCGTCACGGGCACCTGATACCGATGTTCGCCTTCGACATCGACGAACCGGTCGCCCTCATACCGCGCGCTGCCGTCTCCGTGCAGTTCGACCAGGTAGCTGGGACAGGTTCCGTAGCACCCCGAGCGCGCGAGGACAATCCGGACCTTCGGAAGAGGCACGGATGGCAACGGCACATGCGAACCAGGCAGTTCCTGCTCGCGCAGCGTCTCGGTCACGATCATGGGCACCGCGTGCCCATCACGCACCAGTGGGGAATACCGCCACTGTCCGAGCTTCCCAACGAGCGCCCTTCTCTGCTCGTCCAGCGACGCCTTGCTTCCGAATTCATCGCTCAACGAATGGCAGACTGGCAACCCCCTTTCGTCGACCCGGAGCGTCACCGAGATGCCCCACCTCTCCTTCCGGGTACCTGGCGGATAGTCGATGGCTGGCAGGTCGAACAGCCGATGCACCGCAGCTTCCTTAGGATCGAGAACAAAGCCAAGCAGCTGCGCGGGCTGGCAGGGCGGCACGGTGCTTCCTGCAGCGTCGTTCGTATCTTGCCTCCCCGTAGCGGGAGCACAACCTTGCGCAACGCACAAGGCCAAAACGAGGCTAAGGCGCTTCATGCAGCATCACCTTTGAGAAGTGAATCAGACACCTGAGAAGTGAACCCGACACCGTTCTTGCGAACCGCCCATGGCCCTCAGCCGGGATGCATGGTCAGCTACGCCGCCCGTCCTTCTCGAAGCTGGTCGTGGTCCTTGCGACGCTCGGCCGCGCGAGCATCGCTCGATACCAGCGATGCAGGCGCTCGTGGCGCTCGAGTGCCGCCAGCCCCTCGGGCACGAGGCAGAAATAGCGCAGCATGGGGAAGGCATGCAAGTCGGCCAGGGAAACGGATTCGCCGGCCAGGAAGCCGGCCTCGCCCATCAGGGATTCGAGCGCCTGCAGGCTGGTGCAGGCCGCCTCGAGCGAAGTCGCGACGAGGGATTCGTCGGGCACCCCGCCCTCCAGCGGGACCGACACGCGCTGCACGAACACCCCCCAGACCATCGGGCGATAGGCGTACGAGTCCAGCACGCCGATGGCCTGGTTCATCCGCGCCCGCTGCTCGGCGCCGGATGGCTGGAGGGAGGCGCCGTGGAAGGCCTCGTCGACGTACCGGCTGATCGCGGCGGTTTCGTAGACCACGAAGGAGCCGTGCCGGAGCACGGGGATGCGCCCGAACGGATGGCGCTCCAGGTGGCTGCCGGGCACGCCCTCCGGACCGAAGATCTCCACTTCCCGCAGCGAGTATGGGATCCCCTTCTCTTCGAGCGCCAGGCGGGCGATGCGCGTGTAGACGCTGCGCTCCAGGCCGAAGAGTGTCGGTGAGGCCGAAGAAGGCATGGGACGCCGGCGCCGGAATCAGTCCGGGCCGCGAAGCCGGTCCGGAGGGCACCAACCTCCGGTCGGCGGGATGCGAGCCGTCACTTCCCAGCCCCCATGATCGCAGCGATGCCCCAGGCATGGCATCGCCGCGTTGCACCATGACGCATCCCGCGGCTCCCGCACCCGGCCCGCTGGCCCTCGCTTCCGCACGCGGTCCGCCTCATCCCATCGGCAGCTTCAGCCCCTGCTCCCTCGCACAGGCCTTCGCATCGTCATACCCCGCGTCCGCATGCCGCATCACCCCGGTCCCGGGATCGTTCCAAAGCACGCGGGCGATGCGCCTGTCGGCGGCCTCGCTGCCGTCGCAGACGATCACCACGCCTGCGTGCTGCGAGTAGCCCATCCCCACCCCGCCGCCGTGGTGCAGGCTGACCCAGGTCGCGCCGCCGGCGACGTTGAGCATGGCGTTGAGCAGCGGCCAGTCGCTGACCGCATCGCTGCCGTCGCGCATCGCCTCGGTCTCGCGGTTGGGCGAGGCGACGCTGCCGCTGTCGAGGTGGTCGCGGCCGATCACCACCGGCGCCTTCAGCTCGCCGTTGCGGACCATCTCGTTGAACGCCAGGCCCAGCTTGTGGCGCTGGCCCAGGCCCACCCAGCAGATGCGCGCGGGCAGACCCTGGAAGCTGATGCGCTCGCGCGCCATGTCCAGCCAGTTGTGCAGGTGCCTGTCGTCGGGGACCAGTTCCTTGACCTTGGCGTCGGTCCTGTAGATGTCCTCGGGATCGCCGCTCAGCGCCACCCAGCGGAACGGGCCGACGCCGCGGCAGAACAGCGGGCGCACGTAGGCGGGGACGAAGCCGGGGAAGTCGAAGGCGTTCTTCAGCCCCTCGTCGAAGGCCATCTGGCGGATGTTGTTGCCGTAGTCGAACGTGGGCACGCCCATCTTCTGGAAGGCCAGCATCGCCTCGACGTGCACGCGCATGGACTGCTTGGCGGCGTCGCGCACCTTTTCCGGATGCTGCTTCTGCCCGGTGAGCCACTGCTCGACGGTCCAGCCGACCGGCAGGTAGCCGTGCACGGGATCGTGCGCGCTGGTCTGGTCGGTGACGGCGTCCGGGCGCACGCCGCGCTCGACCAGCTGCGGCAGGATCTCGGCGGCGTTGCCGAGCAGCGCGATCGATTTCGCCTGCCCGGCCCTCGTGTACTTCTCGATGCGCGCGAGCGCGTCGTCGAGGTCGCCGGCCTGCTCGTCGACGTAGCGGGTCTTGAGGCGGAAGTCGATACGGCTCTGCTGGCACTCGATGTTGAGGCTGCAGGCGCCGGCCAGGCTCGCGGCCAGCGGCTGCGCGCCGCCCATGCCGCCCAGGCCGGCGGTGAGGATCCACTTGCCCGTGAGGTCGCCGCCGTAGTGCTGGCGGCCCATCTCGACGAAGGTCTCGTAGGTACCCTGCACGATACCCTGGCTGCCGATGTAGATCCACGAGCCGGCGGTCATCTGGCCGTACATCATCAGGCCCTTCCTGTCGAGCTCGTTGAAATGCTCCCAGGTGGCCCAGTGCGGGACGAGGTTGGAGTTGGCGATCAGCACGCGCGGCGCGTCCGGATGCGTGGGGAACACGCCGACCGGCTTGCCGGACTGCACCAGCAGGGTCTCGTCGTCGCCGAGCTGCCTGAGCGATTCGAGGATGGCGTCAAAGCACTCCCAGTCGCGCGCGGCGCGGCCGATGCCGCCGTAGACGACGAGCTCGGCCGGGTTCTCGGCGACCTCGGCGTCGAGGTTGTTCTGGATCATCCGGTAAGGCGCCTCGGTGAGCCAGGACCTGCAGCTGAGCTCGGCGCCGCGCGGTGCGCGGATCTTGCGGGATGGATCGTTGCGGTTGGACATTGCGCGGCCTGCATGGCGGGAACCGGCCGATTATCGCACCGACCGTGCCGACGGCCAGGACGATCGGCACGATGACCTCGGTCACTGTCGCCGGCACGGCGTTTGCCGCAGGCTGGCCCCTCCCTTCACTACGCGCCTTTCGCCCCCATGCCTGCACTCCGCCCGATTCTCTTCCTGGCTTGCCTGGTCGCGGCCGTGCCGGCCGCGACGGCCACCGATGTACCCGCCAAGCCGTTCACCGCGACCATGCAGCACCATCGCTTCTTCGTCGAAGCGCGCACGCCGGAGGGCAAGGTGTTGCAGCTGTTCACCGATTCCGGCGGCGGCATGAACTTCACCACGGCCGGTGCGGACAAGCTCGGCGTCGCCTACGACCGCGATGCAAAGCCCGGCGCGCAGGTGCTCGGCGAGACGCCCTGGCCGCGCTACGTCGACGACATCCCGCCGCCCGCGTCGACAGGCGCCGACTGGCGCGTCCCGATCCTCGCGCCGGCGCTGGTGTCGGACATGGACTTCGACGGCATGCTCGGCGCACCCTGGTTCGGCAACCGCACCTGGGAATGGGACTACCGCGTCGGTACCCTGCGCCGGTTGCCGGATGGCCGGCTGCCCAAGGCCGATCCCGCGCACGTGGTGAAGCTCGGCTTCCAGCGCGGCGGCGACGGCGCGCACACCACGCACTTCCCCCGCATCCCGGCGCGCATCGACGGGCAGGACCTGCAGTTCCTGTTCGACACCGGCGCGACGTTCCGGCTCGACACCGCCGCCGCGGCGCGGCTGGGCGATGCCGGCGCGCTGCAGCGCGCCGGCAACTTCGTCACCGCCAGCGTCTTCGACCGCTGGCGCAAGGCGCACCCGGATTGGCCCTACATCGAGAAGGGCGACGCGGGCGCGGCGATGATCCAGGTGCCCGCCGTGGACGTCGCCGGCTTCCGCACCGGACCGGCGTGGTTCTCGGTGCGGCCGGACAAGGCCTTCCACGAATGGATGGCGCAGTGGATGAATCGGCCGGTGGACGGCGCGCTGGGCGGCGAGACGTTCCGCGATTTCCGCATCACCGTGGACTACCCGGCGGAGACGGCGGTGTTCGAGCGGTAGGCAGCGCGATCGTCCCGCTCGGCGGATGCACAATCGCCGGCGCAGGGACAATCGTCGCCGGACAATGCGCACCCTCTTCCACGAGGATCGCCGCCGATGCGCGCATTCGTCCTGTTCCTTTGCCTGGCCGCCGCGTGGCCGGCATCCACGGCCGCGGCACCGGCGGCCGCCGCGCCGCCGGGGGTGCGGCTGTACGCGCTCGACTGCGGCCGCATCGCGTTCCAGGACATGGCGATGTTCGACGACAGCGATGCGTCACGCGGCCGGCCGGGCAGCATGGTGGCGCCGTGCTTCCTGGTGGTGCATCCACGGGGCACGCTGCTGTGGGACACGGGCCTGGGCGACGCGATCGCCGCAAGCCCGGGCGGCGTCGACTTCGCCCCCGGCATCCACCTGTCGGTGAAGACGACGCTGCGCGCGCAGCTGGGACGCCTGGGCCTGCAGCCGGGCGACATCGACTTCGTCGCCCTCTCGCACCTGCACGTCGACCATGCCGGCAACCTCGCGGAGTTCCCGCGTTCCACCTGGATCATCGACCGCACCGAGCTGGCCTGGGCCCGGCGCGACCCGCCGCCCGTCGGCGTGGTGCCGGCGCAGTTCGCGGGCGCGGCCCAGGCCGCGCTGCGCGACGAGGACGGCGACATCGACCTGTTCGGCGACGGCACGGTGCGCATCCTGCGCACGCCGGGCCACACGCCCGGGCACCGCGTGCTGATGCTGCAACTGCGGCACGCCGGCACCGTGATCCTGTCGGGCGACCTGTGGCATTCGCGCGCGAACTACGAGCACGACCGGGTGCCGCCCATCAACGACAGCCGCGCCGACACGATGGCCTCCTTCGACCGCGTGCGGCAGCTGATGGCCACGCACCACGCGCGGCTGGTGATCCAGCACGATCCCGGGGATTTCGCCGGCCTGCCGGCCTTCCCCGCCTTCCTCGACTAGGCCGCGAGGCCGGGCCGCGGCGCGCGACGGGCACGGACCGGGTGCGGGCGCCGGTCCGGCACGCCGGCGGCGCGCGGATCGCGGGGTCGGCATTCCGTGACTTGCGGCAGTCGCCGCGCCGGCGCATGGGTCCATGATGGCGCCGCCGTCCCTTCTTCCGACGTCCTTTCCATCCAGGGAGCGTTCGCCATGCAATCGCACAAGCTTTCCGTAGCACTCGCGCTCGCCGGACTGGTGGCCACGGCCGCCGCGGCGCAATCCGCGCCCGCCATTCCGGACTACGTCGCCAAGGCCGTCGCCGACCCCGCGCGCGGCGACAATGCCAAGGACGACGCGCGCCGGCACATCGCCGACCTCGTCGCCTTCTCCGGCGTCGAGCCCGGCGACAGGGTGGCCGAGCTGATGCCGTCGGGCACGGGCTACTTCACCCAGGTCTTCAGCAAGGTGGTCGGCGACGGCGGCAAGGTCTACGCGATCTGGCCGACCGAGTACGACAAGGAGTCGGGCCCGGATTCGGCCAACGTGCGCAAGCTGTCGCAGCAGCCCGGCTTCGGCAACATCGAGGTGCTGGTGCAGCCGGCGGCGGCGTTCTCGACGCCGGCCCCGGTGGACGTGGTGTTCACCTCGCAGAACTACCACGACTATCCGGACAAGTTCATGGGCCCCACCGATCCGGCGCTGCTCGACAAGGCGGTGTTCGCCGCGCTCAAGCCGGGCGGGACGTTCGTGGTGATCGACCACGCTGCGGAGGCCGGCTCGGGCATGCGCGATACCGAGACCCTGCACCGCATCGACCCGGCGGCGGTGAGGCGGCAGGTCGAAGCCGCGGGCTTCGAGTACGTCGGCGAGAGCGACGTGCTGCGCAACCCGAAGGACGACCACAGGCTCAAGGTGTTCGACAAGGCGATCCGCGGGCATACGGACCAGTTCGCGTACAGGTTCCGCAAGCCGGCGGAATAGGCCGGCGGGCGCCGTTCGCGACCCTCCATGCCCGCCGCGCCATCGCGATCGCGAATGGCCGAGGTGGGAGCGGCGGAAGTCGCGGCAGGCAGCCGGCAGCGCATGCGCGGCCGTCGCGACTTCCGTCGCTCCTACAGGGAGCTGCGCGGAGCCGCCGGCCCTGGGAGGAACGGCTTCAACCGCGGGCTTTCCGGCCGGTCGACTCGAAACCATCGCCGCGGAGAAGAACCTCCGGAAGCCGTCATCCCCGCGAAGGCGGGGATCCGGTGACGTTCGCTCGGCGGATGTGATCGGCGTCGGATGACGGCGACAAAGTCGCTGGATCCCCGCCTTCGCGGGGATGACGACCGGAGGGGGAAGCGTCGCCGGTACAGCGCCATTTCAGCCGGTACAACGCCATTTCACCGGAGTGGTGCGGGGCGCCCTCGATCACCGGAATGGTGCAAGGCGACTCCCATGGGGCCATTTCTCGAGACAGCCTGCTGCGGGCAACAAACGTCCTCGCACGACATTCGCTCGGGGATGGAATCTCGGGGGTGGAACCGTTTCGCGACGAACCCGCATCAGACGGACACCGCGCAGGGATGAAAACAAGGACGCCCGGCCTGGCCGGGCGTCCCTCGATTCCGCGATGCCGCGGTGCTCAGTGGATCGACGTATCCAGCTTGCGCAGCGCGTCGCGCACGTCGATCGCGCCCGTCCGATCGATATCGTCGCGACTGTAGGAACGACCAGTGGCGCTGGCGCACTTGTCGGCGGGCTTGCCGGCGCGGGCGGCGCGCTGGTTCTCGACCGCGGTGATGCGCGAGCCGGTTTCGCGCAGGCAGTTCGGATCGTCGCGGTCGCTGGCCCGGGTGCCGATCGCGGCAGCGCCCGGCTCCAGGCTCCGTTCGACAGGCGCGGATTGGGCGAAGGCGGCGGAGGCGAATCCGCCGGCGAGAAGGACGACGAGCAGTCTGTTCATGGCATGCCTCGCATGGAAAGGGGAAGCGGCGGCGCGCCGTTCCACGGCATGACCATACGCCTGCGGCGGCGAATCGGCGGTGACCGGACGGTCCCCGGTTCATTCCCGCGTCAGGCGCGCAACCGCGCCTGTGCGGGGATTGCGGTCGTGCGGTTGCCCGGCCCTCCTGCAGCCGTCATCTCGGGAGAAGCCGGGATCGATCGACTTCGCGCCGGCCGGACGGATTCTTCGCTTCGCCCGAAACGTACGGACCGGCAGGCGCCGGGCTCGTCCGGCCGGCCGCGTCAGTCCGCCGCCGGCGCAGCGGGACACGCCATCCGCCGCTGCGCGCGGAACCGCGCGGCATCCCCGGCGGTGGCCGGCGCCATGCCGGCGCCTTCGTCGAACAGGATCCGCCAGGTGCCGTCGGCGTCGCGATGCCAGACCGAATGGTAGGTGCCGATCGCGTAACGCCTGGCGGGCTCGCGGTCCGGCCATTCGAACAGCGCCGGACCGCTGGACCAGGCCACGTCCGGCGCGCCGCCGATGGTGACCCGGGTCGGATACCACGACAGCAGCAGGCCCTTGCCGGCGACGATGTCGGCCCAGGCCGCGACGATGCGCGCGCGCCCGCGCAGCGGATCGGGCTTGCCGGCGTCGAAGGCGGCATCGGGGTGGGCGTGCGCGGCGAAGGCGGCGGCATCGTGCTCGGCCACCGAGCGGGCGAAGCCGAGCTCGCGCGACCACACCTCGCATTCCGCGGCGCTCATCGCCGGCGCGGCGGACGCGGCCTGCGCGACCACCGCACCGGCCGCGGCGAGCGCCAGCCAGCCGGCCAGAACCGCATCGATGCGCGGCGCCATCGCGTCCTCCCCTGCAGGCGGTGTCCCGCGTCCGATTGTGCGCCCCGCGGGCGGTGCGTGGACGGGCGCCGGCTCGCCGGATCCGGCCGGGTCGCCGCCGGAATGTCATGGCCGCGCCGTTATCATGTCCGGATGACGAGACGACCCCGCGGCGCGGCCGCCCTGTTCTTCCTGCTCCTGGCCCTGCTGTCGCTGCCCGCCTGCGTGTCCACGCCGCCGGCCGCGACGCCGCCCGACACGGTGGTGCTGGTCTCGATCGACGCCTTCCGCGCCGACTACCTCGACCCGAAGACGACGCCCAGCCTCTCGCGCCTGGCCGCCGAAGGCGTGCATGCGGCGTGGATGAATCCCTCGTACCCGTCGCTGACCTTCCCCAACCACTACAGCATCGTCACCGGCCTGCGCCCCGACCACCACGGCATCATCCACAACACGATGCGCGACGCGGCGCTGGGCGGCTTCAAGCTGTCCGATCGCGAGGCGGTGGGCAACGGACAGTGGTGGGGCGGCGAACCGATCTGGATCGGTGCGCAGAAGGCGGGGCTGCGCAGCGCGACCATGTACTGGCCCGGCAGCGAGGCGGCGATCGGCGGGGTGCGGCCCACGCAGTGGCTGCCGTTCGACGAGGACGTCCCGGCCGCGGCGCGGGTGGACCAGGTGCTGGCGTGGCTGGACGCGCCGGCCGCGGAGCGGCCGAGCATCGTCACGCTGTACTTCGACAAGGTCGACCACGCCTCGCACGAGAACGGGCCGGCGTCGCCGCAGACGCGCGCGGCGCTGGCGGAGACGGACGCGGCGATCGGCCGCCTGCGCGACGGCCTGGCCGCGCGTGGCCTGCTCGACCGGGTCAACCTCGTCGTCGTGTCCGACCACGGCATGGCGACGGTGGAACCGGGCCATTACGTCGCCGTCGAGGACATGGTGACGATGGAGGAAGCCGTGGTGGTGTCGGTGGGCCAGGTGGTCGGGATCGCGCCCAATCCCGGCTTCGAGGCGGTCGTCGAGCGCAAGCTGCTCGGTGCGCACGCGCACTACGACTGCTGGCGCAAGGGCGAACTGCCGGCGCGCTGGCACTACGGCACCCACCCGCGCATCCCGCCGATCGTGTGCCAGATGCACGAAGGCTGGGACGCGCTGCCGCGCGCGGCGATCGCGCAGCGCCCGACGGACCATCCGCGCGGCTCGCACGGATACGATCCGGCGCTGCCGTCGATGCATGCGCTGTTCATCGCGCGCGGCCCGGCGTTCCGCCGCGGCATGGAGATCCCGGCGTTCGACAACGTCGACGTGTATCCGCTGCTGGCGCGGCTGCTGGGGATCGTGCCGGCGAAGAACGACGGCGACATCGCACCCCTGCTGCCGGCGCTGCGCAATCCGTAGGAGCGGGCCCAGGGCGGGGGGGGGGGGGGGGGGCGCGGGGGGGCCCCCCCCCGGGGCGG
>JAYRKR010000011.1:0-60060 GCA_041905645.1 Luteimonas sp.
CAGCTTTCGCAGGGAAAGCGTCGCGACTTCCGTCGCTCCTACAGGGGCAGCGACCGCTCTTCGGGAAAAGCTCGCGGCTGAAGCCGCTCCCACAAGGTCGCTTCGGGGCACCGCCATCGGCATCGCCCGCTGCGGGATAATCGCCCGATGCGCAAGATCCTCCACATCGACATGGACGCGTTCTACGCCTCGGTCGAGCAGCGCGACGATCCTTCGCTGCGGGGTCGTCCGGTGGTGGTGGCCTGGCGCGGCGCGCGCTCGGTGGTGTGCGCGGCCAGCTACGAGGCGCGCGTGTTCGGGGTGCGCTCGGCGATGCCCGCGGTGCGCGCCGAGCGGCTGTGCCCGGACGCGGTCTTCGTGCCGCCGGACTTCGTGCGCTACAAGGCGGTCTCGCGCCAGGTGCGCGGGATCTTCCTGCGCCACACCGACCTGGTCGAGCCGCTGTCGCTGGACGAGGCCTACCTCGACGTCACCGCGCCGAAGATCGCCTCGCCCAGCGCCACCGCGACCGCGCAGGCGATCCGCGCGCAGATCCGCGAGGAGACCTCGCTCACCGCCTCGGCAGGCGTGGCACCGAACAAGTTCATCGCCAAGATCGCCTCGGACTGGAACAAGCCGGACGGACTGTTCGTGGTCAAGCCGGCCCAGGTGGAATCCTTCCTCACGCCGCTGCCGGTGGCGAAGATCCCCGGCGTGGGCAAGGTGATGGAGCAGAAGCTCGCGCAGCTGGGCATCGCCACCGTCGGCGACCTGCGCGGCTTTTCCGCGCAGGAGCTGCAGCGCAGCTTCGGCAGCTTCGGCGCGCGCCTGCACCAGCGCGCGCGCGGCATCGACGAGCGGCCGGTGGAGCCGGACCAGCCGGTGCAGTCGATCTCGGCCGAGGACACGTTCGAGCGCGACCTCACGCTGTACGAGTTCGAGGCGCAGATCCGCCGCCTCGCGGAGAAGGCGTGGCTGGCCACGCGCAGGACCGAGCGGGTCGGGTGCACCGTGGTGCTCAAGCTCAAGACCGCGCAGTTCCGCATCCTCACCCGCAGCTTCACCCCGGAAGCGCCGCCGGATTCGCTGGAGGCGTTCACGGCGATCGCGCTGTCGCTGCGCGACCGCGTCGGCCTGCCCGCGTCCACGCGCTACCGGCTGGCCGGCGTGGGGCTGTCGGGATTCCGCGAGCGCGAGGAGGTCGAGTGGCAGCGCAGCCTGTTCGGCGAAGGCGAAGGCGAAGGCGAAGGCGGCGACGGTGAGAGCGAGGGCAGGAATGGGGATGGGGACGAGACACTGCCACGAGATGCCCCCTGACGCGTGGGAGCGGCTTCAGCCGCGAGCTCCTCGCCGCAGCTGTCGACAATTGGCGCCCCTGCCAAGGCACGCGCTGGCTTGATTGTGGGAGCGACGGAAGTCGCGACGCTCTTCGGCAGGGAAATCGTCGCGACTTCCGTCGCTCCCACAAGCGCCGAGAGCTCGCGGCTGAAGCCGCTCCCACGAGTTGCGCCGTCAGCGCGCCGGCGTCCAGCGCAGCGCCAGTCCGTACTCGCGCCCCGGCTGCTCGTACCAGGCGACGGTCTCGTAGTCGCGGTCGAAGGCGTTCTCCACCCGCGCTTCCAGCGTCCAGTCGGGCGTGAACGCATAGGCGACGCGCAGGTCGAAGGTCGCGTAGCCGCCCAGACGGACGGCGTTGGCCGCGTCGTCGTAGCGGTGGCCGGCGCCGCGCAGGGTCGCGCCGACCCGCAGCGCGCCGAATGCGCGGTCGAGGTCGAGGCGGCCGGTGTCGCGCGCGCGCCGCGCCAGCAGCTTGCCCTGGTTGGGATTGTCGCTGCCGTCGGGGTTGCGCGCGGTGCGGTTGCGCGGGTCGGTGTGGCTCAGCTGTGCGGACAGGTCCCAGCCGGCGAGCGTGGTGTCGATCGTGAGCTCGACGCCGCGGATGCGCGCCCGGTCGATGTTGTTGGGCAGGAAGATCGACGAGTCGTAGGAGATCAGGTCGTCCACCCTGGTCTGGTAGGCGTTGAGCGACCAGCTCCAGCGCTGCGCGTACTGCGCGAGGCCGACGTTGGCGCTCTTCGACTCCTCCGGGCGCAGGTCCGGCTTGCCGAAGAACGGGTAGTACAGGTCGTTGAAGGTCGGCGCCTTGAAGCCGGTGGCGTAGTTGGCGGTGAGGCGGAAGCCTTCGCCGAGGGCCAGGCCCCAGCCGAGGCCGCCGGTGGCGTGGCTGCCGAACTGCTCGTTGTCGTCGTTGCGCACGCTGGCCTGCAGCCGGTGTGCGCCGAACGTGCCCTGGTATTCGAGGAAGGCGCCGGTGTTGTCGCGCTGCGTGACGTCGAAGGCGGTGTCGCTTTCCACCGTGTCGCGCTCCCAGTCGGCGCCGGCGCTGAGCAGCTGGCCGGCGGCGAGGCCGACGTCGGCCTGCAGCGAGGCGGTCTTGCGGCTGGTGTCGAAGTGGCCCACGCGGCTGCGGCCGCCGGCGTGGTCGTCGAAGAAGTTCTCCGAGCGGTCGTCGTTGCGGCCGACCTGCGCGGTGACGTCCACGCGCCCGGACGGCGTCCAGGCCAGCTTCGCCCCCAGGACCTGCTGCACGTTCTCGGCGATGTTGCCGCCGAAGATGCTCCCGTCGAACTCGTTGCGCGACTCCGCCCGCAGCGCGCTGGCCTGCAGTTCCAGCGCGTCGGAGGCGTGCACGCCGCCGCGCAGGTTGAGCGAGGCGTTGCGGTAGCCGTCGCGGTCGGGCTCGTCGACGAAGCAGCCGGCGCCGAACGGTGCGTCCGGCGCCGACGCGGTGCCGCGGCAGGCGTTGATGCCGTCGGTGCGCTGCCAGGCCACGTCGGCGCCGAACCAGCCGCGCTTGCCGCCGCCGCCGATGCCGGCGCTGGCCTCGCGCAGGGAATGGCTGCCGATGCCCACGCGCATGCGCGGGGTGACCGCGCCCTCGTCGTGGCGGGTGAAGATCTGGATCACGCCGCCGATCGCCTCGGAGCCGTACAGGCTCGAGCGCGGCCCGCGCACGACTTCGATGCGGTCGATCTGGTCGACCGGCAGGTCCTGGAACGCCGCCAGCCCGGCGGTCACCGAGCCCACCCGCACGCCGTCGACCAGCACCAGCACCTGGTCGGCCTCGCTGCCGCGCAGGAAGACGTTGCCGAGCTTGCCCGGGCCGCCCTGGTTGCCGATGTCGATGCCGGCGCGGCCGCGCAGCAGCTCGGGGAGGCTGCGCGCCTGGCTGCGCACGATCTCGTCGTGGTCGATGACCTGGGCCGGGAACAGGCTGTCGGCCAGCGCGACCTGCGTGCGCGTGGCGGTGACCACGACCTGGTCGAGGTCGGTGGCGGCGTCGGCGGCGGCGTGCGCCTGGGTCGAGGCGAACAGGACGCCGGCGATGGCCGGCACGAGGATCCGGGACTGCATGGGAGCTTCTCCTTCGCGCGCACCCGCGCACGCGAACACGTGGGATGGAATCGCGAAGGGAAGGAGAGCTGGCTGCGGGGTCGGGCGTGGAGCGTGCGCCGGCATCGCCGCCGCAATGCCCTCCGCATCGCAATCGGTCAGGGTCGTGGGACCCGTGCTCCATGGCCGGTCTCCGGACTGGCGAGTTGAAGTCCTCGACTTCGGCCGCGGCGCCTTCCCGTGCGGCTTCCGGCAGGAAGCCCGCAGGCCGGTGGCCTGCCTGGACAGTGGCGGATGCGTTGGCGCGACTCGCTTACCGTTGCGGGGGCAGTGCCGGAATGGTCGTGGCGCGACGCGGACGCCGCACGGCGGACTTCACCGGCTTCCCGTTTCAACCCGTTGGCGGACGCCGCCGGGTCACCGCGAAGCGGGGCGATTGTACGCGATCCGCGCGAGCGGCATCCGGCAAGGAGGGCAAGCCGGGCCAGGGCCGGCCGTCGTGGGAGCGACGGGAGTCGCGACTGCCGCCGGCCGGAGAGCGTCGCGACTTCCGTCGCTCCCACAAAGGCCGTCGCCATGATCCAGGCAGGGAGGTCAGTCGCCGTCGGGCTCGTCGAACAGCCCGGGCGAGGGCACACCGCCCTCGTCGTCGTGCATCACCGTCGTGGTCACCGGCGCGGCGGCGGGGCGGTTGCGCGGCGGCGGCAGCTGCGCGATGGCGGCCTCGGCCTGCTCGACCAGCTGCGCGCGTCGCTCCTCCGGGACTTCCTGCCAGTGGCAGTCGAGCAGCGCCCCCTCGAGCGCGTAGAGCAGGTTGAGGCTGGGCTTGAAGCCGGCGCGCTTGACGCGCATGAAGGCCTCCACGGGGCCGGCCGCGGCCAGGTCCTCGGGGGTGCGCAGGCCGACCTGGCGCAGCCAGGCCGCGCTCTTCGGACCGATGTTGCGCAGCTTCAGCGGCGCGCTCACGGCCGCGCCCCCGCGCACGGCGCCTTGCCGACGCCGCATCGCCGTCCGGTCTTGCCTGTCCCGTGCGCCATCGCTCCGCTACCCCAGTGACTGCACGAAGATCCGTGCGATGTTCTCGACCCCTGTCTGGTCCTCAACGTCGAAACGGGCCGGATCCGGACTGTCGATGTCCAGCACGCCGACCAGCCCGCCGTCCGGGGCGAACAGCGGCACCACCAGCTCCGAGCGCGAGGCCGAGTCGCAGGCGATGTGGCCGGGAAAGGCATCCACGTCGTCGACGCGCTGGGTGCGGCCGCTGCTGGCCGCGGCCCCGCACACGCCCTTGTCGAGCGGGATGCGGATGCAGGCCGGCAGGCCCTGGAACGGGCCGACCACCAGCTCGATGCCGTCGAAGAAATAGAACCCGACCCAGTTGAGCCGCGGCAGCGCGTGGTAGACCAGCGCCGAGAGGTTGGCGGCGTTGGCGATGCGGTCGCGCTCGCCGGCGACGAGTGCCCGCGCCTGCTCCGCGAGCTGCGCGTACTGCTCGGGCTTGCTGCCGCTTAGACTGTGCGATGCGAACATGCGCCGCAGTGTAGCGCGGACGCGGTCCACCGGCCCGACGGCCCGACGGCGCGGAGGTTGCGATGAGGATTGCCCGTGGCGCGAGCGAGGCCGGCGAGAACCGCCCGGCAGCCGGCCGGAAAGCGCGGAAGGCGCGCGCATGAGCCTCCCCGGCTGCTACGTCACCGGCACCGACACCGGCGCCGGCAAGACCGTGTCGAGCGCGGCGCTGCTGCACGCGCTGCGCGCGCGCGGCCTGCGCGCGGTGGGGATGAAGCCGCTGGCCAGCGGCTGCACGCGCACCGCCGAGGGCTGGCGCAACGACGACGCGCTGGCGCTGCAGGCCGCCAGCGATCCGCGCCCGCGCTACGGGGACGTCAACCCGTTCGCGCTGCCGCTGCCGCTGGCGCCGGAGTTCGCCGCGCGCGAGGCGGGCATCGCGGTCGTGCCCGGGCCGATCCTCGAGGCGCACGCGCGGCTGGCCGCCCGCTCGGACTTCGTGCTGGTGGAGGGCGTCGGCGGCTGGCTGGCGCCGCTCGCCACCGACCTCGACCAGTCCGACCTGGTCCGCGCGCTCGGGCTGCCGGTGGTGCTGGTGGTGGGCATGCGCCTGGGCTGCCTCAACCATGCGCGGCTGAGCGCGCGCGCGATCGCCGCGGACGGCGCGCGGCTGGCCGGCTGGATCGCCAGCGAGGTGGATCCGGCCATGGAGCGGCGCGACGACAACTTCCAGACCCTGCGCAACCGCCTGCCCGCCCCCTGCCTGGGACGCCTGCACTGGAGCGCGGCGCCGGACCCTGCGATGCTGGCGCAGGCCCTGGACACGGGGCCGCTGCTGTCGGGCTGATCGCCCGTGCTTCTCCTGACTTCCGGCACGTTGACCGTAACCCCCGGATGCTACACTGACGGGTATAGGAATTGCCGCGATGCCGACCCAGAACCGGCACACGATCCCCCTGGAGCCCCTCCCATGACGATGCATACCCGTACGCTGGCGCTCGCCGGCGCGATCCTCCTGCTGTCGGCCTGCGGCAAGGGCGAACAGGCCGGCGCCGGCGCCGGCGGCATGCCGCCCCCGGAGGTCGGGGTGCTGGTGGCGAAGAAGACCACCGTGTCGCTGCAGCAGGACATGGTCGGCCGCCTGTCCGCCTACCGCAGCGCCGACGTGCGCGCCCGCGTGCCCGGCGTGCTGCAGAAGCGCGTCTACGAGGAAGGCAGCGACGTGCGCAAGGGCCAGGTCCTGTTCGTGATCGACCCGGCGCCGCTGCGCGCGGCCCTCGGCCAGGCCCAGGGCTCGCTCGCCCAGGCCCAGGCCAGCTACGCCAACGCCAAGGCCAACGCCGACCGCGCGCGCCAGCTGCTGCCGCAGAAATTCGTCTCCAAGTCCGACTACGACAACGCGCTGGCCAGCGAGCGCAGTTCGGCCGCCGCGGTGCAGGCGGCCAGGGCCGCGGTCGACAGCGCGCAGATCAACCTCGGCTACGCCTCCGTGAGCGCGCCGATCGCCGGCCGCGCCGGCAAGCAGCAGGTCACCGAGGGCGCGCTGGTCGGCCAGGGCGACGCCACCCTGCTGACCACGGTCGACCAGATCGACCCGCTGTACGTGAACTTCTCCATGAGCGTGTCCGAGCTCGCCCGCGCGCGCGGCCTGCAGTCCAGCGGCAAGGCGCCGCAGGTGCAGGTGAAGCTGCCCGACGGCACGGTCTACGAGCACCCCGGCCAGCTCGACTTCTCCGGCGACGTCGTCGACCCGCAGACCGGCGCGGTGGCGCTGCGCGCGACGCTCCCCAATCCGGACAAGAAGCTGCTCCCGGGCACCTTCGTCTCGTTCGGCATCACCCTGGGCCAGGTGCCGGACGCCTTCCTCGTCCCGCAGGCCGCGGTGCAGCGCGACGCGCAGGGCGCCTACGTGCTGGTGGTCGGTCAGGACGGCAAGGTCGCGCGCAAGGACGTCGCCGCCGACAGCGCGCAGGGCAGCGACTGGATCGTCACCAAGGGCCTGGCCGGCGGCGAGCAGGTCATCGTCTCCGGCCTGCAGAAGGCGCAGCCCGGCCAGCCGGCGAAGGCTTCGCCCTGGCAGCCGCCGGGCGCGGCCGCGGCACAACCGGCGGCGGGCAAGCAGCAGGGCGACGACGCGAAGAAGAAGGGCTGACCGATGTCCAGATTCTTCATCAACCACCCGGTCTTCGCCTGGGTCATCGCGATCCTGATCACGCTGGTCGGCGTGCTCGCGATCACCGGCCTGGGCGTCGAGTCCTACCCCAACATCGCGCCGCCGCAGGTCACCGTGTCGGCGACCTATCCCGGCGCGAGCGCGGACACCACCGAGAGCGCGGTCACCCAGGTCATCGAGCAGCAGCTCACCGGCATCGACAACCTGGACTACTTCAGCTCCTCGTCCAACTCCAGCGGCCGCGCGTCGATCACGCTGACCTTCAAGCCCGGCACCGACCCCGACATCGCGCAGGTGCAGGTGCAGAACAAGGTTGCGCTGGCGACCCCGCGCCTGCCCTCGGAAGTCACCCAGCAGGGCGTGGTGGTGGCCAAGGCCAACCCCGGCTTCCTGATGGTGGTGGCGCTGCGCTCGACCAACCCGGCCTACGACAAGGACGCGCTGGCCGACCTGATCGCCGCGCGCGTGCTGGACCAGATCGCGCGCACGCCCGGCGTCGGCAGCACCCAGCTGTTCGGCGGCGAGTACTCGATGAACATCTGGCTCAACCCGGACAAGCTGCAGGGCTACGGGTTGTCGGCCAGCGAGGTGCTGGCGGCGGTGCGCGGGCAGAACGTGCAGTTCGCCGCCGGCTCGGTCGGCGCCGAGCCCGCGCCCGAGGGCCAGGCGTTCACCGCCACGGTCTCGGCCGAGGGCCGCTACAGCACCGCCGAGCAGTTCGGCGACATCATCCTGCGCGCCAACGGCGACGGCACCACGGTGCGGCTCAAGGACGTGGCGCGGGTGGAGAAGGGCGCTTCGGCCTACGGCTTCGACCTGAAGTGGAGCGGCACGCCGGCCTCCGGCTTCGCCGTGCAGCTGGCGCCTGGCGCCAATGCGCTGGGCGTGGCCGAGGTGGTGCGCGAGCGCATGGACACCCTGCAGGCGACGTTCCCGCAGGGCGTGACCTGGTTCTCGCCCTACGACAGCTCGACGTTCGTGAAGATCTCGATCGAGGAGGTCGTCAAGACCCTGTTCGAGGCGATCGCGCTGGTGTTCCTGGTGATGCTGGTGTTCCTGCAGAACTTCCGCGCCACCATCATCCCCACGCTGGTGATCCCGGTCGCGCTGCTGGGCACGTTCCTGGGCATGTGGGCGGTCGGCTTCACCATCAACCAGCTGACCCTGTTCGGCATGGTGCTGGCGATCGGCATCGTGGTCGACGACGCGATCGTGGTGATCGAGAACGTCGAGCGCATCATGACCGAGGAGGGGCTCTCGCCGAAGGACGCCACGATCAAGGCGATGGAGCAGATCACCGGCGCGGTGGTGGCGATCACGGTGGTGCTGGCGGCGGTGTTCGTGCCCAGCGCGTTCCAGGCCGGCAGCGCGGGCGAGATCTACAAGCAGTTCGCGATCACGATCGCGATGGCGATGGCGTTCTCGGCGTTCCTGGCGCTGGGCTTCACCCCGGCGCTGTGCGCGTCGATGCTCAAGCCGACCGGCCACCACGAGAGCCGCAACCCGATCTTCCGCGCGTTCAACAAGGTCTACGACAAGGTCGCGAACACCTACGTCGGCCACATCGGCAGCGCCGTGCGGCACGCGCCGCGCTGGATGCTGGTGTTCGCGGGCCTGGCGCTGCTGTGCGGGTTCCTGTTCACGCGCATGCCCGGCAGCTTCCTGCCCGAGGAGGACCAGGGCTACGCGCTGGCGATCGTGCAGCTGCCGTCGGGCGCCACGCTCAAGCGCACCGAGCGCGTGTTCGAGCAGATGCGCGGCTCGCTGGAGAAGATCGACGGCTACGAGGGCATGATGCAGGTGGCCGGCTTCAGCTTCGTCGGCCAGGGCGAGAACGTCGGCATGGCCTTCGTCAAGCTCAAGCCGTGGGACGAGCGCAAGATCACCGCGTCCGAGTTCATCCAGCAGGCCAACATGGCGCTGTACCCGATCCGCGACGCGCAGATCTTCGTGATCAACCTGCCGACGGTGAACGGGCTGGGCCAGTTCGGCGGCTTCGACATGTACCTGCAGGACCGCGGCGGGCAGGGCCGCGACGCGCTTGCGCAGGCGATGGGCACGCTGCTGGGCAAGGCCGCCCAGGACCCGTCGCTGACCGCGGTGCGTCCCAACACGCTTGCCGACGCGGCGCAGCTCAAGCTCGACGTCGATCGCACCCAGGCCCAGGCGATGGGACTGTCGGTGACCGACATCTACAACGCGGTCAGCCTGATGCTGGCCCCGGTGTACGTGAACGACTTCGTCGACGGCGGCCGCGTCAAGCGCGTGACCATGCAGGCCGACAGGGACTACCGCACCGGCCCCGAGTCGCTGTCGCGCTTCTACACGCCGGCGCCCGCGGACACGAACGCGGACGGCACGCCGTCGATGATCCCGATCTCCAACGTCGTCCACAGCAAGTGGATCACGGCGTCGCCCGCGCTGAGCCGCTACAACGGCTACGCCGCAGTCGAGATCGTCGGTTCGCAAGCGCCCGGGCACAGCTCGGGCGAGGCGATGAACGCGATGCAGAAGATCGTCGAGGACGACCTGCCCGAGGGCTTCGGCTACGACTGGACCGGCCAGTCGTACCAGGAAATCCTCTCCGGCAACCAGGCGACGATGCTGCTGGTGCTGTCGATCCTGGTGGTGTTCCTGTGCCTGGCGGCGCTGTACGAGAGCTGGTCGGTGCCGGTGTCGGTGCTGCTGGTCGTGCCGCTGGGCGTGCTGGGCGCGGTGGTGCTGTCGCTGCTGCGCGGGCTGCCCAACGACATCTACTTCAAGATCGGCCTGATCACGGTGATCGGCCTGGCGGCGAAGAACGCGATCCTGATCATCGAGTTCGCGATCGAGCAGCGCCAGCACGGCAAGCCGCTGGGCGAGGCGATCATCGAGGCCGCGCGGCTGCGCTTCCGCCCGATCCTGATGACCTCGTTCGCCTTCATCATGGGCGTCACGCCGATGGCGCTCTCGAGCGGCGCCGGCGCCAACGCCCGCCACGCCATCGGCACCGGCGTGATCGGCGGCATGCTGTTCGCCACCTTCCTGGGCTTGCTGCTGATCCCGGTGTTCTACGTGGTGGTGCGCCGGCTGCTGGGCGACAAGCTGGACGAGAAACCGGCGATCGCGCAGGAGTAGCGATCGCATCCGGGCGCACCGACCGGAAGGCCGCGGCGACGCGGCCTTCCGCGTTCCGGGCCCGATGGTCCGACGGGCCTAGCGGATCGCCGCGAGCGCGGCGCCGATGCCGACGTTGAGCGCGTAGCCGCCGACCACCAGGAACGCGAACAGCGTGGCGGCGAGCGCCAGCGGCCGCACGCCTGCCTGGCGGATGGCGCCGGCGTGCGTGCGCAGGCCGAGCGCTGCCATCGCCATCGCCAGCAGCACGGTGTCGAACTGCACCAGCGCGCCGACCCAGGCCGGCGGCAGCAGGCGCAGCGAGTTGAACCCGCATGCCGCCACGAACAGCACCGCGAACCACGGGATCGCGATCCGCCGCCCGCCGGCGACGTCCCCGTCACGCGATAGCCACGACGACAGCGCCAGCAGGAACGGCGCCAACAGCATCACCCGCAGCATCTTCTCGATCACCGCGGCCGAGCCGGCGGCCTCGCCGACCGCGCCGCCGGCGACCACCACCTGCGCCACCTCGTGGATGGTCGAGCCCGCGTAGACGCCGAAGGCGTGCTCGCCCAGGCCCAGGTGCGGATACAGCCACGGATACAGGAACATCCCCGCGGTCCCGAACACCACGACCGTGGCCACCGCGACCGATACCTTGTGCGCCTGCGCGCGCACCACCGGCTCGGTCGCCATCACCGCCGCCGCGCCGCAGATCGCGCTGCCGGCGCCGACCAGCATCGCGGTCTGGCGGTCCAGCCTGAACACGCGCGTGCCCAGCAGCACCGCCAGCCCGAACACCGAGGCGACCACCGCCACGTCGACCAGCAGCCCCTGCAGGCCGACGCCGGCGATGTCCTGGAAGGTGACGCGGAAGCCGTACAGCACGATGCCCGCGCGCAGCAGCATGCCCTTGGCGAAATCGACGCCGGCGCCGCTGCGCGCGGCGATATGCGGGAAGACCGTGTTGCCGACCGCGATGCCCAGCACGATCGCCAGGGTCAACGCGCCCATGCCGATCGCCTGCAGCGACGGCAATCGTGCGGCCAGCATCCCGGCCGCGGCCACCGCGGCGGCCAGGGCCAGCCCGGGCCACAGGTGCGCGTGGCGGCGAAGCAGGGGGACGGGACGGGGATCGGCAACGGCGTGCATTGGTGCGGGCGGGTGGTGGAGGTGCCGCCAGCCTGGGCTCACGCCTTCAATGAATCCAATACATATAATTCAGTCTTTCATGAATTCTGGTTATCGATGAACCTGCACCTGTTGCGGATGTTCATGGCCGTGGTCGAGCACCAGGGGTTCTCGCGCGCGGCCGAGGCGCTGCACGTCAGCCAGCCGGCCGTCTCCAAGGCGGTGCGCGAACTCGAGCACCAGCTCGGGCTGCCGCTGCTCGAGCGCGGCGGCGCACGCGGCCTGCGGCTCACCGAGCACGGCGAGTCGCTGCACCAGCACGCGCGCGCGATCTTCGCGATGGAGCGCGCGGCCGCGGCGGACGTCCGCGACCGGGTCGAGCTGCGCAAGGGATCGTTGAGGGTCGGGGCCAGCACCACGGTGGGCGGGTACTGGCTGCCGGAGGCGGTGGCCGCGTTCGCGCGGCGGTTCCCCGGAGTCGGCTTCGGGCTGCGCGTCGGCAACACCGCCGGGATCGGCCGCGCGATCGCCGAGGGGCGCCTGGATGTCGCCTTCGTCGAGGGCGTGGTGGACGATCCCGGCATCGTCGCCACGCCCTGGCGCGACGAGTCGCTGCAGGTGGTGGTCGCCGCCGGCGCGACGTTGGGGGCGAAGCGTCGCGCCTCGGTCGCCGAACTCTCGCGGCAGCCCTGGCTGCTGCGTGAGGCGGGCTCGGGGACGCGCCAGGTCGCGCAGCGGGTGCTGCGCCGGCGCGGCATCAAGCCGGCGCGCCTGCTCGAACTGGGCAGCAACGAGGCGATCGCGCGCGCGGTCGCTGCCGGCGCGGGCGTGGCGCTGCTGCCGGCGATCGTGGTGCAGGACCTCGTAGCGATGCGGCGCGTGCGCATCCTGCGCCTGGCGGGCGACGCGGACATCGTGCGCCCGCTGTATCGGCTGGAGCTGGCCAACCGTCCGCGCGCACCGGCGCTGCAGGCGTTCGTCGAGCTCGTGGAGTCGCAGGGGTAGCAGGACGCTGGGAGCGGCTTCGGCTGCGCGTGACCGCCTGCCTGCGCACCACCTCGCGGATCCGGGGATGCGAAGCCACGGATGCGGGAGCGACCGATACGAGAGCGACCGATGTGGGAGCAACCGATGTGGGGGCGACCGATGTGGGAGCGGCGGAAGTCGCGGCGCGCTCCCGGCGGTCGCCGGCGGTCCGGCGCGACTTCCGTCGCTCCCACCACAAGGGATCGAGGGCCGAGGCCGCCTGCGCGGCGCGGGCACAAAAAAACCCGGCAACCTGCGTTGCCGGGCTTCCGACGCGGGAGAGAGACCGCGTGGCCGGTCGCCCGGCCGATGGAGCTGGAATTACTTGCGGGCCTTGGTGGCGGTCTTGACCGCTTCCTCGGCCTTGGCCTGGACCTTGGCGCTGGCCGACTCGACCTGGGCCTTGGCGATCTGGGCGATGGCCTCGTTGGTCTTCAGCGTGCGGCCGATCACTTCCTGGCCGGTGCTGACGGCGCGCTCGACGTTCTCGCGCGCGACCTGCACGCCCTTCGGCCACGCGGCCTTCAGGCCGTCGAAGTCACGGGCCTCGGCGACCTCGCCCCAGAAGGCGAAGGTGGCGTTGGCGTTCTCTTCGAACGTGGCCAGCTGCAGGCCGAACACCTTCTCGGCGTTCTCGAGGGCCAGGCGGTTGACCTGGGCGGCGGTGTCGGCGAACTGGCGCGAGGCAGCGGCGAACTGCTCGTTGAAATCCTGGTACATGGCGGGCTCCTGCTTGGGATGTCCGGCAGGGATTGCCGGTGATTGTGCGGTGCAGCATAAACCATGGATTGCTGCAATGCAACATCACCGGCTGGATGCATTCATGCTCGCCATGAAGCCAATAAAATCAACGAGTTATTGAAGACCGGCGGGCGAAAACCAGCTGCACCCTTCCGCCGCCCGTCGCGGCGCTGGCAGCGTACCCAATGCGCGGAGTTTCGGGGAGCGTGCCCTTCGGGGCCGCGGGAAATCGGCCCGCTCCGGCCGCTAGGGTCCCCGGTATCGGCAGCCGGACGTGCAGGTCTCGCGCACGACCACTTCGGCCAGCTGCGGCAGCGCAGACTTCAGGCGTTCCCAGATCCACGCGGCCAGCCGCTCGCTGGTCGGGTTCTCCAGCCCCTCGACCTCGTTGAGGTAGTGGTGGTCGAGCCGTTCGTACAGCGGCCGGAACGCGGCCTTGATGTCGCCGAAGTCCATCACCCAGCCGCTGTCGGCGCCGGGCTCGCCGGACACGTGCACCTCCACGACGAACGAATGCCCGTGCAGGCGCGCGCACTTGTGGCCCGGCGGCACGTTCGGCAGCCGGTGCGCGGCCTCGATGGTGAAGGTCTTGAAGATGTCCATCGACGTCATTCTACCGGCTGGCCCCGGTTGCCTCCTGGCGAGTGCCGGCCGGCCGGACGCCGCGCGCGCCGGTCCTCCACCGCCCGCGTCTTGGCGGTTTCCCCGCGCGCCCGCTCGGCCGGGCGGGCGGCCAACAGGTCGATGCAGGCCTCCTGCATCGCCTCATTGCTCGATGCGGTCGGCGCGCGAGCGCGACCGGATCGCCCTCGGGCGGCGGACGTTCGCCGCCGCCGGTACCGGCGAACGCCTCGACACCCCGGCTGCCCAGGTCGTGCGCCACCGGAGCCGGCCGCATGGATCCCGGCAGGCGGGCCACCACGGCCGGTTGCCCGCCTTCGGCACCGCTCGCCTCGTGCTCGAGCCCGGCCGCGAGCCGTTGGCCCCCGCGTCGAACGCCTCCGTGCGAGGGCCGCCCTCGCCTTGCGACATCCGCCGGATCAGGGGAACCCCACCTCGATCGCATCGCCGCGCGGCCTGTCGACGCCGCCAGGCCGACCGCCCTTGGCCGGCGCGAGCATCCGCAGCGGCCGGCCCTGGTAGCGGAACTCGAGCGCGTCCTGCAGCCGACGCAGCTCTTCCACCCGTGCGCACAGTGCGCCCGCTTCGGCCTCGATCGCTTCGCGCTTCGCATCGAGCCTCGCGTCGAGCTCGCCGCCCACCTTGTCGGCACGCGCATCCATTCTTCCGGAGCGCCCCGTGACGATCTGCCAAAGCAGGTGGCGAGCGATGCTGCCCTTGAACTGCTCGGCCCCGTCCTCGACGTACTTCTCGAAGTCGCCGCCGAACGCATCCTGGTCCCAGCGCCCCTTCCCGAGGGTGTCGTCGACGTATGCATTGGCGCGCTTGCGCATGCGCTCGATCTTCCAAGCGTTGAGCCGGCTTCCCGTCATGATCTCCACGACACCGCCGAGCGCGTCGTACCTGATATCGACCACGTCCCGCGCAACGGCGGCGACCTGCGGCATCAGCGCGCGGGCCTTCCTCTCCATCTTCAACAGTCGTTGCGCATCGTCTCTACCGACGCGCCGCACCTTGTGGTCGACGCTCAGATCGCCGTCGTGGAAGAAGATCTCGCGCGGAGAGCCGCTGTCGCGGTACAGCCAGACGCCGCCGCCGTCGGCAAGCACGTTGAACGGAGTGCCCAGGCCGCACTGGTGCGAGGACACCCTGGGACGATGGTCCCGCTTGCGACCTTCGGCTGCGTCGCTTGCTGGCGCTCGTGCCGCAAGGGCAGCAAGCAGCAGGACGGCTAGCAAGGGTGTGCGCATTGCGGGATGCCATGCATCATCGGTCGCCGTGACGGAGCATGTCGGTCGTTTCGCACAGGCGAGTGTCTGAGGTCATTGTTCGCGGGGACGCGGCACGGACGGGATAGGGCGGCTTGCCAGGCGCACGCCCTGGGCATGCGATGGCCGCGGGTCGTAGGCCAGGTACGCAACGCCCCGCGCGATAGGCGCAGCAGTGATCGATGCCGGGACCAGCCTATCCCAACTTCATCCCTTTCGGCTGATGGCGCCTTGGGCAACAAGCGATGTCCCAGGACCCGCCTTTGTCGCTTCGATCTGCCTGGTCTCCAGGAACAAGCCGATGGGGCTGGTTCGCGGGCGCCGCTCATTTCAAGCTGTGTACGGTATCGGATGCCGATGTCCGAAGTCGTACGCGCTGCGCTCTCCACATTAGCTCGTCGAGCGATCCGAATCAGGTACTTAGGCGAGCACCTGGATTGGCACGGGACCTGCTGCTCAAGTCCTCATGGATATCGCCAAGCCCATCTCGTCCCAACGTTCGTGGAAACGCCCGCGCAATCGGCTGATGGCCGTTATCGCCTTGGCCATGCTGGCGCTGCTCGGCGCGGTGTTCGGGCTCCGCAAGGCCGCGCCCGTTGCGCAGCGCAGCGACCTGTGGATCGATGTGGCCAAGCGGGGCGACATGCGCCGCGAGATCCGGGCGACCGGAACGCTGGTGCCGCGCGATATCCGATGGATAACAGCCGGGGCGACGGCCACGGTGCAGCAGGTGGTGGTGCTGGCCGGCGCCCGGGTCAAGGCCGGCGACGTGATCCTGAAGCTGTCCAATCCGGAACTGCAGGCCAACATGCGCAAGGCGCAGGCAGCCATGGCCGGGGCCCAGGCCGAGGTGGCCGCCAAGCGCGCTTCCCTGGCATCGCAACTGCTGGACCAGAAGGCCGCGCGTGTTTCGGCCGAGTCGGACTGGAAGGTCGCCCAGGTCAAGAATCAGGCCATCACCCGCGCCCACGACGCGGGCGTGATCTCGACGGTGGAGTTGCGCGAAAGCCAGATCACCCTGGAGCAGAGCAGCAACCGCGCGAAGATCGAAGACGAGCGCGTCGGCGCCTTCGAGCGGAACATGGCCGCGCAGCTGCAGGCCGGCCAGGCGCGACGCGACGAGGCCGCCAGCATGCTGGCCATCGCCCAGCAGCAGGTCGATGCGCTGCAGGTGCGTGCAGGGATCGACGGCATCCTGCAGCAGCTGGAAGTCGAGCCGGGCCAGCAGGTGCAGGCCGGCGGCAAGCTGGCGCGCGTGGCGCGGCCGGACGACCTGATCGCACGCCTGCAGGTGCCGGAGGCGCTGGCCGGCGAGCTCGGCCTGGACCTGCAAGTGGCGGTGGAGATGCGCGAGGCCAACGTACGCGGCCACGTCAGCCGCATCGATCCGGCCGTGCGGGACGGCAGCGTCACGGTGGACGTGGCGCTGGACCAGGCGCTCCCCGCCGGTGTGCGCCCGGACCTGTCGGTGCAAGGCCGCATCGTGCTCGATACGCTGAAGGACGTCGTCAGCATCGGGCGTCCTTCGCTCGCCGCACCCAACATGGATGGCACGCTGTTCGTGCTGCGCGACGGGGCCACCACCGCGCAGCGCGTGGCGGTGCATTTCGGCGCGGCTTCCTCCGATCGCATCCAGGTGACCCGGGGGCTCGAGCCTGGCGACCAGGCCGTGCTGTCCGACACCAGCCAGTGGAGCGCGAGCGACCGCCTGCGCGTGCGCTGATCCATGCATCTCTCCATTCGATTCGACTTTCCAAGGAGCCGACCATGAACGCCCCGCCGAGCGACGCGCGCGCCCCGTTGATCCAGCTGGAAGGCTTGCGCAAGGTATTCCATACCGACGAGATGGAAACCCATGCGCTGTCCGATGTGGCGCTGCGAATCGATGCCGGCGACTTCATCGCCATCACCGGGCCGTCGGGCTGCGGCAAGTCGACGCTGCTGTCGATCCTGGGCCTGCTGGAGCCTGCCAGCGGCGGCCGCTACGCGCTGAAGGGACAGGACGTGGCCACGCTGGACGCACGCGCACGAGCGCGGATACGCAACAGCGAGATCGGCTTCATCTTCCAGGCCTTCAACTTGATCGCCGACCTGTCGGTGGAGGAGAACGTCGCCCTGCCGCTGACCTATCGTGACGGCGTCACTCGCGAGCAGATCCGCCGGCGCGTGCGGGAGATGCTGGAGCTGGTCGGCATGGCGCATCGCACCCGGCACTACCCCGGCCAGCTGTCCGGCGGACAGCAGCAGCGCGTGGCGGTGGCGCGGGCCCTGGTGGGCGATCCAGCGATCCTGCTGGCCGACGAGCCCACCGGCAACCTGGACAGCCGCAACGGCGAGAGCGTGATGCGGCTGCTCGAGCAGCTGCACGAGGGCGGCACCACGCTGTGCATGGTCACCCACGATGCGGCTTTCGCCCGGCGCGCGCAGCGCATCACCCACATGCTCGATGGCCGCATCGTCGACGAGGACACCTTCGACCGACTGCGCTACGAGCAGGACATCGCCTTGCCGATGGCCGCCGCGGAGCCGGCCCCGTGATGCGCGCGGCGTTGCTGTGGGCCGAAGTACGGCAGGCTTGGCGGGAGCTGCTGCGGAAGCCGGCCTTCCTGGGGCTGGCCAGCATCACTCTGGCGCTGGGCGTGGGGACCATGGCACTGGTGTTCTCGCTGTTGGATCAAGCGCTGCTGAAGCCATTGGCTTTCCCGCAGCCGGACCGGCTGGTGGTGGCGGGCGTGAAGGAGGCCGATTACATCGCCGGCGCGCCGGGCTTCTACGGTCCGGTCAAGTCGGTCAAGGCCTTCGCCGCGTCGGGCATGGTCAGCGGTTTCTCCCGCAACACCAACGTCACCGGCGAAGGCGTGTCGCAGGTGGTCCAGTCGATCCATGCCGATGGCGGTTTCCTGCAATCGCTGGGCCGGCCGATGGCGCTGGGCCGCAATTTCAATGCCGACGAGGACCGGCCCAATGGCCCGCAGGGCATGATCCTGAGCCACGGCTTCTGGCAGCGGCGCTTCGGCGGCAGCCCTTCGGCGCTTGGCCGCACCCTGGAGGTGGAAGGCAAGGGCATGCCGGTGATCGGCGTGCTGCCGGCGGATTTCGAGTGGAACACCGCCTTCGACATCATTCTGCCGCTGCAGCCGGACCTGGCCGACACCAACATCTCTCCCAATGAGTACATCGTCGCGCGCCTGGCGCCCGGCGCCACCTTGGCCGGGGCCGATGCCGAGGTCTCGGCGCGACTTCGCGCGGCGGTCGACAGCGCCACCCGCGGCGACGCGGACCATGCACGCTACTGGAGCCAGGCGCGGCTCGGGATCGGTCCGATGAAGCAGGTCGTCTTTTCGCAAGGGCGCGACACGCTGCGCATGTTCCTTGGCGCGGCACTGTGCGTACTGATCATTGCCGCGGTCAACCTGACCAACCTGATGCTGCTGCGGGCATTGGCGCGAAGCCACGACGGCGCCGTGCGCGCGGCGATGGGCGCGCCCTGGCTGCGCCTGGCCCTGCCGTCGTCGGCCGAAGGCGTGCTGGTGGGCATTGCCGGCAGCCTGGTCGGTCTGCTGCTCGCCTGGGCCGGATTGCGCCTGCTGGGTGCATGGGTGCCTCCGGAGTGGGTGCGCGCGCAGGAAGTGGGGCTGTCGCCCGCCACCATCTCGTTCGCGCTGGTGGTCGGCCCGCTGGTGTCGGTGATCGCGGCCATCATCGGCGTTTGGCGTGCCGGGCGGCGGTCCCTGATCACGGAACTGGCCGGCGGTGGGCGCTCCGGCCTCAGCCGTGAATCGGGCCGGTTGGGGCGCGTGCTGGTGGTGGTGCAGTTGGCGGTGGCGGTGGTGCTGCTGTCCGAGGCGGCGCTGTTCCTGCGCAGCCTGCAGCACCTCTCGCAAGTGCCGCTGGGCTTCGAAAGCCGCGCCATCGCCACCTTCAGCCTGGCGCCGGTACAGGCGCGCAATCCCGACATCGCAGCCGTCAACCGGCAGACGGAACGCATCGTCGAAGCGCTGCAGCGCCGGCCCGGCGTGATCGCGGCCGGCGCGGCGACCAACCTGCCGACCGGGTCGCAGCTCAACATGCCCATGCGCTTCCCCGACGGCTCGGAGACGGGGGCGCAGTATCGCCCGGTGACGCCCGGCTTCCTGGAGATGTTCGGCGTGCCGTTGCTCGCCGGTCGCCGCTTCGATGCGCAGCAGGATGTCGCCGGCGGCGAGCCGGTGTGCCTGGTCAGCGCTACCTTCGTGCGCGACTACCTGCACGGCCAGAACCCGCTGGGCAAGATCGTCACCCTGGCCGACGACGGCAGCAGTCATCCGCGCCCCATGCGCGTGGTCGGCGTGGTCGGCGACGTGCGCCAGCAGGGGCCCTCGGAACCGGTCCCCGGCGTGCTCTACCTGCCGATGGCGCAGATGCCCGACTCCACCTGGGCCATCATCCGTGGCTTCATGCCCCTGCGCTATGCCGTCCGCGTCCGGCCCGGCAGCCTGGCGCCCTTGCAACGCGACCTGCCGCGTGCGGTGGAAGCGATCGCCTCGGGGCAGCCGATCGGCGACATCGCCACGATGGAGCAGGTGGTGGCCGATACCACCAGCCAGCAGAAGCTCAACCTGCTGCTGGTCGGCGTGTTCTCGGCGCTAGCGCTGGTGCTGGCCGCAGTGGGCCTGTACGCGGTGGCGGCCGTGACCGTGGCCGCGCGCCGTGGTGAGTTCGGCCTGCGAGGGGCGATGGGCGCATCGCCCAGGCAACTGGCGCTGCTGGTGCTTCGCGAGTGCGCGCGACAGGTCGCACTGGGGCTGGGCATCGGCCTGGCCGCGGCACTGCTGCTGTCGAGGCTGTTGCAGAGCTTTCTGTATGGCGTCGGCGCGGACGACCCGCTGGCGATCGCCGTGATGCTGGTCGTGCTGGCGCTGTCGGCCGCGGTGGCCAGCCTGGTGCCCGCCCTGCGCGCGGCGCGGGTGCCGCCGATGGAGGCGCTGCGCGCATGACGCCACGTGCTGCGCCGCAGGGTCCGCAGCTGAAAGTCGTTCCCGCGGCGGGGCGGACGTGGTGCCGATCGGCTTCGGATCAATGGGGCCAAGTCACAGCCGAGACGGGCGATTCCTGGGTGATCGATGCCAGGTCGATCGACGCGCGCAGTCCTGGCAACTTGCAGCCCGGCGTTCCTGAGGCTCCTTTGATCGAAAAGAGGGAACCATGAATAGATCTCAAAAGCTTTCCCCATGGTGAAAGGACGGTTCGAAGGACGGGCGCGAGAGAATCTGAGCCTTCGACTCGAAGCGAGTGGTTGATAAGGGCGGAGAGGCCGCTTCTTTTGCCTACAACTCGGAGCAAGTGAGCTGCAGATGCTCGCGAGGCTAGTTGCGAAAGGGCCCGAAACAGGCAAGTGACAAGTCCTCCGCGGCGATTCTGGCCGGCACCATGGACGAGCTGCGCGCTTGCCGCTCGCGTCCCAGAGTATGGCTATATACTGCGGAAGATGGACGCTCCGGGTGGGATGATCCGGAGCGTGCCACAGGCTGCGACGAGCCGGAGAATGGACGCTACCCGGTCCGTCGCGCAGACAGAGCAGACAGAAGAGCGCTTGCGTATGCCATGCACCGCCATGGGGAACGTCGCCTGAAAGCCCACAGGCCCTAGACTCGCCGACCATGCCTGCCGCAGACACCCGCGACCCCTTGCGCATTCTGGTCATCGACGACCAGCCCGATATCCGCGACGCCCTGCGCCTGCTGCTCAAGACCGCGGGCTACGGGATGGTGGGCGCCGCCTCGCCGGAGGAGGGCCTGGCCTGCCTGCGCGGCGACGGTTTTGCCGCGGTCATGGTGGACATGAACTACGAGCGAGACACCTCCTCCGGCCAGGAAGGCCTGGCCTTGATCACGCAAATAGCTGCGCAATGGCCGACGTTGCCGGTGGTGGCGATGACCGCTTGGGCCAGCGTGGACCTGGCGGTGGAAGCGATGCGTCTTGGCGCGGCCGACTTCATCGAGAAGCCTTGGCACAATGCCCGGGTGCTGGCCGTGCTGGAGTCGCGCATCGCCCTGCAGCGCAGCCGGCGCGACGTGCAGCGGCTGTCGGCCAACAATGCGCTGCTTCTCGCCGACGGGCAGCCGGGCTTCATCGCCGAATCGCCGGCCATGCGGCAGCTGATGGACGAAGTGCAGCGCATCGCCCGCAGCAATGCGCCGGTGCTGTTGCTGGGCGAGAACGGCACCGGCAAGAGCCTGATCGGCCAGCTCATCCACCAGTGGTCGCCGCGCAGCGCGATGCCCCTGGTGAAGGTCAACCTGGGCGGGATCGCACCGACCCTGTTCGAGGCCGAGTTGTTCGGGCATGTGCGGGGTGCCTACACGGATGCACGCAGCGAGCGCGTCGGCCGTTTCGAGCTCGCCGACGGCGGCACCTTGCTGCTGGACGAGATCGGCAACCTGCCGCTGGAGCAGCAGCCCAAGCTGCTGCGGGTCATCGAGGACGGCGAGTTCGAACGCCTGGGCGCTTCGCGCACGCAGCGGGTGGATGTGCGCATCGTCGTGGCCACCAACGCCGACCTGCCCGAGGAAGTCGCCGCCGGCCGCTTTCGTCAGGACCTGCTGTACCGCGTCAACACCTTCCAGCTGCGCGTACCGCCGCTGCGCGAGCGGCGCGCCGATATCCTGCCGCTGGCCCGGCACTACCTGGGTAGCGCCAGCCAGCGCTACGGCCGCATGCAGGCCGAGCTGTCGCCGGACGCGGAGCGGGCGCTGCAGGACTATCCGTGGCCGGGCAACGTGCGCGAGCTGGCACACGTGATGGAGCGTGCGGCGCTGCTGGGGTCAGGGCCGCTGCTGGGCGTCGACGACCTGCGCCTGCAAGTCCCGCAAGCGCCGATGGCCGATCCCGACTTGGGCGGGATGACGCTGGAACAGGCCGAAGCCTTCCTGCTGCGCCGGGCCCTGGGCGAGCATCGCGGCAACCTGCAGCGCGCCGCCGACCAACTCGGCATCACTCGTCAGAGCCTCTATCGGCGCATGGAAAAGCACGGTCTGCGCGATACGGATGTCGCAGACTGATGTCATCGCGCTGGTCCGGCACTGCGCGTCTGATGCTGGTGGCGGCTCCGGCCCTCGCTGCGCTTCTCGTCGTGCTGATGGTGGGGGCGCCACAAGGAAGTTCGCGCTGGTTGCTGCTGGCCTTGGTGCTGGTCCTGAGCCTGGCGGCGGCCCATGCACTGCGCGACTCGCCCGGGCACTGGACCCGCACGCTGGCCAACCTGGTCGAAGGGTTGCGCGAAGGCGACTACAGCGTGCGCGCCAGGGTGCCGCGTAAGGATGGTGACCACGCGATGCTGGTGGACGGCTTCAACCGCCTGGCCATGCACCTGCAGGACGAGCGCCAGGCCCTGCATGAAACCCTGCAACTGCTCAGCAAGACCTTGGCCACGCTGGACGGCGCGGTGTTCGCGTTCGAAGGCGACGCGCGCCTGCGCATGGTCAACCCCGCCGGCGAGCGCCTGCTTGGCGCACCGGCGACCGAGTTGATCGGGCAGGGCGCAGCGCAGCTGGGACTGGAGGCCTTGTTCGCGCTGCCATCGGGCAGCATCCACGCACAGGTGTTCGCCGGGCAGTTCGGGCGCTGGCAGGTCAGCCACGCCTCGCTGCGAAGCCACAGCCAGGCCGGCAGCCTGCTGGTGATACAGCCGATGGAGCGTGCCCTGCGCGAGGAAGAAGCCCAGGCTTTCCGTCGTTTGCTGCGCGTGCTCAGCCACGAGATCAACAATTCGCTGGCGCCCATCGCTTCGATGGCCGACACGCTCCAGCGGTTGATGCCGCCCGAAGGGGAAAGGCTGGACGACGAGCGCAGGGCCGACCTGGTGCATGGATTGGACCTGATCGAACAGCGCAGCGGCGCATTGCAACGGTTCCTGGGCGGATACGCGCGCCTGGCGAAGCTTCCGGCCCCGCAACTGGCGCCCTTGCGGGTGGCCGACATGGGCCAGCGCGTGCAACGCCTGCTCGATGACGCGCGCATCTCGCTGCACGGTGATCTGGAACAGGCGGTCCTGGCCGATGGCGATCAGCTGGAGCAGGTCCTGATCAATCTGGTGCGCAATGCGCTCGAAGCCGATCCATCCTGCGGTCAAGTCCAGTTGAGCTGGCGGGAGGAGGGCGATCAGGTCAGTATCGAAGTGACGGATGGCGGCCCTGGCTTGCCTGCCAGCGACAGCCTCTTTGTTCCGTTCTTCACTACCAAGCCCAGCGGTTCGGGAATAGGCCTCGTGCTGTCCCGTCAGATCATCGAGGCGCAAGGCGGGTCGTTGGTTCTGCGGAAACGTCACGACGCATCCGGAACGGTGGCGGTCGTACGTCTCCCGGGCGCGCTTGGCGGATCCTAGGGATCGCACACAGGAGGGGCTGCCACTCGCCCCATCTCGTCCCCGGGGCGGCGCTGGGCTGCCGCTTGACGCTGGATGTCCCGGCATGGTCGACAGCCGCCGGTACCGCCAGCCGGCGGGCCAAGGTGGCGGCTGCGCAGCAACTCCCTTGCATTGCCCGCTTCGCCACGTCCGTGCACGCGGCCCATCGAGCTTTCGGCGTGGTGCTTCCTTCTGCCTGCGTCGATCGGTGCCATGAAGGGAGCGGCGCCGGGGCGCCGCAGGCGGTGAGGCCGGCAGGCCCGGCGCGCGGCGATCTACCAGATCTTCACCCGCTTGTCGGCTGGGCGAACCATCGGGTCGGCCGGCCTGCAATGGAATGCCTCGGCGAAGGCCAGCATGTTCGACGGCGCCCCAATGGCGCGCAGCGAAGTCGGCGCGTGCCGATCAGCATTGAGGAGAAGCTCGGCGGATTCCTCGCGGGTACTATTGCGCCATACGCGGGCCCAGCTCAGGAAAAAGCGCTGGTCTTCGGTGTAGCCGTCGACCTGCTTCTGCGTTTCGGCCGGCGCATTCTTCAGTGCGTTCTGCAGCGCGTCATAAGCCACGTTCAGACCGCCGAGATCGGCGATGTTCTCGCCCAGAGTCAGCTGTCCGTTGACGTGTAGACCCGGTTTGCCCTTGATCGGCGCGTAGCCGTCGAACTGAGCCACCAGCTGCGCCGCGCGCGTCCCGAACCGGGCTTCGTCCTCCGCGGTCCACCAGTCGGCCCTGTTGCCGTCGCCATCGAACTGGCGGCCCAGGTCGTCGAAACCGTGGGTGGCTTCGTGCCCGATCATGGCGCCAATGCCACCGTAGTTCACGGTGTCGTCGCCGTTCCTGTAGAAGAACGGCGGCTGCAGGAACGCAGCGGGAAAGTTGATCGTGTTGGTGCTCCGGGAATAGTAGGCGTTGACCGTCTGCGGGGTCATGTTCCATTCGGCGCGATCCGTCGGCTTGCCGATGTGGCCGATATCATGGTGGTAGTTGAACCTGGCGGCGGCCATCACGTTGCCGTAATAGTCGCCCTGTCCGATCTGCAAGCCGTCCCAATCGCGCCAGCGATCCGGATAGCCGATCTTGGGCAGCAGCTTGCCCCACTTCTCGATCGCCTTCCGCTTGGTCGCGTCACTCATCCATTCCGCGTTCTCGATGCGATTCTTCAGTGCATCGAGAATGCTGGCGGCCAGCTCTTCCGTACGCTCCTTGTCTCCGGGTGTGAACTCCTTCGCGACATAGAGCTGCCCCAGGGCCTCGCCCATCGATTCGTTAACTGCATCGAGCACTTGCTTCCACCGCTCGGCTTGTTCCAGCTGGCCCGAAAGCGTCTTGCCGTAGAACTCGAACCTGTTGTCCTGGAACACCGTGCTCAGGTACGGGGAGGCGTCGTCGATAGCGTGAAATCGAAGGTAGGCCTTCCATTGGCTGATCGGAGCGTGAGCCAGCAGTCGATCGAACTCGGCGAAGAACTTCGGCTGTGACAGGGAAAAACGGTCGTCGATGGCGATGCCCTGTGCAGCGAAGAACCTGCTCCAGCTGAAGTGCGGCGTGATCTCGTTCGCCTGCTCCACCGTGACGAGGTGATACCTGTTGTCCAGATCCCTCAGTTCGGGCGGTGACAGCGAGGCGGAGGCTAGCTCCGTTTCGAAATCGAGCACGTCAGCGGCCTGAATCTCCGCATCACCCATTGGGATGCCCGTCAACCGGAGCGACCTGGCGATATAGTCGACGTAGGCCTTGCGGATGCCGGCATGCTTGGCATCGGTATAGAAACTCGTCGTCGGCAAGCCGAGGCCGCCCTGATCGGCGAAGCCGATCTGCATCCTGGCGTCCTCGAGGTCGGCGCCGGAGCCGAAGTTGAACACCGGCTGGGCGCCGTCGGAAAAACTGGTGTAGATGTACTTCGCGACGTCAGCGCTGCTTTCGAGCGCCGCGATGGCGTCCAGTTTCGGCTTGATCGGGTCGAAGCCAGCCCTGTCGATGGCATCCTGGTCCATGCCGGCCTGGTAGAGCCAGCCAATCTTCCGTTCGATCGAGCCGGGCGCGGCCAGCGGCGCGTTCCTGGCGGCATTCGCGACGATGTCGTGCTGTGCAATGAGATTCCTCTCGACGAGCTGGTCGAAGGCGCCCCAGCTCGTGCTATCGCTCGGGATGGGATTCGCGGCAACCCACTTGGCGTTGACAAAGCTGTTGAGGTCCTGGCAGGCACCGATGCCGCTGTCCAGTTCGCTCAAGTCGAGCGCGCCGGTGAGGTCGGCGACGCCTGCCGCCGCGGGCGCCGCGGGAGTCGCCGGCCTAGCCGGCGCGGACAATTGCGTCGCTGCGTGGCCTCGTTCGCCATGGGTCGGCAGAACGAAGGCGGCGCCCGCAAGGAACAGCAGCGGCTTCAAGTACCCTTTGCAGGCCATAAATGCCCCTATGGAAGTGTCAGCAATCCTTTGCATGCGTCGGCGAGCAGCGTCGTGTTGCCGCTCGCCCTACGGCAGGTAGCCTGACGCTTGCAGTGAGAAGATCTCCGAGTATCGCCCGCCGTTCGCAATGAGCTGGTCGTGCGTGCCTTGCTCGTGCACGCTGCCGTTGGCCAGCAGGAGGATGCGATCGGCGATGCGCAGGCTGGACAGGCGGTGCGAGATGAGCACCGTCGTCTTCCCCTGAGTGAGGTCGCCGAAGCGTTTGAACACCTCATGTTCCGCCTGTGCGTCCAGGCTCGAGCTCGGCTCGTCGAGAATGAGGATCTGCGCCTCGCGCATGTAGGCCCGCGCGAGGGCGATCTTCTGCCATTGGCCCGACGAGAGGTCCAGTCCGCTTTCGAAGCGGCGTCCAAGCATCTGGTCGTACCCATTCGGCAGCCGCGCGATCACCTGGTCGGCCAGGCTCTTCCTGGCCGCGATGTGGATTCGCCCGATGTCGTCGATGGATTCGAGCTGGCCAAGGCCGATGTTCTCCTTCGCGAGGAAGTCGTAGCGGACGAAGTCCTGGAACACGACTCCGATCTCGCGATGCAGGCTCTCCTGTGAATAATCGCGGAGATCCACGCCATCGAGCAGGATTTGCCCTTCCGTCGGGTCGTAGAGTCGAGCCAGAAGCTTGACCAAGGTGGTTTTCCCGGCGCCGTTCTCGCCGACGAGCGCCAGGCATTCGCCTGCGTCCAGGCGGAAGCTCACGTTGCTGAGTACGGGATACGGTGAGCCTGGATAGGAGAAGGTCACGTTGCGAAACTCGAAGCCGGTACGGACCGGGCGGGGAAAGGCGGCCGGCGACGGCGGTGAAACGATGGTGGGCCTGACTGCCAGGAAATCGAACAGGTCCTTGATATGGAGTGCATGCTCCGCTATGAGGCTCAGGCTCGAGAAGAGGCTTTCGATGACCCCGCGCATGCGCATGTAGGCGCCGGCGATGAACACCATCTCGCCCACGGTGAGGGTGTGGTCGAGGGTTTGCTTCAGTATCAGAACGTAGGCCAGGTAGTAGCCCACGGTCGGTACCAGGCCCAGGGCGGCGCCCGTGGCGGCGCGGCGCACGGAGAGATTCCGGTTGTCGGAATAGAAGCGGTCGAACAGGTCGCGTGCGCGCGAGAGGAGGTAGTTGCTCAGTCCAAACAGCTTCACCTCCTTTGCGCAGTTGTTGTTCGTCGACAGGAAGCGCAAGTAGTCGAGTTCGCGGCGCTCCGGCGTCTGGTTGTGCAGCAGGGAGTACGAGAGCATCGCAAAGCGCGTTTCTCCCCAGAACGAGGGCAGGATCGCGGTCGGCAGGAGGACGAGAAAGATCGGGGAGTAGGCGGTGATGGCAATCGCAAGGGATATCAGCGTGATGGACTGCTGCGCCATTCCGCCCAGAACCACCAGCAGCCGCGTACGGGTGACCGTCTGCTGCTGGGCGCGCTCCATCTTGTCGTAGAAGATGGAATCCTCGAAGCGAGCCAGGTCCATGCCTTGGGCATGGGCCATGATGCGCAGGCTGGTATGGTTGTTGAACTTGTCGGCGAGCAGGCTGTCGCACAGGTTGCTGGCTCTGGACAGGAGATCCGCGCCTATGACGATCCCCGCCTCGAGCGCCAGATAGAGCCAGATTCGGTGCGTATCGGAAGTGGGCGAGGCGATCGTGCGCACCACCAGGTCGATGATCAGCTTTCCCACCCATAGCTGCAGGATGGGAGTGATGGAGCTTGCGAGCCGAAGCGCCAGCGTGGCGATCGTGAGCCATCGGCTGGTCTCCCACACCATGCGGAGCAGGGGTGGAACGTGCCGGAGGCTGTGCAGGCGCTCCTTCCAGGTCAGGGGCTTCGGGGCTGTTGGCGCGCCGGGTCTCATGATTGCCTCCAGGCATCCGGCGATGCTATGGCGACGCGTGGCGTATCGGGCGACATCCCGGCCTGGCCGTGCAGGTCGGAATCGATGTGCGGGTCGAGGGCGCAAGCGAGGGATGCGGGAGCGGTCTACGAGACATCGTGGCAGCTGTCCTCCTCGCTCTTGAGTGTCACTGCATGATCTCGCCGATGCGCCTGCGAATGGCCCGCGCAGCGGCGTCTCGGCCGAAATGGCGCAGATCTTCCGATGCCCGCCGCACCCGGTTCTGCACGGAAGCCTGGTCGTGCGTGTGGTACAGCTGCAGCAGCAGTTCCGCGAGGTGATCGCGGTCCGGGTCCGCCCATCGCATGCCGGGCTCGACCGCGATGCCCGGGTCGCGAATGTCGACGACATTCCCTTCCTTCCATCGCACGAGGAAGGAGTTCTCCGCCGTCATGTACTCGAGGTTGCCGGAATAGCCGGTAGCGATGACGGGCTTTCCGAACAGCATCGCATCGGAAATGCCCAAGCCCCAGCCTTCGGCATGATGGGCGGAGACATAGACGGTGCTCAGTTCGTAGAGGGCGGACACATAGTCGAACGGCATCTGCAGCGGCAGGAAGATCAGCTGCGGGTGCGGCGCCCAGCAGGGCGCATCGGATATGGTGGACTTGATGATCAGCCGGGCGTTGGGCATCGAGTCGCTCACGCTGATGAATGTCTCCACCAGCGTCGGGATGTTCTTGCGAGGTTCGTCCAGTGGGCCGAGCGCGAGGAAATAGACGAGGTCCGGGTCGAAGGCGATCATGCGCTCCACCCCTATGCGCGCCTCGTCGGAGATGGTCATGTCACGCTCGACGACATAGGGCACGGTGACCACGTTGGGATGATGGGGAGCCAGGGCGCGCCGGCAGAATTCGGAAGGCGTCCAGACCTCCTGCACCCGCTGGAGGTTGCGCTGCCACAGGCCTGGCACGTCCTCGGAATGAGGCACGCAGCAGGAGATGACATAGCGATCCCGAAGCGCGGGATGCAGCGCGTAGACCGTCTCGTAGTTGCGCGGAGGGTGGTGCACTATGACGACGTCAGCGGTGTCCTGCGCGCCGATGAGATCATGGTCGGCGCCGATGATATCCATATAGATGGCCGCCATCCGCGACTGGCTGGGACGGCGCGTTAGGGAGTAACTGATCTTGATTCGACTCATGAGGAGGTCAGTTTGTGGCGGTGGAGATATACGAATCCGGCATGGCGGGCCTGCGGGTGCCCGCAACCTCGAGGAGGCCGTGCTTGAGAAGGCGGCCGATATGGCGTTCGACCACCGCTGAGCGGATGGCATCGGAAGACGCTTTGCAGACGGCTGCGACGAGCTCCTTCAGAGGTACTCCCTCGTGCTCTTCGCGGCAGACCTGGAGTACCTGGCGAAAAAGATCGCGGCTGAAGTGCGGCGCATCGCCCAGCGCGGGCAGGTACTCGTCGCCTGGTGCGTCGGCGGGGATGGCGATGGAGTCGAATCCGCCAAGAAGGCGCGTCGGATAGCTGGCGAACAGCTGGGGAAACGAGGCGGTCGGGAAGGATGTCGTGCGTCGAGACGCATGCTCCGCTCGCGCGAACTGCTCCTGCCAGAGGGCATCGTACTGGCGCATCACGGCACTCCAGTCGAAGGTCGTCCGGGCGAAGCGGAAAGCCGCCTCGCCCATGTCGGCCAGCGTCCCGGCACCGGCGAGCAGTTCGTCGACTGCGGCATGCAGGGCGGGCAGGTCTATGGCCGTGCACTGTTCCCAGTGGTTCTCTTGGGTGGTTCCCGAGTAGAGGGCGATCACGGCGCGCTCGGGATCGGCGGGAAAGTAGGTCGGGACAAGGCGCCCCGTGTGCCCGTCCTGGACCCAGTCCCGATGGCTTCCCCAGTCGCTGGCTACGACCGGCAGTCCGCTTGCCATCGCCTCGGCGATAGTGAGGGGGAATCCCCCATGCATGGAATCCGTGAACGCGAGGAAGACGTCCGCAGCCCGGAACAGCCTGTATTTCTCGGCTTGCGTGACATCGGGGAAGATGGAGAACCGCTCGCCGTAGCCGAGTTCCCCTGCGAGATCGCGCACCACCGGCGCCATGCGGTAGCTGGTGTCGTCGCCCGCGAGCACCAGGCGGGCGTCATGCTGCTCGATCAAGGGCGCGAGGATGCGAAGCAATGGAAGAAGTTCCCCCTTCTCGGTGGGGGATATGCGGCCGAAGCACAGGAGAATCGGCCCCTTTTCCGGAAGGCCGAGTGCCTGCCTGGCCTCCGTTCGGGAGACCCCCTGCCAGGCGTCGACATCGACGCCCATGGGAATCACCGGCAGATCCATGGGAAGTTCAGCGGTGGAGCGCAGCGAGGCGGGCACCGCTTCGAAGGCGGCCTTGATGACGCTGCGAGCGGCTCTACTCGGACAAACGAGGGCGTCCTGGCGTCCCAGCGTACCCATCAAGTGATTGGTGAAAAGGTAGCGGATGCGGGGGATCGGCTGCGGCGAATGCAGGATCGCGGTGATGGGCCAGTCCGGTCGGCCCGCTTCGGCCCGCATCCATGCGTACTGCAGCATCTCCGGCCCCATGGAGAGAAGGAGCAGGCGCTCCCACCCGGCGAGCGCATGGGGCTGGGCGGCCGGCACGGCCTGGACTTTCTCCCGCACGCTCGGGAACCAGGCGGGCGCCGTGGCGCTGAAGGCCGATAGCGCCTCCTGCGGGAACAGTACCGGGCCGTGCCGGCTGTCGGTGAGAATCGCGCGCGAGAATCCCTCCAGGAAGACGTCGAAGCCCTGCAGGCGTGTGTCCCTTCGGCGGGACTTCTGCGCTTCCCGATCCCTCAGCTCGCCGTCGAGGAGAATCGCGCCTAGGCGGGCATTCATTGTTGGCATTCTTGGATGTGGCTACCCGTGGACGAGTCCGAGGGCGGCATGCGGAGTACGGCGCGCTCGAAGGACGCCAGGTAGGCCGCATGCATGTCCTGGAAGGAGATTTCCGGCCCGTGCGGTGTCTCGCGGATCCTTGCGGGGATGGCGTTCTCCGGCCGGCGATGGTCGTGAGGCGAGCCCCAGTAGGCGCGCGACTGGTACCACTCGGCCTGCCGTGAGGACCAGTAGCTGATCGCGTGGGCCCGCGTGAGTCCCGGCTGGTTGCATCGGCAAGTGCCGTGCACGAGATCCGAGCGGAATACGACGGCATCCCCCTTCTTCAACAGCAAGGGTCTCAGGGGGATGGTCCGCGCCGCCTTGCCGAACTTGTCCTGCCTGACATAAGACCACAGCGGCTTGGTGACGGCGTAGAACTCGGTAGTTGTCGTCTCGCCCATCTGGGCCTGAAGCAAGGCGATCAACTCAGGCCGTTCGCTCTGCACTTCCGCCTCCATGTGCATGGAGACGCTGCGGTGACTCCCTGGCAGGACGTACATGGGACCGGCATCGGGATGAACGTCCTCGAGCGCGTGCCAGACGCGCACTTCGGTACCCGGCTTGGAGACCCTCAGGTCCAGGCTGTCGTTATGCGGGGGCGTGTTGCGATGAAAGATCCCCGTCTCCGGCTGTCGAAGCACTGCGCCGTCGCCGAAGTATCGATCGAGGAAGGCGCGCAACGGAGGCGAGAACAGAAGTTCGCGCGCGGCCGGGTGATCGTCATGGAAGGCGTAGCGGGCCTGCTTGATCTCCGTCCGCCGCTCTTTCGAGAGGGGGCTGATATCTTCCCCCGCCGGGGCCCCGATGCGGATGTTCAGGGCCAGATAGGCATCGAGATGCTCGTCGATGAGTTCGCGGCGGTGCAGGGCGGGCCAGATGAAGAACCCGTCCATATCGAGCTGGCGGGAAAGGATCGTGTAGTCGACCATGGCGGGTCTCCTTCAGCCGCTGATGGCCAACGCTTCGAGCGGCTCTTCCTCGATCCGATGATCGAAGAACTCGTCGATCAAGAATTCCGGCGATGCCCGGCTATGGAGCCGTTTGAGGAAGAGGCCGATTCCGGCGCTGCCGGTGAGGTAGTCGCAACTGATCTTCCAGAGATCGTCTCCGGGGAAGGCGATGCCGCCATCCTCGCGTTCGAGCCGGAAAAGCAGAACGCCCCGCGCGACGAGATGCGCCCCGGCCATGCATTCCGCTTCATCGATGCCGTGATTCGCCATGTCGATGAGGAAATCGCCGATCCCCGCGAGTCCGAAGGACTTATGGGGGAAGATGGCGTAACGCCGGATGGCCGCGCGCTTGATGCCGCGGAGCAGCTCGAGGTACCTGCGATCGCCGGTAAGGCGGTGATAGCGCAGGAGCACGGTGCCAACGCCGGCGCTCCCGTACTCGAAATAGGGCACCACCGTGCGCTCGGCGCCGGTGCGGTTGGGCCAGAGAAGGCCTCCATCCATGTGCACCGCACTGGCGAGGTCGAAGTCGAGCGCCTGTCGCCCCGCGTCAAGATACTTCTCCTCGCCCGTTGCGAGGTGGAGGTAGAGAAGGAAGAGGGCGATGCCGCTGGCGCCGCGGGCGAGGCCGAAGAGCAGGCCATCGGGTCCGATCCAGTAGCTGCCAGCGCCGTCCTCTGCCAGGGAGCGCGCCTCGATCAAGCGGTCGCCGCAAGCGATGGCGTGTGCGAGGTCTTCTTGCCTCCCTTGGGTCCGATAGAAGTGAAGGGACGCCAGGCCCTGGCCGGCGAGGCCGTAGAAGAGATCGAAGGTCGGTTCGATGGGATGGCTGCGGCTGGATTCGACGATCGCGCGTGCCGCTTCGGCATGCCCCAGGTCCAGCAGGGTCCAGGCGATCCCGGACATGCCCAGGAGCAATCCCGGAGGATAGTCCTGCGCGGTCACGGGATGGTCGATGATCCACTTCTGAATCGACTCGGGCACTTCGCCGTCGAGCTTGGCAAGGGCCATGGCGGTCCCGCAGGCGCCGTAACCGACGCTCAGGGGATTGGTGACGAAGATTGTAGGGTCCGCCGGGAAGAGGCGGTCCGCTCGCTCCAAGGTGGCCTGCTTCAAGGTGTAACTGGTGATGCCATCTACAACGGCCTGAACTTCGTCGGGTCCTACATGAGCCTCCAATCCAGGCTCCGGGGTTCGCACAGGTGAAGGATTCTCGAGGATGCGCGCCACATCCTCCGCTCGCGGGCGACGCGCCGGGTCCTTGTCCATCAGGTCGAGCATCAGCGAGATCAGGCTTTCGGGAAGGCCGTACTCCTTCCCGATGAGCGGAATGAAGCGGGTGTGAATGGTGTCGTCCAGTCCGAGTGCCGCGTGGATGGGCATGAGGTACGCGAACATCAGCGCGCCCAGGGAGAAGCGATCGTTGGAGTAGTCCGGCGTATCCGTGTCGAAGATATCGGCGGATGCGAATCCGGGGGTGAAGAGGTTGCTCTGCCGGTCCACGCCGACTTCCGCGGCCGCCTCGAAATCCACCAGCCGCGTCCGGCCATCCTTGAGTATCAGGACGTTGGTGGGGGAGAGGTCGCGGAAGACGACGCCGTTCTTCTCGAGGCGATGGATGACTCCGCTCAGGGACAGGAATACCGGCTTGAAGGCCGCGTAGAAGTTGTCGGCGTTCTCGACGGTGGGCTGCGCGGTGCGCGTGACGTTGTGGAGTACCGCGTGCTGCCGGAGCGTCATCCCGTCCAGGAACTCCTCCACCAGGAAGGAATGCTCCCACTCTTCGAAGAAATCGATGGGAAGGGGGCCGATGCCCTCGCCTGCGAGCTTCTGCAGGAGGCGATACTCCTTGCGCAGAAGATTGACGGATTCGGTGCCGTTGCTGTCCACGTTGGTCTTCGGCCGGGCTTCCTTGATCACCACCGGCTGCCCGGTTTCGTTGTCCCGGGCCAGGTAGATGCCACCCGTGTTGGTATGTCGGAGCGCGGACTCGATCTCGTAGCGTCCATCCCTCAGGCTGAGCCTGTCGTCGCCTGGCGTTGCCGTCTTCGCGAAGACGGGCTCTTCTACCCACTTCGGCGTGTGGTAGTACGGATGGCGTTGGTCGGGAACCTTTTCGCCGTCAGGATCGAGCAGGTATGGGTAGCGGTCGCCCTTGACCTTCAGTTCGGAATTCGGGGAGATGCCGCCGTAGCGGAAGAAGATGCACTTGCTGTCCTTGTACCGCTGGTCCGAGAGGATGTACGGGCCCTCGAGGTGAAGGGTCGCCTGATGCAGCTGCTCGATGAGCTCGTTGAAATGCTCGGTGCTTCGCGGATAGATCGTAATGAACTTGCCGGAACCGCCCCGCGCCCATTGCTTGCTCAGGAGAAGGTAGAGGATGCTCGGGTCCGCGGCGAACTTGAAGGAGCAGCCATGCCGGAGCAGGACGGGCAGGACGGCATTCAAGGTGTCCGAGACGTTCTGCGTCACGGCGGACACATGGATCTTCCATCCCTGGTTCAGCAGGGGATGGCTCGGTGCGATGCAGTGGAACCAGATGCTGTTGCGGATGATGCGCCATTCCTTCGGCAGTACGGTTCTCACGCCTCGATAGTAGGCGTCCTCATCGACCCGATAATGGTCGAGGGATTCGTAGAATTCCGGATGGCTTAACGTATAGCCGAACTTCTGAATGGTTGGCATCGGTGCCCTCAGCGTCCCTTGCTGGGAAGATAAAAAAAGCCACCATGGCTCTAGGTATAAGCAACCATGGCGGCCGTTGCAGTCACCGGCGCTAGGTGGGGGCTAGACGAGCTCCATGCTCTCGAGGCTGCCGGTGCGTCAGGCTCTCAGGCGCGAGAGCCAGCTGCTTTAGCACTTGACGACGCCACCCTCGTCTCCCGACGGGATGAAAACGGACGAGCTATTGCAGTTCGAGGAGCTGCAGGTCGACCAACACAGCTCGTCGTCGAGGGGGTCGGAGTGAGCCGAGACGTTCTGCAGAGCAAGGACCTTATCCATAAAAACCTCCTGTAGTTAAGGAATGGCATGCAGCACAAATGCTTGCGGAACGAAAGGTTGCAGCGAAGAGGGCTGTCAATGGCCTCCGTGCCTGCGTCCTGCGCCGGCAGGACGACGATAGCTCCGGATAAGGAAGACCCCACCGCTACTCCATGTCAGCCCCAACTGCCTTGTGCAGTTGATTTATGGACCCGTGCCGAAAGCGCTGTCAATGCGGAAAACGGCGGTGCAGTTTCGGCGTGAGCGCGCTGAATCCAGGCATATCAACGATATGAATCGTGATGTGAGTGATTCTGTACAAGAGGATGATAGTTTTGCTCACCTCATTTGTGCCCGAGGCCGCAGACTTCCCTGCTAACTCGCACATGAAGATCGGCTCTGGTTGCCGAGGAGTTCGTTGTTGCGGCGGTGCCGCCGGGCGGCGGCACGCTCGCCCGTGGCTGCGAGCTGGATCCGTGATCGGAACCACGCTATCGACCTCCTTCGGGACCCCACGATCTAAGGGCCGGCGATTCGGATCTTGCGTGTGAGGGGGCGCCCGTCAGGCCGGTTTGTCGGGGTTTCGACCTGCGAATGGCATCGGGCTAGGGGGAGGCCATAAGGCGACCTGCTTGGCATTGCCTGCCGGCACGACCCAGCTTGAACCGCATTCTTGGTTACGCTAATTTTCCATTTCAGGAAGGATGCCTGGAATGGGGAAGCGAGAGAATGAGATTCGCCATGCGACTTCGCGTAGCTCGCCACCGCGCTGGACTCACTCAGGCAGAACTGGCGGGACATCTTGGTATCAGTCGCGGAGCGGTCACGAACTGGGAGGCCGCCGACCGAAGTTTCCCGACCACGGAACGCCTTCAGCGCATCGCCTTGCTGACAGGAGTTTCGTTCGAATGGCTGGCGACCGAGCGTGGTCCCGTCGCCGCAGAGGTCAAGGAGGACCATGTCCCAACGGCTGATGCGGAGTTCGTCGAGGATCCGCTGGAGCTGCGCCTTCTGCGCGCATTCCGGGCCTCGTCGCGGCGCGAGCACCTGCGCATAGTCGGTTTCGCGGAAGCGCGCGCGCTGCGCAAAGTGCACGCCGTATGACGCGCCGAATTTCCGCGTCAAGGTTTCCGAGAGTGCAGGTCGTTGGAAAGGCCCAGTTGCCCTGACGCGCCAGTCGATAGCCATGAATATGCCCGGTTCCATGGGCATGCATTGCGGGTCGAGCTTCATCTGGCGACATCGACGCCGAGCTGGGCTAGGCGATGGATCTCGCCGACCTCAAGGCGGCCTTCTGCTTTCTGCGAGATCGGCTCGACCATCGCGATCACAGCGATGTCGTGACTCTGGAGAACGCTGTCGGCGAGCGATGGGCGCAGTGGATCTGCGGCGACTGAAGCCCGTCGTGCCGCTGCTCTCGACGGTCAACGCGCACGAAACCTGCATTTTCCCGGCCGCAGGTGCAAGGGCGCCTTTGCCGGTGAACCCGGGTGACACGTGGCATTGGCTTCGCGAGCCGCGTCAACGCCGCGGCGCGCTGCCCGAGCCCTGCCGTCGGCACCAGGCACAGTCGCGTCTGGCGCGGCGATCATGGTCACGGCGGTTTCACCGGGAGATCTGGGTGCAGTGTTCCGAAAGGATCCGCCAGCTTCCGGCAACCCGCGCCATCGCGATGCTGCAGCGCTGGTCATCGTGGAACGGGTGCCCCTCGAAGCTGCCGTTGCCGACCCAACGGGTGCTGGCGATGGCGGCATTGCCCGTCGGGTGCACGACGATCTCGGTTCGCCTCGCTGCCTCCAGCGTGTAGGCGGGGGAGCGCATGAAGGCGAGCCATCGGGAGCGCGACCATTCGTCCCCCGTGGACGTGAAGTACACGAAGCCGGGGGCGACCAGCTTCCCGAGCGCCGCTTCGTCCCGCGCGGCCCAGGCGGCGTCGTAGCGGTCGATCGCCTGCCTGGGACCGTCGGGTTCCCGAGCGCCGGCCCCTCCCGCCACGGACGCGGCGAGCAGGAAGACCAGGATATGCCGAAGTGCCCGGATACCAGCCATGATGCGTCTCCATCGGCACGGGCACGGATTTCATCGGTGCCACGAAACGGGCCGTGCCGTCGAAAGCACGACGGCCGCTAGGCGCCAGCCGGCCGTCGGATGCACCTGTGGGGCCTTGCCGGCCGGGCCGCTATCCCAGCATCTCCTCCGGCGTCGTCCCTTCCTTCATCCAGATCGCTTCGAACACGTGGCCGTCAGGATCCTCGAAGGCCCGAGTGTAGAGCCAGCCCATGTCCTGCGGCGGGCGGATATCGGCCTTCCCGCCGGTTGCCGCCGCCGCTCCGGTCATGGCATCGACCTGCTCACGGCTGTCGCGGGACAGGGCCAGCAGCACCTCGCTGGTTGCGTGGGCATCGGCGATCTTCTTCGGCGTGAAGGTGGCGAAGTAGTCGTTGGCCAGCAGCTGGAACGTGATGGTGTCGGACCAGACCATGCTCGAGGCCTGGTGGTCGCTGAACTGCTCGTTCTTTTCGCATCCGATCGCCTCGTAGAAGCGGGTCGAGGCCGCGAGGTCGCTGACGGGCAGGTTCACGAATAGCATCTTTGGCACGGCGGTTCTCCTGTGGGTGGGGATGCTTCCCGGTGGCACCGGCCCCAGCCGGCTTTCCGGGTCACTCGTCACGGGCCGCGCGCTTGCGCCGCAGCCCCAGGCTCGCGGCCAGCAGCGCCGCCGCGATCGATGACAGCCAGCCGAAGGCATCGCCCCAGCGCGCGTAAGGCGTGCGCGTGCCGCGCAGCGGCAGCTCCCCCAGGAGCGAGACCGGGCCGGCCTCGCCCGCGCTGGAGGTTTCCGCGAGCACGCGCCCGCGGTCGTCGCTGAGCGTGAGGCTGCCGTCGCGGGCCGTGCGCGCGATCGCGAAGCCGCCCTCCACGCCGCGCAGCACCGCCATGCGCCCGTGCATCCACGCGTCCTCGCCGAAGTCCCAGGCGGGCACCAGCAGCAGCTGCGCCGCGAGCGCGGCATGGGCACGCGCGGTCGCAGTGAAATCGAGGTCCTTGCAGATCGCCACGCCGGTGCGCGGCGCGCCGGCCAGCATGGTCGACGCATCGCCCGGCGTGTAGCGGTCCTCGAAACCGGGGATCAGGTGCCGCTTGTAGTAGGCCACGGGTTCAGCGCCGTCCGGCTCGAACACCAGCGCCGCGTTGCGCTTGCGCCGCGGATCGCTGTGGTCCTCCGCGCCGATCAGGATGCGGATGCCGCGTCGCGTGGACAAGGCCTGCAGCGTCTCGATGGCATGCGAGTGCAGCAGCAGGGCCGATTCCGGGGCGACCACGATTTCCGCCCCCTGCGCTGCAAGCCGCTCGATCCCGACCGCATAACGCGAGAGCATGCGCTGGCCGTCCGCGGTGGACAGGTCCGCCTGGGCATCGCGGGAGGTGCCGATCGTCAGCAAGCCCACGCGGACCCTGGTCGTCGCCTCGTCCCCGTGCAGCCGCAATGCGCCGTATCCCAGCGAGAGCGCGACCACGAGCGCGCCGGCCGCCGTCGTGAGGACGCGGCCGCGCCGGTCCGCGCCCGGCAGGGTCGTGGCCGCGAGGAGCGACGCCGGCAACCAGACCAGGAAGCCGACGGCCCACAGCCCGCCGACCGCGGCGATCTGGACCACCGGCAAGGCGTCCATCTGCGAATAGGCGAGGTGCCCGAAGGTGCCGTGCGGCGACGTGGCCGCGCCGAGCCAGGACAGCCCGGTGGCGCCCAGGGGCATCGAGAACGTCGCCGCCAGCAGCCGGCCACGCCTTGCCAGGGCGCGGAACAACAGCGTCGCCGGGATCATCGCCAGCGCGGGCGTGAGGATCACCGCCAGGGTCGCCGCCAACGGCAGCCGGACCACGTCGTGCACGTAGTGCCACATGTTGGCGCCGCCGATGGCGAACGCCGCGAAGGTGGCCAGCGCCGCCCACCTCGCCCGCGACCGCGGGACATAGGCGAGCAGCGGCAGCGGCGCCAACCAGGCCGCCCACCAAAGCGGCTGCAGGCTGGTGCCGAACCACCAGCCCAGCGCGGTGAGCGCCACCGCCGACGGCGCGGCGAAGCGTGGGAGACGATCAGGCCTTGAGTCCATCGAGCAGCCTTCCCATGGAGGCATCGTAGAAGTCGTGGAATTCGCGCTCGTCGTGGCTGAAGCGCCCGGCGCGGTAGAGCCCGACGAGGCCGTGCGCATGGACCCACAGCGTCATCGCGATGTCCCAGGGATCGCCCGCACGCAGCAGGCCGGCCCGTTGCCCTTCCAGGATCGCGTCGTGGACCACGTTCAGGGTGGGCGAGCGGCGCGCGCGGAAGTCCTCCGGGAAGCGGCGCGCGTCGTCGCGTGGCGTCGAGAACGCGTGGTCGAACAGATGCGGGTGCGCCAGCGCGTAGTCGAGGTAGAGGTGCTGGATCGCCAGCAGGCGCGAGATCGGATCGCCTCCCTCGCGGAGCGCCTCCCAGCGGTGGGCGATCTCGTTGAAGCCATCGTCGCTGATGCGCTTGAGCAACGCCTCGCGGTTGGGGAAGTGGCGATAGATCGCCATCGCCGTGATGCCGACCAGCTCCGCCACGCGCCGCATGCTGACCGCGTCGGGCCCTTCACGCTCGAACAGCGTGCGGGCGGCGTGGAGGATGCGGTCGGCGGTCCGGGCACGGGGCATGTATACACTGTATACATCACCGGTCGCTCGCGCAAGCCGCCTGCTCGCCACGACCGGGGAATGCCGATGGCTGCCTTCGCTCGCGGTAATTCGGCCCTGTCCGTGCGGTTTGTTCCCGATTCCATCGGCACGCGCAGGGCGAACACGTTCAAGTCGTTCGCCCGGACCTCCCGCAAGCGGATCCCGGCCAATGGACTTCCCGGCGTTCCAGCAAGCCGGTCCGGGCCTTTCGACAGGGCAAGACGCGATGGACGGGTTCCTCGACGTCACCGGCAACGGGGAGGACAGCGATCTGGCCACACGGTGAGCCGCCTTGGCGCGGTGCCACGGCAGCTGGTGGCCACCCGGTACGACCGTGACGCGAGTAATTGTCACGGGCGTTTCGACGGGTTCGGGCGCCCGGGCCGGGCAGCCTGGCCGGCTGCGTCCCCGGGCTTTCCCGTGACCGTCGTGCCGCCACAAAAAAACCCGCATCGATGGCGGGTCTTCTCCAAGCAACCAACTGATGCTGCGGTGAATCCTGGTGGCTATGGGTGGAATCGAACCACCGACCTCGGGATTATGAGTCTCGCGCTCTAACCGTCTGAGCTACATAGCCACGTTTTCAGATTTTACCGCCATGCCCCAACCCCATGGGTGCCGAGCTCCAACCGTCCGAGCTGCATGGCCACGCGCAGGCCTTCCCGGGGGCAAGCCGCGCATTATTGCCGCGCGGGGGGATCCCGTCAATTCAGCGCCGGGTCGCTTGTCGCCCCGGCGGGGCCGTGGCAGAGTCGGCGGCAGTGAATTTGGAGTCCGCATCGTGATCGATCCGGACGGTTATCGACCCAACGTCGGCATCGTGCTGATGCATCCCGACGGGCGCGTCTTCTGGGCGCGGCGCGTGCGCCGCGACGGCTGGCAGTTCCCGCAGGGCGGGATGAACACCGACGAGACGCCGATCGAGGCGATGTACCGCGAGCTGCGCGAGGAAACCGGGCTGCTCCCCGGCCATGTCGCCGTGCTCGGGGCCACCCCCGGCTGGCTGCGCTACCGGCTGCCGCAGCGGGCGATCCGCCGCCACGACAAGCTCGTGTGCATCGGCCAGAAGCAGGTCTGGTTCCTGCTCCAGTTCGTCGGGCAGGAGAGCGACCTGCGCCTCGACCTGACCGACAAGCCGGAGTTCGACCATTGGCGCTGGGTCGACTTCTGGTACCCGCTCGAGCACGTGGTCACCTTCAAGCGCGGGGTCTACGACAGCGCCTTGCGCCACCTGGCGCCGTTCGCCCGCCAGATCGCCGGGTTGCGGGCGATTCCGGACCGGCGCGGCGAGGGCTGGGCGCGGCCGCTGGCGCGGCGGAGGCCGCAGGGGCAGGGCGGCCGCCGCGGAGGCTGAACGAGCCGTCCGCACCGTTGTGGCCGTTCATGATTGACAATCATTCTCATTCGCGATGACAATGGGCCACCCTCGGAAGGCCCGGTCCCAAGTCCATGTACGTGTGTGTCTGCAACGGCGTCACCGATCGCGACATCCGCCAGGCCGCGCAGTCCGGCTGCGGCAGCATGGCCGAGCTGACCATGCGCACCGGCTGCGGCGCGTGCTGTGGCAGCTGCGTGGAGATGGCGACGCGGCAGCTCGAGGAAGCGCAGGCCCAGGTCCGGCCCGCCGGCGGCAACGTCGTCGCGTTCCCGCGGATCCCGCACGCGGCCTGATCCCGCCGGCGCAGCGCCGGCGATGCATGTGATTCGCGTTTCGCCACCGCGCGCGCGGCGGCGCTAGAGTGGCGCCCTCACGGGCTTCGGGAGCCGCGCCATGCAGGGCGACGCACAGGTCATCAAGTTCCTCAACGAGGCGCTCTACAACGAGCTGACCGCGATCAACCAGTACTTCCTGCATTCGAAGATGCTGAAGAACTGGGGCCTGCACGAACTCGCGAAGCACGAGTACGAGGAATCGATCGACGAGATGAAGCATGCCGACATGCTCGCCGAGCGGATCCTGTTCCTCGACGGGCTGCCGAACTTCCAGGCGCTGGGCAAGCTCAAGATCGGCGAGAACCCGCGCGAGGTGCTCGAATGCGACCTCGCGCTGGAGATGGAGGCTTGCCCGCCGCTCAAGGCCGCGATCGCCCATTGCGAGCAGGTCGGCGACTACGTCAGCCGCCGGCTGTTCACCGACATCCTCAAGTCCGAGGAAGAACACATCGACTGGCTGGAGACCCAACTGGGGCTGATCGGCCGGGTCGGCGAGCAGAACTACCTGCAGAGCAAGATCGACGGCGACGACGACTGAGGCGCAAGCCCGGCCGGTTGCCCGGAGGGCGCGGAGCGATCCGCGCCCTCCTGCGTTCAGGCGGGACCGGCCTCGCTGCGCTGGCTCGCGCGCAGCTGCTGCCGCGCGCGCAGGAACTCGTTGGCGACCAGCGCCACCGCGACCGCCGGGCGTTCCAGCGCGGCCTGGCGCGCGCCCGTCTCGATGCGCTTGGCCGCCGCCGACAGCGACATCGCGCCGAGGTTGGCGCTGGACGACTTGAGCGAGTGCGCCGCATCGCGCAGCGCGGCATAGTCCGGCCCGGATGCGGCGTTCTCGAGCGCGGCGATCAGCCGCGGCGTGTCCTCGAGGAAGACGTCGATCAGGCGGTCCACCTCGCCGCCGAGCATGCCGCGCAGTTCGCCCAGGATCTCCTCGTCGACGACCGGCGGCTGGGGCTGGGCGGCGCGCTGCGGCGACTGGCCTGGCTGGGGCACGAAGGCGGGCGCGGGCCCCGCGGCGGGCATTGCCGGGCTGGCGGCCATCGGCGCCGGCTCGTTGCCGGCGGGAGGCGCGGCGGGCAGGTCGGGAACCGTGAAGACGGCGCGCCCCGAGGGCGCAGGCGTCGCGACGGGAACCGGATCGGGCGCGATGTCGGCCGGGGCGACCTCTGCCTGCGCGGCCGGCAGCTCGGCCTGGGCGGCGGCGACTTCCGGATTCCACCAGTGGTGCAGGCAGCGCTCGAGCTCGCTGCGCGTGACCGGCTTGGGCAGGTAGTCGTCCATGCCCGCGTCCAGGCACTTCTGGCGGTCGCCGGCCATCGCGTTGGCGGTCATCGCCACGATCGGGACATGGCGGCCGTCGGCCGCGAGGGCCTCGCTCTCGCGCCAGCGGCGAGTGGCGGTGTAGCCGTCCATCACCGGCATCTGGCAGTCCATCAGCACCAGGTCGTAGCGCGAGGCGGACATGCGCATCAGCGCGGCCTCGCCGTTGCTGGCGGTGTCGCAGGTGATGCCGAGCACGCCGAGCAGGCGCTGGCCGACCATCAGGTTGACCGGGTTGTCCTCCACCAGCAGCACGCGCGCGCTGCGCAGGGTGGCCGCTTCCCTGCCCTCGACGAGCACGGTGGCCGAGGGCGCGGTCGCCGCTTCGTGCTGCAGGCTGTCGGGCGTGGCCGGGTGGCTCTCGGTCAGGGCGGCGCGCAGGTCCTCGTCGGGAGCCTGGCGGCTGAGCAGGGTGACGGCGTTCTGCAGTTCATCGGCCACCGGATCCTCCCCGTACAGGCAGACCAGGCGCAGGTTGCCGTAGAGCGCGCTGCGGCTGATGTTGCGGTGCAGGGCGACCGCGGTGTTGCGCATGCCGGCCAGGTCGGCCAGCACGATCGAGTAGGCCCACGGCTTGCCCTGGTTGGCCGCGGTGCGGAGCCGGTCCAGCGCCTCCTGGGTGGTCTCGACCGAACTCACCCGCAGGCCCCAGTTGGGCAGCAGCATGGACAGGCGCAGGCGCAGCCGGGGGTCGGCGCTCAGCAGCAGCAGGCGGCCACCGGAGGTGGCGGCGGTGTCGACCGTAGGCATGTCACCCTGGACCTTGAGCAGCGGTACTTCGAACCAGAACGTGGAACCATGGGGAGGTTCGGACTGCACCCCGATCCGGCCCCCCATCAGGTCGATGATGCGCTTGGAGATCGCCAGCCCCAGGCCGGTGCCGCCGTAGAGGCGCGTGGTCGAGGTGTCGGCCTGGCTGAAGGCCTGGAACAGCCGCCCCTGCGCCTCCGGCGCGATGCCGATGCCGGTGTCGCGGACCTCGAAGCGCAGCTGGTGCTGGGCCGCGGTCTCGCCGATCCGGCGCACGCCGATCGAGATCGAGCCGCGCTCGGTGAACTTGACCGCGTTGCTCAGCAGGTTGCCCAGCACCTGGCGCAGGCGCACCGGGTCGCCGCGCACCGGCAGCCGCACCGAGGGGTCGATGCTGAGCGACAGCCGCAGGCCCTTGCCCTGCGCCGACCGCTCCATCAGCTGGACCACCGCCTCGAGCAGCTCGCGCAGGTTGAAGCCGGTCGACTCCAGGACCAGCTTGTCGGCCTCGAGCTTGGAGTAGTCGAGGATGTCGTCGACGATCCGCAGCATCTGCTGCGACGAGGTGTAGGCGGTGCGCACCATCTCGGCGTGGTCGGGCGCGAGCTGGGCGTGCATCAGCAGGTCGAGCATCGGCACGATGCCGTTGAGCGGCGTGCGGATCTCGTGGCTCATCGTGGCCAGGAACTCGCCCTTGGCCATCACCGCCGATTCCGCCGCCTGCTTGGCCTGGCGCAGCTGCTGCTCGAGCTGGGTGTGGCGGTCGAGCTCGCGCTGCAGCTCGCCCAGCTCGATCTCGTCGCGGCGCGCGCGCTGCTCGACCTCCTCGATCTCGCGCTCGTGGTTGCGCATCGACACCAGCAGCCCGATCGAGGCGAACACGGTCAACAGCGCCAGCACCAGCGCGATGCCCTCCCACGGGCCGTCCAGGCCGAGCGCGTCGAGCATCAGGGTCAGCGCGGCGCCGGCCGCGGCACCCAGCGCCAGCCAGCGCAGCATCACGGCCGAGGGGCGCGTGCGCGGGACCATCAGCGCCTGCCGCAGCCGTGGAGGCCGCGCGCGCCGGTGCGCGGGATCGCGGGTGGCATCGCCATGCAGGCAGGAGTCGTCATGGCGTCGATGGCCCCTAGAGCACCGAATGCTGGAAGTCGAAGTCGAGCCCGCCCGCGGCGTGCTGCACCAGGTTGCCCTGGATGTAGTCGACGCCGCTCATCCACAGCGTCGCCGCCGCCTGCGGGTCCTCGACCTGCTGGCCGATCACCTGCAATCCGAGCCGGTGCGCGCGCTCGATCGCCGCGCGCATCTCGTCGCGCACCGCGCCCTCGCCGGCGCGGCTGGAATAGCGCGCCGACAGCCGCACGAAGCCCAGCGGCAGGCGCGCGATCAGCGCATCGGACTCGGGCGAGGTGGCGTACTGGCTCAGGCACAGCTGCACGCCGGCGGGCACCATGGCGTCGCAGAATTCCTGCAGCGCCAGCGCGTGCACCAGCGCCTCGTCCTGGCGCACGTCGATGACCAGCGAGGGGCCGTCGATGCCGGTGCCCGCCAGCGATTCGAGCACCGCCGCGGCGTAGCCGTCGCGGACCAGCGTGCGCGCCGACTGGCTGACGAACAGCCGCACAGGCAGGTTCTCGCTGCTGCGCCGCTCGAGGATGGTGACCGCCAGGCGCAGCACCCGGCTGTCGATCTCGTGCAGCACGCCGGCCGCCTCCGCGGTCGGCAGGACCTCCGCGGCGGCATGCAGCCTGCCCTCGCGGTCGCGCAGGCGCAGCAGCACCTGGTACTGCGCCTCCTCGCCGCCGGCGACGGCGACGACGGGCTGGAAGGCGAGTTCGAAGCGGTCGTTCTCGATCGCGTCGTGGATCATCACCACGCGGTCCGCGTCGGCCTCGACCGTCCCCGCCTGCGGCGGGCTGTAGGCGGAGACGCCGACCGGCAGCGCGCGCGCGTCGCGCAGCGCCTGCTCGGCGGCGACCAGCGCGGCACTGGCGTCCGCGAACCCCTGCCGCAGCGGCGCGTAGCCGACCAGCGCGCGCAGCCGCACCGGCTGGCCGTCGATCTCCACCTCGTGGCGGCCGACGCCGTCGCGCAGGGTGCGCGCGAACGCCGCCGGGTCGGTGTCGCCGAGCCCGGGCGCGAACACCACGAAGGTGTTGTCGTTCAGCCGCGAGACCAGGTGCTCGCCGGCCACCTCGCCGACGTGGCGCCCGGTGCCGGCCAGCGCGGCCTCCAGCGCGGCGTAGCCGAAGCGGTCGCGCAGCGCGGAGGTGTTCTCGATCTCGACGAAGTACAGCGCGCCCTGGACCTGGCCCGGGATCGCGGCGCCCAGGCGCTGCAGCATCGCCGTGCGCGTGTACAGGCCGGTGGTCGGGTGCCGGCCCTCGCCGCTGCGCTGGCGCTCGAGCATCCGCGCGCGCCGCACGCGGCTCTCGACCGCGGCGATCAGGTGGCGTGGCCGCACCGGCTTGGTGAGGAAGTCGTCGGCGCCGACCTGCAGCATCTCGAACTGGGTTTCCGGGTCGGGATCGCCGGTGAGGAACACGATCGGGGTGTGCGCGAACGCGGCGTGCGCGCGGATCAGCGTGGTGATCTCGGCGCCGTTCAGGCCCGGCATGTGCAGGTCGGTGAGCACCAGGTCCGGGTGGAAGGCGGCCATCGCGTCCATCACCTCGCTGCCCACCGACACCACCTGCGCCTGCATCCCGGTGCCGGCCAGCACCGACTCGGCGAACAGCGCCTGGCTGGGGTCGTCCTCGACGATCAGCACGCGGTACGGGCCCTCGCCGGGCTCGCCGGCCGGCAATACCTGCGGCAGCGCCTCGCCGGCGGCGGGCGACTCGTCCTCGGCCGGCAGCTGCGGCGCTGGCGCATCGGCGCACCAGCGGCGCCAGTAGTGCGGTGGCGGGAACTCGGCGCGCACCTGCACGCCGGGCGCCGCGGCAGAACCCTGCCGTGCGCCGCCGGATGCATTCGCGGCGGTTCTCGAAGATGCGGACAAGCGACGCTCCCCTGTGGTGCGCGCGATTATGCAAACGCACCTGCGTACAGCCTACTACGGACCGCACAGTTTCATCAGGCCAGCGGGCATCCCTCGGGGCAGCCCCAGGGGTGCGGGGACCGCGTCGGAGCGGCCCCTGCCGGCGGGTGCGCTCAGCCCGCCTGCACCCGCGGCGCGCGGCGGAACAGCCTGCGCCAGACCCACCACACCAGCAGCGCGAAGGCCAGGCTCACCGCCACCACGATCGCCAGCGCGAGCCACGGGTGCGCGAACGCCAGCGCCAGGCCGCCGACCACCGCCGCGTCCTCGCCGACCGACGCGGTCCAGTTGCTGACCGGCTCCGGCGACGTGTTCATCATCGCGCGCGCGCCGGACTTGAGCAGATGGCTGGTCAGCGCCACGCCGGCACCGGTGGCGAGCATGCCGGCGCCCAGGTGGCCGTCGGGCGAGAGCGTGGCCGCGGCGAGGAACGCGCCCGCCGGGATCCGCAGCAGCGTGTGCAGCAGGTCCCAGCCGCTGTCCACGCCGGGGATCTTGTCGGCGAAGAACTCGGCGATCGCGAGCACGCCCGACACGCCCAGCACCCACGGCGACGTGGTGACCTCGAGCGCCTGCGGCAGGTCCAGCCAGCCGAAGTAGCCGGCCAGGCCGATGCCGAACACGGTGAGGTAGACGCGGATCCCGGCCAGCCAGGCCAGCAGCACGCCGATCGCGAACAGATGGGCTTCGGTCATCGGGCTTCCCCGCGCCCCCCGGACCCGGGCGGCTGGCGCGCGCAGGTTAGCGCGCCGGGGGACGCTTGCATGAACGGTCGCTGCCGCCGGCGCCCGACGGCTCCGGCGCGCCTCCCCCGTGCATGAACCGCGGCGGGTGCCCGCCGGCCCTGGCGTGCCGGTCGGCGGTTGCGCCGGCGCGGGGCCGCCGCTATACCGTCGCGATGACCGATTCCGAGCAGACCCCGGCGCCGCCCTCGACGCAGGAGGCGGCGACGCCCGCTCCGCAGGCCGCCGCGCTCCCGGCCCCGCACCCCCGCCGCCGCTGGTGGCGGGGGGCGCTCTTCCTCGCCGCGCTCGCGTTCGGCGCCTGGGGGCTGTGGACCGCGCTGGCCGGCGGCGTGCGCGACGCCCCGTCCGGTGGCGACCAGCGCGCGCGCATCGAGGCGCTGGAGCAGCAGGTCGCCACCCTGACCCGCTCGGACCAGATCAGCCGCGACGCCAACCGCGACCTGCAGGGCACGCTGGCCGAGCGCGACGAGGAGATCGCCGGCCTGCGCGCCGACGTCGCCTTCTACGAACGCTTCGTCGGCGCCACCGGCCAGCGCCGCGGCCTGACCGTGCACCAGCTGCAGCTGCAGCCGCAGTCCGGGCAGGCCTGGCACTTCACCGCCACGCTCACCCAGAATCTCAACCGCGGCGCGGTCAGCAGCGGGCAGGTCACGCTGTCGGTCGAGGGCACCCGCGAGGGCAAGCTGCAGAAGCTGGCGTGGACGGACCTGCGCCAGCAGGCCAACGCGCCCGGCGTGGCGTACTCGTTCAAGTATTTCCAGGAGGTCGCCGGCGACCTGGTGCTGCCGGCGGGCTTCCAGCCGATGCGCGTGACCGTGCGCCTGCAGCCGCAAGGCGGCGCGGCGGCGGAACAGTCGTTCACGTGGGCCGAGGCGACGCGCCGTTCCGATCCCGGCGCTTGAAGCGGGTCCCCGCGCCCCCCATGCTGTCGTCCATGGAATCCAATGCCGCCCATGCGGCCGCGCCCGGCTACCAGTCGCTGCAGCGCCCGCTCGACTTCACCCACGCCGCCGCCGCCAAGGTGCGCGAGCTGGTCGCCGAGGAAGGCAACCCGGCGCTCAAGCTGCGCGTCTACATCCAGGGCGGCGGCTGCTCGGGCTTCCAGTACGGCTTCGAGTTCGACGAGCAGCAGGGCGAGGACGACCTGGCGATCGACACCGACGGCGTGGTGCTGCTGGTCGATCCGTTGAGCCTGCAGTACCTGATGGGCGCCACGGTCGACTACAGCGAAAGCCTGCACGGCGCGCAGTTCACGATCCGCAACCCCAACGCCAAGTCCACCTGCGGCTGCGGCAGCAGCTTCACGGTGTAGCCGGCGCGCGGATCGCCCTTCGGCCCGGCGGAAACGACCGGCGCCTTGAGCCCCTCTCCCGCCCCGCGGGAGAGGGAGGCGCGAAGCGCAGGGTGAGGGCCCGGCTTTCCGCGTGCTCGCGTGCGCCAACGCGCCCCGCTTCCGCCTCGTCGCGCGACGACCGTCATCCCGTGCCGTTACCATGCGCTCCCGGCCGCGCGCGCCGCCGCTGCGGACGCCGGCGCCTTCCCGACAGGATCCGCGGAATGACCTCGCCCGCCGACAGCCTCCCCTCGTTCGCCTTCGTCGAGGCCCCGCTCGACCGCGCCGAGCACCTGCGCGACGACGATGCCGCGCTCGCCGCGCACTGGCCGCACGCGCGCATCGTGGTGGTCGACGGCGAAGGCCGCGCGGCCACCGGCGACGACGACCGGCCACGCCTGTTCCGCGGCGCCGATTTCGCCGCCGCGGCCCGCCCGGCGGCCCTGTTCATGGGCCTGCGCGGCGACGAGGCCTGGTTCGCCCTGCGCGCGGACGACGCGGGCGCCCGGGCAGGAGACGCCGGCGCCGGCATCCCGCGCTGGACCGACCTGCGCAGCGCCGCCGCGCAGTGGCCCGCGTTCGAGGCCACCGCCTTCGCGCAGGCGCGCGCGGTGCTGCACTGGCAGTCGCGCCACCGCCACTGCGGCGCCTGCGGCACCGCGCTCGAGTACCGGCGCGCCGGTTGGCTCGGCTGGTGCCCGCGCTGCGAGCTCGAGCACTATCCGCGCACCGATCCCGCGGTGATCGTCGCCATCACCGACGGCACGCGCCTGCTGCTCGGCCGCAACGCCGGCTGGCCGCCGCACCGCTATTCCACGCTCGCCGGCTTCGTCGAGCCCGGCGAATCGCTGGAGCAGACCGTCGCGCGCGAGGTGTTCGAGGAGAGCGGCGTGCGCGTCCGCGACTGCCGCTACCTCGCCTCGCAGCCGTGGCCGTTCCCGTCGTCGCTGATGCTCGGCTTCACCGCGCTCGCCGAGCCGGACGAGCCGCAGGTCGGCGACGAACTCGAGGACGCGCGCTGGTTCGCCTTCGAGGAGGTCGATGCGGCCCTGCAGGGCCGCTCGCCCGAGGGCGGCCTGCTGCTGTCGCCGCGGCTGTCGATCTCGCGCTGGCTCATCGAGCACTGGCACGCCGGGATGGCGGCGCGGGCCTGAGCGCGCCGCATGGGCGCGACGGAAGTCGCGACGCATCCGCTTCCGGGATGCCGGTTGCGACTTCCGCCGCTCCCGCAAGCAGGGCGGGTTTCCTTCCGCCGCATCTCCCGCACCGCGCCATGCGCCCCGTCGTGCCGCTGCATTAAACTCCGGCGATGTTCGCCACCCTGCTCGCCGTCGTCGTCGCCCTCGTGCTGGGGCACCTCGCGCATGTGCTCGCCGAGGGATTGCGCCAGCACGGCTGGTTCACGCGGTGGCTGCGCTGGCTCGACGGCCGCTTTCCGCAGGACGGGTTCTGGCGCGGCCGCTACGGCATCGTGCTCGCGCTGTTGCCGCCGCTGCTGCTGGTGGCGCTGTTCCAGCTCGCGCTGCGCGATGCGATGTACGGCCTGCCGGCGCTGGTGTTCGGCATCGCGGTGCTGTTCTATGCGTGGGGGCCGCGCGATCTCGACGTCGACGTCGAGGCGGTGGCCGAGGCCCGCGACCCGGTGCAGCGCCACGCGGCCGCGGCGCGGCTCTGGCCGGCGGGCGAGGCGGTCTCGACCACGGGCGGCGCGCTGGTCGGCGCGGTGTTCCGCAGCGCGAAGCGGCGCTGGTTCGGGGTGCTGTTCTGGTTCCTGGTGCTGGGGCCGGTCGGGGCCGTGGCCTACCGGCTGGTCGCGGTCGCGGCCGAGGGCGACGATACCCACCTGCTGCCGCCGGACACCGTCGCCGGGGCGCGCGGCCTGCTCGCCGCGCTGGACTGGCCGGTCGCGCAGCTGATGACGCTGGCGATGGCGCTGGTCGGCAACTTCGACGCGGTGTTCGCCGCCTGGCGCGAGCACGGCGGCGCCTCGTTCGCGCTCGACGCCGGCTACCTCGCGGCCGCCGCGCGCGCCTGCGTGCGCAGCGAGCTGGAGGAGGAGGCGGCCGACGACACCGAATCCGGCGTCGCGCCCGCCGCCGGCGGCGCGATGGTCGCCACGGCGCCCGAGGTGCCCGAGCTGCGCGACGCGATGGGCCTGGCCTGGCGCGTGCTGCTGGTCTGGCTGGCGGTGCTGGCGCTGTTCGTGGTCGCCGGCTGGGTGGGCTGACCCCAGGCATTCTGTGGGCGCCCTGCGGGAGCGACGGAAGTCGCGGCAGGGCATCGGCGAACGCATCGCGATTTCCGTCGCTTCCACAGGGGAGCGATGGCTACGCCGCGTCCCCGCGCAGCGCGCGCACCTTGTCCTCCAGCATCTCCGCCGTCACGCCGGCGCCCGACACCGGCTCCCCCGCCGCCACCTCGACGCGCGCGCGGAAGCGCCGCGGTACCCGCATCCGTCCCAGGCGGCCGTCGCGCCGGCTCCACATGCTCGCCCACATCCCGCGCAGCGCCATCGGCACCACCGGCACCGGGCGGCCCGCGGCCGCGGCGCGCGCGAGCACGCGCTCGATGCCTGACCTGAACGCCGCGATCCCGCCGTCGATCGTCAGCTTCCCTTCCGGGAAGATCCCGACGATTTCCCCTTCCGCCAGCGCCGCGTCGATCGCGTCGAAGGCCGCGTCCATCAGCGCCCGGTCCTCGCGCGCCCCCGCGATGGGGATCGCCTTGCCGGTGCGGAAGATCCAGCGCATCACCGGGATCTCGAAGATCCGGTAGTACATCACGAAGCGCACCGGCCGCGGGACGCTCGCCGACAGGATCAGCGCGTCCATGTAGCTCACGTGGTTGCACACGATCAACGCCGGCCCCTCGTCGGGCACGTTGCGCTCGATCCCGTGCAGCTCGAGCCGGTACAGCGTGCGCACCAGCACCCAGCTCAGGAAGCGCATCAGGAACTCGGGCACCAGGGTGAAGATGTACACGGCCACCACGACGTTGGCGACCGCCAGCGCCAGGAACACCTGCGGGATCGACAGCGCCGGCATCGGCACGCGGTGGCCGAGCAGCTCGAACGGCTCGAGCTGGAGCACGATCCCGAGTCCCGCCGCCAGCACGATGAACGCCGCGTTCTGGATGTTCATCGCCGCGATCACCCGCGAGAGCTCGGCCTTCGGCGTGCGGCTCTGGATCAGCGCGAACAGCGGCACCACGAAGAAGCCGGTGAACAGGCCGATGCCGACCAGGTCCATCACGATGCGCCAGCTCCCCGGTCGCGCGAGGAACCCGGCCACGTCCAGCCCCGCCGCCGCCACCGCGCCGCTGCGCGCGAAGTACAGGTCGAACAGGAACGCGCTCATGCCGAACGCGCCCAGCGGCACCAGTCCGATCTCCACCGTGCGCGCCGACAGCTTCTCGCACAGCACCGAGCCCACGCCGGTGCCGACCGAGAACAGGGCGAGGGCGAAGATGTACAGCGTCGCCGCGCCGCCGAGGTTGACCTCGGCGTAGGTCGGCAGCTGCGAGGTCAGCACCGTGCCGACGAACCAGAACCACGACACGCCCAGGATCGCGTTGCGCACCGCCGGCTGCTTCTTCGCCAGCCGCAGGATCGCCAGCGACTCCGGCAGCGGGTTCCAGTTGATCCTGAGGTCCGGCGCGCCGGCCTCCGCGCGCGGGATCGCGCGGCTGACCAGGTTGCCCGCCACCGCCAGCGCGATGATCGTGGTCGCCGCCACCACCGGCCCGTGCTCGCCCGCGAGCTTGAACACCAGCCCGCCGAAGATCATCCCGGTGAGGATGGAGATCGACGTGCCCATCTCCACCAGGCCGTTGCCGCCGGTGAGCTCCTCGGGCTTGAGCACCGACGGCAGGATCGAGTACTTCACCGGCCCGAACAGCGTCGACTGCAATCCGGTGCAGAACAGCGCCACCAGCAGCACCGCCATGTTCTGCGCGACGAAGCCCACCGCCGCCAGCGACATGATCGCGATTTCCATCGTGGTGGTGATCCGGATCAGCCTCGACTTCTCCAGCTTCTCCGCGATCTGCCCGGCGGTGGCCGAGAACAGGAAGTAGGGCAGGATGAACAGCGCCGGCGCGAGGTTGGTGTAGAGCGAGCGCTGCCCGGGCGGGACGCCGAGCCAGAACAGCAGCCCGATGATCGCCTGCCGGTAGACGTTGTCGTTGAACGCCCCGAAGCACTGGGTCACGAAGAACGGCAGGAACCGCCGCTGCCCGAGCAGTTGGAACTGGTTGTGGCCGGACATCCGCGGTCCCCATGGCGACCGCGCGAGCCTAGCAGAGCCGGCGCGCCGCCCCCAGCCCGCCGGCGCCGTCCTGCGTCCTCCTACCAGTCGATGTCGAGCGCGATCTTCCCCAGGTGCCGCGCTTCGGCCAAGGCCGCGTACGCATCGCGAACCTGGTCCACGGGGAAGACTCTGCCGACGACGGGCACGACGCGATGCGCGCCGATCGCGGCGACGGCGTCGGACAGGTCCTGCACCGAGCCGGTGTTGCCGCCTTGCACGCGGATCGCCTTGGCGATGATCGGCATCAGGTCGAGCTGCAGCGTGGTGCCGCTGTGGAAACCGATGGCATAGACGGTGCCGCCCTGCCGTACCGCGGACAGCGAGCGCATGAAGGTCGCCGGGCCGACGGTCTCGACCACCAGGTCGGCGCCGATGCCATCGGTGATCTCCCGCACGGCGGTGTCCCACGCGGGTGTGTTGCGGTAGTTGATCGTTTCGTCCGCGCCCAGTTCGTGCATGCGCGCGAGCTTGTCGTCGGAGGAGGAGGTCACGATCACCCGCGCGCCGCGCGCCTTTGCCAGCTGCAGCGCGGACAGGGACACCCCGCCGGTGCCCGGCAGCACCACGGTCGAGCCCGGGCCTATGGATGCGACGGCCAGCGCATTCCATGCCGTGGTCGCGGTGATCGGCAGCGACGCGATCTGCGGCCAGTCCAGGTGCGACGGAGCGAGTACCAGGCTGGAGGCCTCCAGCCTGGCGAACTGGCGCAGCGCACCCGGCAGGTTGATCCCGCGCATGACCGCCGCGTTCCATGCAGTACCGCGGCCGGCCGTCCAGCGAGCCTTGGGGTGGATTGCGACGCGGTCGCCGACGGCCAGGCCTTCGACCGCGTCGCCGATCGCGACGACTTCGCCGGCGCCGTCCGCGACCGGCACCAGCGGGAAGCGCACGCCCGGGTAGTGTCCGCCGGCGGCGGCCAGGTCGAGGAAGTTCAGGCTGGCCGCGCGCATGCGTACGAGGACTTGTCCCGGGCCGGGTGCATCGGGGTCGGGGCGCTGGACCGGCGCGAAGGCTTCAAGCGAGGCGTGGGAGAGTTCGATGGTCTGCATGGCGGATTCGAGCCTGGTTGGATGGACGAAACGACAGTAATCTGTCTAAGATGCAGCACATAAATGCGAAAAATGCAGCAATATGCTCTGCCCGACCACGAGGCGCTCGCGACGTTCCTGGCGGTCGCCCGCCATGGCTCCTTCGTGGCCGCGGCGCGCGAGCTGGGTTGCGACGCCTCGGTGGCGTCGCGGCGGATCCAGGCGCTGGAAACGCAGCTCGGCGCGGCGCTCTTCCAACGCACCACCCGCCGCGTATCGCTCAGCGAAGCCGGTGCGGCGTATCGCGAGCGCCTGGCCCCGCTTCTGCGGCAACTCGACGAAGCGGGGCGGGAAGTCGCGACCCTTGCCCATGGCGAGCCGCGCGGCGTGCTGAGAATCGCCCTGCCCGGCACGTTCGGCCGCATGCGGATCGCGCGGTACCTGCCCGCGTTCCTCGCCCGTTACCCCGGCCTCCGCCTCGAGGCGTCGTTCTCCAATCGTTTCGTGGACCTGATCGACGAAGGTTTCGACGCGGCGGTGCGCCTGGGCGTGGCGCCCGACACGCGCCTGGCCGTGCGCCAGGTCGGCCGGCGCACGCGCCTGCTGTGCGCATCGCCGGATTACCTGGCGCGCTGCGGTGCGCCGATGTCGATCGGCGAACTCGACGGACGCGACTGCTTGGTCTTCAGCGGCGTGCCCCAGCCCGGGCACTGGGTTTTCGAACGCCATGGCCGGACGCAGTCGGTGGCCGTTGCCGGACGCATGGTGTCCGACGACGCCGAGGCCCTGCGCGAGGCTGCGCTCGCGGGGCTCGGCATCCTGTACGCCACCGACTGGCTGGTCGCGGATGCGCTCGCGGCCGGAAGCCTCGTGCCGATCCTGGCGGACTGGCGGCTCACAGATGAGGGCGCGATCTACGCCATCACCCCGGCCGGGCGATGGATCCCGTCCAAGACCCGCGTTTTCGTCGACTGGGTGGCCGACCTGCTGCGGACCTGAGTCGCAGCCTCCCGCGCCGTCTTCCGATGGCCGCGGTGTCGCTCCGGCCGGGCGGGCCGTTCGGTTGTAGGATCCGCTTGTGCGGCCTTGGGGGCTGCCGGTGGGGCCGGGCCGGGGAGCGGGTTCGCGGTTCGGAAGGACGACGTCGAGCACGACGGAATTCGCGATGCCAGGGCGCGGCCCGACGGGTCGGCGCCAAGGCGAGTAGGGGTGTCCAACCAGAGGAGAGAACCGATGAACGCAATGGCCGACAGGCCGCCGCGCTGGTACTGGGTGGTGGCGATCCTTGCCTTGTTGTGGATGCTGTTCGGGGTGGCGGCGTGGTGCATGGACCTGATGATGGATCCGGCCGCGCTCGCGCAGATGCCGGAGGCGCAGCAGCAGCTGTACGCGGACCGGCCGCAGTGGCTGTTCGTGGTGTACGGGGTGGCGATCTTCAGCGGGCTGCTGGGCACGATCGGCCTGCTGCTGCGCAAGCGCTGGGCGACGTCGCTGTTCCTGCTGTCGCTGCTCGCGATCGTCGTGCAGTTCGGCTACACCTTCGCCGCGATGCACGCGATCGAGGTGCTGGGCGCGGCGCAGGCGCTGCCGTTCCCGATCTTGATCTTCGCGATCGGGCTGGGGCTGTGGTGGTTCTCGGGATACGCCGGCAAGCGGGGTTGGCTCGGCTGACGGGACAGGAAGAACGCCCCGTTGCCGGGGCGTTCTTCCCCGGGTCGCCAGGACGGATCAGTTGCTGCCGTCATCCTCGCTGGTTCCATCATCGCTCGCGCCGTTGTCCGACCTGGCTTTCGCCGCATCGGACTGCTGGTCGCCGAACTGCTTGCGCGTCTCGACGTCGGCATCCTGCTGCATCTCGGCGCGCGCCGCGGTGTCCTGGCCGAACGCGGACGCATCGGTCCCGGCGCCCGCCCTCATGGCGGCCGATTGATCGGCGCCCAGTCGCGTGCGCTCCTCGACGGTCGCCTGGCGCTGCATCTGCGCACGCGCCGCCGTATCGCTGCCGATGCTGGCGCGGATGTCCTGGCCGCCCATGCTTGCGCCGCCGCCCGCTATGCCGCTGTTGCCGTGGCCGCCGCCGTGGCTCTGGGCGACGACGGTGGGCGCGGCCACACAGGTCGCGATCGCGAATCCGAGTACTGTCTTGCGCATGGTGTCCTCCGGGGGAATTGCCGCTTGGGCGGCCCCGCAAAACTAGGCACGGCTTGCTGCACGACGAATGAACTTTCGCGATGGGTTTCAGCAAGTTACACCTGCGTGTAGGCACCGTTCCGCGAACGATAAAGCCCACGTAGGATGGGTCGAGCCGAAGGCGAAACCCATCTTGGAGCGGCGCGGTGTGCGTGGAGCGGCGTCAAGGGCGATGGGTTGACCAGCTTCGCCGTTGAAAGCCGCCGCGCTCAACCCGTCCTGCGTCTCCCTCGGGGCTGCGTCCGATGGGTTTCAGGCCGCGGCGGCGCGCTCGCGTTCGATCGCGCGCCAGCCGATGTCGTGGCGGTGGAATTCGCCGGGCCAGGAGATGCCGGCCACTTCGGCGTAGGCGCGGCGCTGCGCCTGCGCGACGCTGTCGCCCAGCGCGCACACGCACAGCACGCGGCCGCCGGCGGTGACGACGTGCTCGCCCTCGATGCGGGTGCCGGCGTGGAAGACCTTGGTGTCGTCCAGGTCAGGCACGTCCCAGGTGTTGATGGCGTCGCCGGTGCGCGGCTTGCCGGGATAATGCTCCGCGGCCATCACCACACCCAGCGCCGGGCGCGGGTCCCACTTCGCCTCGGCGCGGTCCAGGCGCCCGTCGAGCGCCGCCTCGACCAGGTCCACCAGGTCGGACTGCAGGCGCATCAGCACCGGCTGCGTCTCGGGATCGCCGAAGCGCACGTTGAACTCGATCACCTTCGGCGCGCCGTGGCGGTCGATCATCAGGCCGGCGTAGAGGAAGCCGGTGAAGGGCACGCCGTCCGCGGCCATGCCGCGCACGGTGGGCTCGACCACTTCGCGCAGGATGCGCGCCTGCACCTCGCGCGTGACCACGGGCGCCGGCGAATAGGCGCCCATGCCGCCGGTGTTGGGGCCGGTGTCGCCGTCGCCGACGCGCTTGTGGTCCTGGCTGGTGGCCATCGGCAGCGCGTGCTCGCCGTCGACCATGGAGATGAAGCTGGCTTCCTCGCCGTCAAGGTACTCCTCGATCACCACGCGCGCGCCGGCGGCGCCGAAGGCGTTGCCGGCCAGCATGTCGGTGACCGCGGCCTCGGCCTCGGCCAGGGTCATGGCCACGACCACGCCCTTGCCGGCGGCCAGGCCGTCGGCCTTGATGACGATGGGCGCACCCTTGTCGCGGACGTATTCGAGCGCTTCCTCGACGCGTGCATGCACGGCGTAGTGCGCGGTGGGGATGCCGTGGCGGGCCAGGAAGTCCTTGGCGAAGGCCTTGCTGCCCTCCAGCTGCGCCGCGGCCGCGGTCGGGCCGAACACCCGCAGGCCTTCGGCGCGGAAGCGGTCGACCACGCCGGCCACCAATGGCGCCTCGGGGCCGACCACGGTGAGCGCGACCCCCTCGCGGCGGGCGAGGGCGAGCAGGCCGTCGATGTCGGTGGCGGCGACGTCGGCGTTGCGGCACTTGTCCTCGGCCGCCGTGCCGGCGTTGCCGGGGGCGACGACGACTTCGTTCACGCGCGGGGATTGCGCGAGCTTCCAGGCCAGGGCGTGTTCGCGCCCACCGGCGCCGATGACGAGCAGTTTCAAGGCGTTCGGTCCGCTGCTGGTGTGTATGGATTCTAACGTTGCCCGTCGCGGATTACGGCCGCGTGATGGGGCGGAGAGGCCGCCCATCCCGTGGGAGCGGCTTCAGCCGCGAGCTTTTCCTGCAGCTGCGCGCTTCGAACCGGAAAGCTCGCGGCTGAAGCCGCTCCCACAAGAGTGCAAGGGGCGGCGGTCGCCGACCGGCGCAGCCGGGATCAATGCCGGAAATGGCGCACGCCGGTGAACACCATCGCCATCCCGTGTTCATCCGCCGCGGCGATCACCTCCTTGTCGCGCATCGAGCCGCCGGGCTGGATCACCGCGCGGATGCCGGCCGCCGCGGCGGCGTCGATGCCGTCGCGGAACGGGAAGAAGGCGTCGCTCGCCATCACCGAGCCCGGCACCGGCAGCCCCGCTTCCTCGGCCTTGAACCCGGCGATCCTCGCGCTGACCACGCGGCTCATCTGGCCCGCGCCGATGCCGATGGTGCGCCGGTCCTTGGCGTAGACGATGGCGTTGGACTTGACGAACTTGGCCACCTTCCATGCGAACAGCAGGTCGGCGAACTGCGCCTCGTCCGGCGCCAGCCTGGTCGCCACCTTCAGCTCGTCGCGCGTCACCACGCGGTCGTCGGCGGTCTGCATCAGCAGGCCGGAGCCGACGCGCTTGGTGTCGATGAAGCCCGTCGAGGCCGGCGCGAGCGGAATCCGCAGCACGCGCACGTTGGCCTTCTTCGCGGCGTAGTCGAGCGCGCCGCCCTCGTAGTCCGGCGCGATCAGCACCTCGACGAACTGGCGGTCGAGGATGACCTTCGCCGTCGCCGCGTCCAGCGTGCGGTTGAAGGCGATGATGCCGCCGAAGGCGGAAGTGGGGTCGGTGGCGTAGGCCAGCTCGTAGGCGTCGCCGCAGGCCGCGCCGACGGCCACGCCGCAGGGATTGGCGTGCTTGACGATGACGCAGGCCGGCGCGTCGAACTGGCGCACGCATTCCCAGGCCGCGTCGCTGTCGGCGATGTTGTTGTAGCTCAGCTCCTTGCCCTGCAGCTGCGTGAACGTCGCCAGCGAGCCGGGCGCGGGATGCAGGTCGCGGTAGAACGCCGCCTGCTGGTGCGGGTTCTCGCCGTAGCGCAGGTCCATGACCTTGACGAAGCTGCCGTTGGCCTGGGCGGAGAAGGGGCTGCGGCTGCCATCCGCCCTCGTGGAAAGGCCGCACACGGATGCGCGTGCATCCGCGCAGGGATCCGCATACGACGAGAGATGGTTGCTAATCGCAGCGTCGTACTGCGCCACGCGGTTGAACGCGGCCACCGACAGCGCGAAGCGCGTGTCCGCGGAGAGCGCGCCATCGTTGACCTCGATCTCGGCGAGCAGGCCGGCGTACTGCGCCGGATCGGTCGCCACCGCCACGCGCGCGAAGTTCTTCGCCGCCGAGCGCAGCATCGCCGGGCCGCCGATGTCGATGTTCTCGACGATCTCGTCCATCGTGCTGGACGGATCCGCGGAGACCTTCTCGAACGGGTAGAGGTTGAGCACCAGCAGGTCGATCGGGGCGATGCCGTGCTGCGCCATCACCGCGTCGTCGGTGCCGGCGCGGCCGAGCAGGCCGCCGTGCACCACCGGGTGCAGGGTCTTGACCCGGCCGTCCATCATCTCCGGGAAACCGGTCGCCTCGGACACGTCGCGCACCGGCAGCCCGGCGTCGCGGATCGCCTTCGCGGTGCCGCCGGTGGAGAGCAGTTCGACGCCGTGCGCGGCGAGGGCGCGGGCGAGCTCGGGCAGGCCGGTCTTGTCGGACACGGACAGCAGGGCGCGGCGGATCTTCACCGGTGCGGCGGGCGGGTGTGCGGGCATGGCGGGAGGCGGTGCGGTGGGGGCGGTATTGTACGAAAGGCGGGAACCGGGCAGGACTTCGCGCGATGGCTCCGGGCGAGCTTCCCTGCGAGGGCCGGCAGGCGGCCGGCAGATGTCGCGCAGGCAACCGGCAGATCTTCCGGGTCGCCAGCAGATCTTCCAGGTCACCGGCAGATCCTGCGTGGGAGTGCTTGTGTGGGAGCGACGGTAGTCGCGACATCCGCCCGCCCCGGCGCATCTGTCGCGACTTCCGTCGCTCCCGCAAAGGCTTCCGTCGCTCCAAGGACTTCTGTCGCTTACACAAGGACTTCCCTCGCTTCCGCAAGGCGGACGGCCACGTCCCGATGCCGTACGCTCGGTGCGGGCCATCGGACGCCACGACGCATGCAGTCATCCGGAAGCCACCGCCGTCCATGGCTGGAAGGCCCGCGCGCGCAGGCGGTGGCGTTCGCATGGGGCTTCGCCGAGGCGACGGTGTTCTTCGTGGTGCCGGACCTGTGGATCAGCCGCCTGGCGCTCGCTTCCTGGCGCGTCGCGCTGCGCGGTTGCCTGTCTGCGCTCGCCGGCGCGATCGCCGGCGGGCTGCTGCTGTACTGGCTGGCGCCGGGGCACGGGCCGCAGCTGCTGGCGCTGTTCGACCACCTGCCCGCGATCGGGCCGGGACTGATTGACCGCGTGCGCGAGCAGCTGCACGAACTGGGCGGCGCGGGGCTGCTACTGGGCGGGTTCTCGGGTGCGCCGTACAAGCTGTATGCGGTGCAGGCGCCGGCGGCGGGGTTGGGACTGCCCGCGTTCGTCGCCTGCAGCGTGGTGGCGCGCGGGGCGCGGTTCCTCGCCGTGGCGCTGCTGGTCGGCGGCCTGGCGCACTGGCTGGCGCCGCGCCTCGGTGCGGCGACGGTGCGGCGGGCGTGGTGGATCGCCTGGGCGGCGTTCTATGCGGCCTACTGGGCGCTGATGCCCGGGTGAGGGCGAAGCGGCCTTGGATCCGAGGCGCCCCGGCTGCAGTTCGTCCTTGCGGGAGCGACGGAAGTCGCGACGGTCTCCCGCCGTTGCCGCGGGAGTCGCGACTTCCGTCGCT
>JAYRKR010000012.1:0-17469 GCA_041905645.1 Luteimonas sp.
AGCCGCTCCTGGGAGCGCTGCGCTACGCGCCGGTCGAAGCCCGCAGCATCAGCCTCGCCGGGATCGCCCGGTTCTCCACCGCCTCGCCGCGGATCAGCCGCAGCAGGCTCTCGACCAGGATCGTGCCGGCCAGCCGCGTGTCCTGCTGCACGGTGGACAGCGCCGGCGTGACCAGGCTGGCCATGGGGATGTCGTCGAAACCGGCCACGGCCACGTCCTCGGGCACGCGCAGACCGCGCTCCTTGAGCGCGCGCATCGCGCCGATCGCGATCAGGTCGCTGCCGCAGAACACCGCGTCGAAGGCCTCGCCGCGCTCGAGCAGGGCGGCCGCCGCCTCGCGCCCGGACTGCTCGGTGGTGATCGCGTCCACCTGCAGCGACGCCGGCGCTTCCAGCCCCGCCTGGTGCAGCGCCGCGACGTGGCCGCGGTAGCGTTCGAGGAATTCGGGATAGTGCTCGGAGGCGTTGCCCAGGAACGCGATGCGCCGGCGCCCGCCGGCGAGCAGGTGCGCGGTCATCTCGTGGCCGCCGCGGGTGTTGTCGCAGCCGATCGACACGCCGGTCTGGTCGGGCGAGGGCGAGCCCCAGCGCACGAAGTGGGTGCCCTGGTCGGCCAGCTTCTGCAGCCGCGCCTGCGACTCGAGGTAGTCGCCGTAGCCGAGCAGGATGATGCCGTCGGCCTTGTGGCTGTCCTCGTACTCGGCCTGCCAGTCCTCGCAGGCCTGCTGGAACGAGATCAGCAGGTCGTAGCCGCGCTGGCCGCAGGCGCGGGTGATCGAGCCCAGCATCGACAGGAAGAACGGGTTGATCGCCGAGTCGTCCGGCGTGGGATCCTCGAAGAACAGCAGGGCCAGCGTCCCGGAGTGCTGCCGGCGCAGGTTGGAGGCGTTCTTGTCGACCTTGTAGTTGAGCCGCTCGGCGATGGCGAGGATGCGCCTGCGGGTGTCCTCGTTGACCATCGGGCTGCCGCTGAGCGCCCGCGAGACCGTCGGCTGCGAGACGCCCGCCAGGTGGGCGATGTCCAGCGAGGTCGGTTTGCCCTTGATCGTCATGCGGCGGCTCTTGCGGGTCCTGCGGTGCTGCGGCCGGCATCATGCCACGCCCGCCGTGCCCCGGCCGCCCGCGACCGACCGATCCCCCGGACCCCGGACCCGAACCGCACTGTAGGAGCGACGGAAGTCGCGACTGCCCATCCCGGCCCCTCCCCGGATCGGCCCGCCCCCGTTTTTTCGTCTAGAATCCGGGTTCAGCCCGGAAGCAAGGTGGCCCGCGGAAACGCCGGCCGAGCGTGCGACATGAGCACTACCACCGCCCACCGCTGATGCTTCCCAGAGGCCACCGAAAGGCGCCCGCGGGGCGCTTTTTTGTTGCGCAATGCGCAGATGGCTGGTGATTCGAAAGCGCTGGAAGCGCCGTCCGCACCACGAATCACCAATCACGAATCACCAATCACGGCTTTCCAATGATCAACATCACCCTCCCCGACGGCAGCCGCCGCGAGTTCGACCATCCCGTCTCCGTCATGGACGTCGCCCAGGCGATCGGCCCGGGCCTGGCCAAGGCCACCGTCGCCGGCAAGGTCGACGGCCGGCTGGTCGACGCCAGCGACGTCATCGACCACGACGCCGCCCTGCAGATCATCACCCCGAAGGACGACGACGGCGTTGAGATCATCCGCCACTCCTCCGCGCACCTGGTCGGCCACGCGGTCAAGCAGCTCTACCCGACCGCCAAGATGGTCATCGGCCCGGTGATCGAGGAGGGCTTCTACTACGACATCTGGTACGAGCGCCCGTTCACGCCCGAGGACCTGGCGGCGATCGAGCGGCGCATGGCCGAGCTGATCGACCAGGACTACGACGTGGTCAAGAAGATGACCCCGCGCGCGCAGGTCGTCGAGGTGTTCAGGTCCCGCGGCGAGGACTACAAGCTGCGCCTGATCGAGGACATGGACGACGACGTCACCCAGATGGGCCTGTACTACCACCAGGAATACGTCGACATGTGCCGCGGCCCGCACGTGCCGAACACGCGCTTCCTCAAGGCCTTCAAGCTGATGCGCATCTCCGGCGCCTACTGGCGCGGCGACTCGAAGAACGAGCAGCTGCAGCGCATCTACGGCACCGCCTGGGCCGACGCCAAGCAGCTCAAGGCCTACATCCAGCGCATCGAGGAGGCCGAGAAGCGCGACCACCGCCGCATCGGCCGGCAGCAGGACCTGTTCCACCTGCAGGAGGAGGCGCCGGGCCTGGTGTTCTGGCACCCCAAGGGCTGGGCGACCTGGCAGGCGGTCGAGCAGTACATGCGCCGCGTGTACCGCGACACCGGCTACGGCGAGGTGCGCTGCCCGCAGATCCTCGACGTCGAGCTGTGGAAGAAGTCCGGCCACTGGGACAACTACAAGGACAACATGTTCTTCACCGAGTCCGAGAAGCGGACCTACGCGGTGAAGCCGATGAACTGCCCGGGCCACGTGCAGGTGTTCAACCAGGGCCTGCACAGCTACCGCGACCTGCCGATCCGCTACGGCGAGTTCGGCTCCTGCCACCGCAACGAGCCCTCGGGCGCGCTGCACGGGATCCTGCGCGTGCGCGGCTTCACCCAGGACGACGGCCACGTGTTCTGCACCGAGGACCAGATCGAGTCCGAGGTCACCGCCTTCCACCGGCAGGCGATGCAGGTCTACGCCGACTTCGGCTTCCAGGACGTCCAGGTCAAGCTGGCCCTGCGCCCGGAGCCCCGCCTGGGCGACGACGCCACCTGGGACAAGGCCGAGGCCGCCCTGCGCTCGGCCCTGCGCGCGGCCGGGGTGGAATGGACCGAGCTGCCGGGCGAGGGCGCCTTCTACGGCCCCAAGATCGAATACCACCTGCGCGACGCCATCGGCCGGACCTGGCAGCTGGGCACGATGCAGGTGGATTTCATGATGCCGGGCCGGCTCGGGGCCGAGTACGTGGACGAGCACAGCCAGAAGCGGACCCCGGTCATGCTGCACCGGGCCATCGTCGGCTCGATGGAACGCTTCATCGGCATCCTGATCGAGCACCACGCCGGCAGCCTGCCCACCTGGCTGGCCCCGGTCCAGGCGGTGGTGATGGACATCACCGACGCCCAGGCCGACTGGGCCCGCGAGGTCCGAAAATCCCTTGTGAATCAAGGCTTCCGGGTCGAAATGGATTTGCGGAACGAGAAGATCGGCTATAAGATTCGCGAGCACACGCTGCAGCGCGTGCCGTACCTGCTCGTGGTGGGGGACCGCGAGAAGGAGAACGGGGCGGTCGCCGTGCGCACGCGGTCGGGGGAAGATCTGGGGACGATGTCCGTCGCAGACTTTGCCGCGCGCCTGGGTGACGGGCAAGCAGTCGCGTGATGATGTGAACCGGTGCATGGCCTCGCGGCCGTGCGCCGGCAGGCCCGGGCGCGATGGCGCCCGGCACGAGTTCCCTTGGAGATCCACATATCAGTATCCCTGACAACAAGCAGAACCGCAGGAACCAGGAGATCCGCGTCCCGCGCGTGCGCGTGATCGGCGCCGACGGCGAGATGGTCGGCGTGCTCACGCGCGACGAGGCGCTGCAGATGGCCGAGGAGGCCGGCCTGGACCTGGTCGAGATCCAGCCCAATGCGGACCCGCCGGTCTGCAAGATCATGGATTTCGGCAAGTTCCGGTTCGAGCAGCAGAAGAAGGCCAGCGAGGCCAAGAAGCGCCAGAAGCAGGTCGAGATCAAGGAAATGAAGTTCCGCCCCGTCACCGACGAGGGCGACTACCAGATCAAGCTGCGCAACATGCGCCGCTTCCTGGAGGAAGGGGACAAGATCAAGGTCAACATCCGCTTCCGCGGCCGCGAGATGAGCCACCAGGAGCTCGGCCGCGAGATGGCCGCGCGGATCGAGGCCGACCTGGGCGAGGACATCGTGATCGAGTCGCGCCCGCGGCTGGAAGGCCGCCAGATGGTCATGATGATCGCCCCAAAGAAGAAATAATCGCCGCCCGCAGGGCGGCGATGCATACCGTTCCCCTCTCTCCGCGCAGCGGGGAGAGGGCAAAGGGTGAGGGGGCTTTTGATCCTGCCCCTAAGTTTTTGCCTTTTTCGTCCCCACACGCACCCCTCCCCCTGGTCCGCTTCGCGGACCTGTCCCTCTCCCCGCTTCGCGGGGCGAGGGAAAGCGCGGCGGCCCCCTCGTCCACCGGGGCGGGAGCGCGCGCGAACCCCCTGATTTGCAAGGCAATCCCCAACCCGGCATAATGCCCGGCCCGGTTCGCCGGGATGTTCGTGCGTGACCCAGGACCCGTCCTGGTCCCTTTCGGGATCAAGGACTTACAAGCCGGCAGGGGCAGGAATGGAAAGCGTGGCGCGACGCCACCGCCCGGGCCAGTCGAAGAAAAACCTCAAGGACAACGCAATGCCCAAGATCAAGACGCATCGGGGCGCGGCCAAGCGCTTCCGGAAGACCGCTTCCGGCAAGTACAAGGCGGGCCACGCCAACCGCAGCCACATCCTCACCAAGAAGGCGACCAAGCGGAAGCGCAACCTCCGGCAGACGAACCACGTTCGTGCCGAGGATGCGGGCCGCCTGGACCGCATGCTTCCCTATCTCTGAGGAGGGCTGAACCATGGCACGAGTCAAGCGTGGCGTGATGGCGCGCCGCCGTCACAAGAAGGTCCTCAAGCAGGCCAAGGGCTACTACAACGCCCGTCGCAAGGTCTTCCGCGTCGCCAAGCAGGCGGTCACGAAGGCGCTGCAGTACGCCTACATCGGCCGCAAGCAGAAGAAGCGCAACTTCCGCTCGCTGTGGATCACCCGCATCAACGCGGCGGCCCGCATCAACGGCATGAGCTACAGCCGCTTCATGAACGGCCTGATGAAGGCCGGCATCACCCTCGACCGCAAGGTGCTGGCGGACATCGCCGTGCACGACGCGGCGGGGTTTGCCGCGCTGGCCGAGAAGGCGAAGGGCGCGCTCGCGGCGTAGGTTGTTCGCACGCCCGCAAGGTGTCGCATGTGCGGCCTTGTGGTGCGGATGCGCAACGCGGTACACGCATGGGGAAGGGCGCGAGTCCTTCCCCATGTTTCGTTTCAGGGGCAGTCTCTTTCCTGGCCGTCGGCGCCCCTTCCCGTGTCATCCCGGGCGCAGCGAGGGACCTGCCGTTTCATGCGAAGCCGGAAACAGATCCCTCGCTGCGCTCGGGATGACAAGGTGATCCGATGACAGGCGATTCGAGGATGCGGTGCCGATGAGTGAGATCGAACAATTGTCGCGGCAGGCGCTGGCGGACATCGCCGCGGCTGCCACGCCCGACGCCCTGGAAGCCCTGCGCGTCGCCCTGCTCGGCAAGCACGGCAGCGTCACCGCGCAGCTCAAGTCGCTGGGCGCGCTGCCGGCGGACCGGCGCAAGGCGGCGGGCGAGGCGATCAACCGCGCGCGCGACGCCATCGGCGCCGCGCTGGCCGCGCGCAAGGCCGAGCTCGAGGACGCCGCGCTCGACGCGCGCCTCGCCTCGGAGACCATCGACGCGACCCTGCCGGGCCGCGACGCCGCCCGCGGCGGACTGCACCCGGTCAGCCGCACGATGGAGCGCATCGCCGACATCTTCGGCCGGCTGGGCTACGAACTGGCCGACGGCCCCGAGATCGAGGACGACTGGCACAACTTCGAGGCGCTGAACTTCCCGCCCCACCACCCGGCGCGGGCGATGCACGACACCTTCTACATGCACCCGGACGGCAGCGGCGCCGCCCGCCTGCTGCGCACCCACACCTCGGGCGTGCAGGTGCGCTACATGCAGGACCTGCTCGCCGGAGGCGGCGCGCCGCCGCTGCGGATGATCGCGCTGGGCAAGGTCTACCGCAGCGACTCCGACCAGACCCACACGCCGATGTTCCACCAGTGCGAGGGCCTGCTGGTCGACGAGCACGCCAGCTTCGCCGACCTCAAGGGCACGCTGGCGGAGTTCGTGCGCGCATTCTTCGAGCGCGACTTCGAGATGCGCTTCCGCCCGAGCTACTTCCCGTTCACCGAGCCCTCGGCCGAGGTCGACATCGCCTGGCGGCAGCCGGACGGCTCGACCCGCTGGCTGGAAGTGCTCGGCTGCGGCATGGTGCATCCGAACGTGCTGCGCAACGTCGGCATCGACCCCGAGCAGTACACCGGCTTCGCCTTCGGCATGGGCGTCGAGCGCTTCGCGATGCTGCGCTACGGCGTCGACGACCTGCGCAGCTTCTTCGACAACGACGTGCGGTTCCTCAGGCAGTTCGCCTGACGGTCGTGATTCGTGATTGGCGATTGGTGATTGGCAAGAGCCAACTCCGGGGAATCGCGCATTCACGAATCACCAATCACGAATCACCAATCACGGCTCTTCCATGAAATTCAGCGAAAACTGGCTCCGCCAACACGTCGCCACCGATGCCACGCGCGAGGAGCTCGCGGCGACGCTCACCGCGATCGGCCTGGAGGTCGAGGCGCTGACCCCGCTCGGGGAGCGTCTCGACGGCGTCGTGGTCGCGCGCATCGTGTCGGCGAAGAAGCATCCGGAAGCCGACCGCCTGCAGGTCTGCCAGGTCGACGCCGGACAGGGCGCGCCGCTGCAGGTCGTCTGCGGCGCGCCGAATGCGCGCGTGGGGCTGGTCGCGCCGCTGGCCACCGTCGGCACGCGGGTGGGCGGGGTGACCATCAAGGCGGCGAAGCTGCGCGGCGTCGAGTCCAACGGCATGCTGTGCTCGGCGAAGGAGCTGGGCATCGACGCCGACGCCTCCGGCCTGCTCGAGCTGCCGGACGATGCGCCGGTCGGGGCGCCGCTGGCCGGCTACCTCGGCCTGCCCGACGCCAGCATCGAGCTCAAGCTCACGCCCAACCGGGCCGACTGCTTCAGCGTGCGCGGCATCGCCTTCGACGTGGCGGCGGCCTGCGGCAGCGAGGTCGCCGCGTTCGACGCCGCGCCGGTGCCGGCCGGGAGCGGGGCGGCGATCGAGGTGCGGCTGGACGCCGGCGCGGATGCGCCGCGCTACGTCGGCCGCGTCATCGAGGGCGTCGACGCCGCGCGCGCCACGCCGGTGTGGATGGCCGAGCGCCTGCGCCGCAGCGGCATCCGCCCGGTGTCGCTGCTGGTCGACGTCACCCAGTACGTGATGCTCGAGCTCGGCCAGCCGATGCACGCCTTCGACCGCGACCTGCTGCGCGGCCCGGTCGGCGTGCGCCGCGCGCGCCAGGGCGAGGCGCTGACCCTGCTCGACGGCCGTGACGTGGTCGTCGACCCCGAGTTCCTGGTGGTCACCGACGCCGACCGCGCGGTCGCGCTGGCCGGGGTGATGGGCGGGCACGACACCCGCGTCACCGCGGCGACCCGCAACGTCTTCCTCGAGGCCGCGCACTTCGCGCCGTCGGCGATCATCGGCCGCGGCCGCAGGCTCGGCCTGCACACCGACGCCGGCCACCGCTTCGAGCGCGGCGTCGATCCGGAGCTGCCGCGCGTCGCGATCGAACACGCGACCAGGCTGATCCTCGACATCGCCGGCGGCACGCCCGGCCCGGTGGTCGAGGCGGTGCTCGCCGACCAGCTGCCGCGCCCGGCCGCCATCGCGCTGCGTCGCGCGCGGCTGGCGCGCGTGCTCGGCGCCGCCATCGCCGACGCCGAGGTCGAGCGCATCCTGCGCGCCCTCGGCCTGGGCGTCGAGGCGGCCGCGGACGGCTGGACCGTCACCGCGCCCACGCGGCGCTTCGACCTGGCCCTCGAGGAGGACCTGGTCGAGGAGGTCGCGCGCATCCACGGCTACGACGCCATCCCGGCCACGCTGCCCGGCGGCGCGACGCGGCTGGCCGCGCCGACGGAGGGCGAGGTGCCGGACGCCGACGTGCGCCGCCAGCTCGCCGCGCGCGACTACCTGGAGGCGGTCAACTACGCCTTCGTCGACGCCGGCCTGCTCGACGCCTGGAACGCGCAGGACGGCGCCGTGCCGCTGGCCAACCCGCTCAGCGCGGAGCTGGGCGTGATGCGCACGGCGCTGCTGCCCGGGCTGGTCGACGCGCTGGCGCGCAACGCCGCGCGCCAGCAGCCGCGGGTGCGGCTGTTCGAGCTGGGCAAGGTGTTCGAGAGCCGGGAATCGGGAATCGGGAATCGGGAATCGGAAGCGCGTCCGGCGCCGCTGGAGACGCTGCGGGTGGCGGCGGTGGCCTGCGGCGATGCGTCGGCCGAACAGTGGGGCGTGCTGGCGCGGCACGTGGATTTCCACGACCTCAAGGGCGACCTGGAGAGCCTGGCGGCGCTTGCGGGGGGGCGGCTCGAATACGGCGCCGCGGCGCCGGCCTGGGCGCATCCGGGCCGCGCCGCGGGCGTGCTGCGCGACGGCGTGGCCATCGGCGCGATCGGCGAGCTGCATCCGCGCCTGCGGCAGGCGCTCGGGCTGGACCACCCGGTGGTCGCCTTCGAGGTCGACCTGGCGCCGCTGCGCCGGCGCGCGCTGCCGCGCGCGCGCGCGCTGTCGAAGTTCCCGTCCGTCCGCCGGGACCTCGCGTTCGTCGTCCCGGAGGACGTGTCCTGGCAGGCGGTCGCGGACACCGTGCGCGCCGCCGCCGGCCCCGCGCTGCGCGCGCTGGAGCTGTTCGACCGCTATCTCGGCAAGGGGGTCGAATCGGGTTTCAAGAGTCTCGCCATGGGCTTGATTCTGCAGGAGGATTCACGCACCCTGACCGACCCCGACGTGGAAGCGGTGGTGGCCGGCGTGACGGCCGCGCTGGCATCGGCGCACGGGGCGCGGATCAGAGGATGAGCGGGGAGAGGACATGGCGTTGACCAAGGCGGAAATGGCCGAGCGGCTGTACGAGGAAGTCGGCCTGAACAAGCGCGAGGCCAAGGAGTTCGTCGACGCCTTCTTCGATGCGCTGCGCGAAGGACTGCAGGACGGGCGCCAGGTCAAGCTGTCCGGCTTCGGCAACTTCGACCTGCGCCGCAAGAACCAGCGCCCCGGCCGCAATCCCAAGACCGGCGAGGAGATCCCGATCTCCGCGCGGACGGTGGTCACGTTCCGCCCGGGGCAGAAGCTCAAGGAGCGCGTCGAGGCGTACGCAGGAGGCGACCATGCTTGATCCCGGCAGCAACCGCGAGCTCCCGCCGATCCCCGCCAAGCGCTACTTCACCATCGGCGAGGTCAGCGAGTTGTGCGACGTCAAGCCGCACGTGCTGCGCTACTGGGAGACCGAATTCCCGAGCCTGAGCCCGGTCAAGCGCCGCGGCAACCGCCGCTACTACCAGCGCCACGACGTGCTGATGGTGCGCCAGATCCGCGGCCTGCTGTACGAGCAGGGCTACACCATCGGCGGCGCCCGCCTGCGCCTGGAAGGCGAGGGCGCGAAGCAGGAATCGGCGCTGAGCAGCCAGATCGTCAAGCAGGTGCGGATGGAGCTGGAGGAGATCCTGCAGCTGCTGCGCAGGTAGCGCGGGCATCCCGATCATCGGGCCCGTCCGGACTCGTTCCTGATTCCTCTCCACTAGTTCCTCGCCCCTGTATAATCGCCCGACCGGGGTATAGCGCAGCCTGGTAGCGCACTTGTCTGGGGGACAAGTGGTCGTCGGTTCAAATCCGGCTACCCCGACCAAATCGAGCCTCCGGAAGCCCGCCCCGCGCGGGCTTTCGTTTGTCCGGCGATCCCCTTCCCGCGATCCCGCGCCCGGCTGGCGGCAATGGCCGCGCGGGCAAGGCATGACCGGCGTCCCATGCCCGGACCCTTTCGCATTCATAGAATGTCCGTTCCCACGCCGCGCCCGGGGAACGACATGCCCATGCCTTGCCTCCGACGCCTCGTGCTGGCCGCCTGCCTGGCGCTGCCGGCGCTGGCGCCCGCGCAGGTGCAGCCTGCCTCGCATCCGCCCGCGGACGACGCGCCGCGCGCCGCCGCCGCCGTCCCGGTCGGGGGGCCGCCCGCGATCGTCGACCTCGACGCCGTGGTCGTGTCCGGCGCGCAGCCGGGGCCGGGCATGTGGAAGGTGTCGAAGGGCGACCACGCGCTCTACATCCTCGGCACGCTGTCGCCGCTGCCGAAGCGGATGGAATGGATCTCGCGCGACGTCGAGGACACCATCGCGCGCTCGCAGGCCGTGATCGCGCCGCCGACCGTCAACCTGAGTTCGGACATCGGCTTCTTCCGCGGCCTGATGCTGGTGCCGTCGCTGCTCAAGGCGCGCAACAACCCCGGCGGCAAGCGGCTGCAGGAGATGGTGTCGCCGGAACTCTACGCGCGCTGGCTGGTGCTCAAGGCGCGCTACATGGGCCGCGACCGCGGCGTGGAGAAGCGCCGGCCGATCATCGCCGCGCAGGAACTGTACGAGGCGGCGATGCGCAAGTCCGGGCTGACGCTGGACAGCGTGGTCGCGCCGGTGGTGAAGAAGGCGGCCAGGCGCGCGGGCGTGCCGATCGTGCCGGCCGAGGCGAAGCTCGTGATCGAGGATCCGAAATCGGCGCTCAGGGAATTCAACGCCAGCGCGCTCGCCGACACCGAATGCTTCTCCGGCACCCTGGCACGGATCGAGGCCGACCTGGGCAACATGCGCGCGCGCGCCAACGCCTGGGCGGTCGGCGACATCCAGGCGCTGCGCGCGCTGCCGGTCCACAACCAGTACGCCGCCTGCGTGAGCGCGGTCACCGAGACCGGGCTGGCGAAGCGGCTGGGCATCAGCGACCTGGTCGATCGCGCGCGCGCCGCCTGGCTCGCGGCCGCCGAGGACGCGCTGGCGAAGAACCGCGTGACCTTCGCGACCCTGCCGGTCGGCGCGATCGTGGGGCCGGAGAGCTATGTCGAGCGGCTGCGCAAGAAGGGGTACGAGGTGGAGGCGCCCTGAGCGCCTTGCTTCCGCGCGGAAGGCGGTTCTCGTCTTCCCTCCGGAATGCGGTCCGCGATCGTGGAGTCGCGACTCCCGTCGCTCCCACAGAAGGAGGGTTCAGCCCTGAAAGGGAGAGGTTCAGCCGCCGGCGGCGCGGGCGGAGGACAGGGGCTGGGCCAGCCCGGGCCAGCGCGCGAGCAGGGAGGCGCGGATGCCGGCGGCGTCGAGCCCGGCCTCGGCCAGCAGCTGCTCGCGGCTGGCGTGGTGCTGGAAGGCGTCCGGCAGCCCCAGCTGCAGCAGCGGGATCGACACGCCGGCCTCGTGCAGCAGCTCGGCCACCGCCGAGCCCGCCCCGCCCATCACCACGTTGTCCTCGAGCGTGGCGAAGCCGTCGTGCGACTGCGCGAGCTCCAGCACGAGCGCGCGGTCGAGCGGCTTGACGAAGCGCATGTTGACGACGGTGAGGCCAAGCTCGCCGCCGACCTGCTCGGCGGCCGGCACCAGCGCGCCGAAGGCGAGCAGGGCGACGCGCGAGCCGCGGCGGCGCAGCTGCGCCTTGCCGATCGGCAGGGTGTCCAGCGCGGGCTGCACGGCGACGCCGGGGCCGCTGCCGCGCGGATAGCGCACCGCGGCGGGGCCCTCGAAGCGGAAGCCGGTGGAAAGCATCTTGCGGCACTCGTCCTCGTCGGCCGGCGCCATCACCACCATGTCGGGCACGCAGCGCAGGTAGCTCAGGTCGAGGTTGCCGGCGTGGGTGGCGCCGTCGGGGCCGACCACGCCGCCGCGGTCGATCGCGAACAGCACGTCCAGGCCCTGGATCGCGACGTCGTGCACCAGCTGGTCGTAGCCGCGCTGCAGGAAGGTCGAGTAGATCGCGACCACCGGCTTGGCGCCCTCGCAGGCCATGCCGGCCGCGAGCGTGACCGCGTGCTGCTCGGCGATGGCGACGTCGAAGTAGCGGTCGGGGAACTCCTTCGAGAAGCGCACCAGCCCCGAGCCTTCGCGCATCGCCGGGGTGATGCCCATCAGCTTCTCGTCGGCCGCGGCCATGTCGCACAGCCAGTCGCCGAAGACGTCTGTGTAGCTCGGCTTCTTCGCCGCGCCCGGCTTGCTGACCACGCCCTTTTCCGGGTCGAAGGGCGAGACCGCGTGATAGCCGATCTGGTCGCCCTCGGCGAGCTCGTAGCCCTTGCCCTTGGTGGTGATGACGTGCAGCAGCTGCGGGCCCTTGAGCTTCTTCAGCAGCTTGAGCGCGGCCACCAGCGCCTTGACGTCGTGGCCGTCGATCGGGCCGGTGTAGTGGAAGCCCATTTCCTCGAACAGCGTGGACGGCACGAACATGCCCTTCCAGTGCTCCTCCCAGCGGCGCACGAACCGGGCCGGCCCGCCGTGCTTGTCGCCCAGCAGCTTCTTGCCGCCCTCGCGCAGCGCGTTGAGGGTATGGCTGCCGGTCATGCGGCCGAGCATCTTGGTCAGGCCGCCGACGTTCTCGCTGATCGACATCCGGTTGTCGTTGAGGATCACCAGCAGGTTGGGCTCGGGATCCATGCCGCCGGCGTGGTTGAGCGCCTCGTACGCCATGCCCGCGGTCATCGCGCCGTCGCCGATCACCGCCACCACCTTGCGCTCGCTGCCGGCGCGCGCGTTGGCGATCGCCATGCCGAGCGCGGCCGAGATCGAGGTCGAGGAATGGCCGACGCCGAAGGTGTCGTACCCGCTTTCCTCGCGCTTGGGGAACGGCGCCACGCCGCCGGCCTGCTTGACGGTGTGGATCGCGTCGCGGCGGCCGGTGAGGATCTTGTGCGGGTAGGTCTGGTGCCCGACGTCCCAGACGATCCGGTCCTCGGGCGTGTCGTAGAGGTAGTGCAGCGCGGTGGTCAGCTCGATCACGCCCAGGCCCGCGCCGAAATGGCCGCCGGACCTGCCGACCGATTCGATCAGGTAGGCGCGCAGCTCTTCGGCGATCGCCGGCAGTTCGGACTCGTCGAACCCGCGCAGGTCGGCCGGGCTGTCGATGCGGGAGAGGCGCGGATAGCGCGAGGAGTCGATCATCCGGTCATTTTCCTCCCCGCTGTCGTGACGGGCAAGGAAAAGCGGGCGCGCGCCGGGCGCGGCGGGACCGGCCCCGGTCTTCGGCTACTTGTTTCCGCGCAGGCGCCCGAACAGGCCGGTCGGCCGGGGCGGCTCGACCGGCTCCGGCGGCGTCTCCGCCACCGGTTCGGCGAAGCCCGTGGCGAGGTTGGCGTTGACGAAGTCGGCCACGTCCTCGGCCGGCATGCCGCTGCCCTGCGCGATCTCGGCCAGCGTCGCCGGGCCCTTCATCATCTGGGTGGCGATGCGGAAGTGCTTCGGGTACTCGCGCTCGGTCTGCGGCCACCTGTTGAGGCGGTAGCGGGCGCCGGGGTCGTGGTCCGGCAGCAGCGAGCCGGCGCCGGCGAGCAGGGCGCCCAGCCACTGCAGGCGCTGCAGCGGTTGCGCCGGCGCGGTCGCCGCGCGCGCCCAGGCCGCGTCGTCGAGGTCCTCGAAGTCCTCGCGCGCGACGGGGCCGCCGAAGCTCGCCGCCAGCGGCTTGAGCGAGGCAGGGCCGTGGTAGCGGCGTTCGACCGGATCGATCAGCAGCTCGCTGCCGTCCGCGGCGCGGTACCGCACGCGGCCGGCCAGCGCGCCGGGCACCAGCCAGTCGGCCAGCCTGCGCTCGCGCGGGGCGGCGGGAGGTGGCGACGGCTCCGGACTGGCCGGCGGTGGTTCGGGAGCGGCGGCGGGGACGGATGCCTGCTCCGGCGCCGGGCCGGCAGCGACGGGCGCCTCCGGAGCCGCGGCGACCGCGGGCACGGCCGTCGATGCCGCCGGGATCGACGGCGCGGGCACCGGCGCGTCCGGCGGCGGCGCGACCGCCTCGTCGGCCTGCGGCGCGGGCACGACGTCCTGCCCGGTGGCGATCTCGCGCAGCAGCGCGGCGATCGACTCGCTGTCGAACGGGCGTCCGAGCCGGAAGTCGGTCTGCGTGCGCGGCGCCGTGGTGAGCCCGATCACGCGCTTGCCGGCGGCATGCAGGCGCAGCCAGCTCATCGGCCCGTACATGCTGTCCATGTCCACCATGACGTGCCCGGCCTGCGATTCGGGCAGCAGCTGCCACATCCCGTCGAGGCGGGCGTTGGCATCGGTGAAGGCGGCCTTCAGTGCCGTTTCGGTGGCCGGGTCCATGCCGGTCATGCCGAGGGTCAGGGGCATCGTCGCAGTCCGGTTTCCTTGTCGCAGCCGACGAGTGTTGCCAAGTGCGCGGCGCGCGTCAACGCGCCGGGGCGGGTCTGGACGGGTTTCGCCGGATGCCGTCGCCGCTTCCGGCCGGGCGGAGCCGCCTGTCGGCTCGCGGCGCGTCAGCGACGGCGGCGGCGGCGCGGGAGGTGGCTCTTCAGGAACGCCATCTGGTCGGCGAGGATGTTGCGGTTGGACAGGATCAGGTGCTCGATCCAGCTCGGCCGGTACGGCACCGCCAGCAGCGGCATCGACGCCTGCTGCGGGGTGCGCCCGCCCTTGCGCGAATTGCAGTGGAAGCAGGCGGAGACCACGTTCTCCCAGATGTCGCGGCCGCCCTGCGAGAGCGGCTCGACGTGGTCGCGCGTGAGCTGCTGGCGCCCGAAGTCGCGCCCGCAGTACAGGCACAGGTGCTGGTCGCGCGCGAACAGCGCCGAATTGGTCAGCGCCGGGGTGGGGTCCAGCGCGTGCGCCCGCGCGTGCCCGCGCGCGGCGATGATCGGATGCAGCGCCTGGACGCTGCGCTCGCCGTTCGCGCGGCTGGTGCCGCCGCGCACGACCAGGCAGGGATCGCCCAGCGTCCAGGCCACCGCGCCGCGCGCGTACAGGCAGGTCGCGTCCTGCCAGCTCATCCAGTCGAGGACGCGGCCGTGGGCATCGAGCGAAAGCAGCCGCACCGCGTCCAGGCGCGTGATGCGGGCGGGATCGGGGAAAGCGGTCGAGGCCGCGGCAGCCGGGTCCGCGTGGTCCCCGGTCCGGATCAGGCGAAGGCTCGCTCTGTCGGTCTCCATCGGGGCATCAGCTTATACCCGTTCGTTTACGTTTTGTGTAGGCCGTGCCGGTCGCCGAGGCCGGCACGGCGGGAGCGGGCGCTTCGACCTGCGGCCGGGCCGTCAGTCGAAGCGGCCGGCATCGATCCGCATCAGCGGCGCCGCGCCGCTGTCGATCGCGGCCTTGTGCGCCAGCGTCCGCGGCAGGATGCGGGCGAAGTAGAAGCGCGCGGTCTCGCGCTTGGCGTCCTTGAACGCCTGCGGCTGCGACGAGGCGTCGGCCGCCGCCACGCTGCGCGCCCACCAGTAGGCGAGGGCGACGTAGCCGGAGTAGAACAGGTAGTCCCAGGCGGCGGCGCCGACCTCCTCGGCATCGGCCGCGGCGCGCTCGCCGATCGCCAGCGTCAGCGCCTGCCATTCGGCGGCCTTGGCCTGCAGCGGCGCGACGAACTCGCGCAGCGCCTCGTCGCCTTCGTGCGCCGCGCAGAACTCCGCGACCATGCCGAGGAACACGCGCAGCCCCGCGCCCTGCAGCTGCATGGTCTTGCGCCCCATCAGGTCGAGCGCCTGGATGCCGGTGGTGCCCTCGTACAGCGTGGTGATGCGCGCGTCGCGCGCCAGTTGCTCCATGCCGTGCTCGTGGATGTAGCCGTGGCCGCCGAAGCACTGCAGCGCGTGGTAGGTGCATTCCACGCCCCATTCGGTGAGGCAGGCCTTCGCGATCGGGGTGAGGAAGCCGAGCAGCGCGTCCGCGCGCTCGCGCTCCGCGGCGTCGTCCGCATGGCCGACGACGTCGACCAGCGACGCCGCGTGGTAGCCGAGCAGGCGGCCGCCCTCGACCAGCGCCTTCTGGGTGAGCAGCATGCGGCGCACGTCGGGGTGGACGATGATCGGGTCGGCCGGCCTGTCGGGGAACTTGGGGCCGCCGAGGGCGCGCATCTGCAGCCGCTCGCGCGCATAGCGCAGCGCGTTCTGGTACGCGCGGTCGGCCAGGCCCAGCCCTTGCAGGCCGACGGCCAGGCGCGCGGTGTTCATCATGGTGAACATCGCCGCCAGGCCCTTGTTGGGCTCGCCGATCAGCCAGCCCTGCGCGTCGTCGAAGTTCATCACGCAGGTGGCCGAGCCGTGGATGCCCATCTTGTGCTCGAGCGCGCCGCAGCGCACGCCGTTGCGTTCGCCGGCCTCGCCGTCGCGGTCGACGCGCAGCTTGGGCACGATGAACATCGAGATGCCCTTGCTGCCGGCCGGCGCGTCGGGCAGGCGCGCGAGCACCAGGTGCACGATGTTGTCGGTGAAGTCGTGCTCGCCGGCGGTGATGAAGATCTTGGTGCCGGTGATGGCGTGGCTGCCGTCGGCCTGCGGGACCGCGCGCGTCCTGAGCAGGCCCAGGTCGGTGCCGCAGTGCGGCTCGGTCAGGCACATGGTGCCGGTCCAGCGGCCGTCGACCAGCGGCTTGAGGAACACCTCCTGCTGCCAGGGCTGGCCGTGGTGCAGCAGCGCCTCGGTGGCGCCGTGCGAGAGCAGCGGGAAGTTGCCCCAGGCCAGGTTGGCCGCGTCGATCATCTCCTTCAGCGGCACCGCGGCCAGGTGCGGCATGCCCTGGCCGCCGAACGCCGCCGGCGATGCCAGGCCGGACCAGCCGCCGTCGACGAACTGCGCGTACGCCTCGCGGAAGCCCGGCGGCGTGGCGACCGCGCCGGTGGCCTTGTCGTGGCTGCAGCCGACCTCGTCGCCGACCCGGTTGAGCGGGGCGAGCACGGTCTCGGTGAAACGGGCGGATTCGTCGAGCACCGCGTCGAGGATGTCGCGCGTGGCGTCGGCGAAGCCGAGCCGCGCGAACAGCGCTTCCGCGCCGAGGACGTCGTGGAGGGCGAAGCGGATGTCGCGCAGCGGGGCGTCGTAGGTGCTCATGCGGCCGTGATTGGTGATTGGCGATTCGTGATTCGTGATTCGGAAGTTGCTGGCGCCGTGCGGGCCGCGATGTCGACGGGAGCCGGGGCTAGCGCAGGGTGCCGGGCAGGCCGGGGACCGGGTTCAACCCGCTGGCGTGCTTGATGTCGAAGCTGCGCGAGCCCTTGTCCTCGGGCACCACCTGCAGCGTGCCCTCGAGCGCGTAGCCGATGCCGTGGTTGCCGCCCAGCGCGTCCGCGATGGCGATCCGCGCCGCCGAGGTCGGCGCGTGCGACAGCGTCACCACGTCGGCCGCCTCCGGCCCGATCGAGATCCCGCCGTTGCCCTGCAGCGTGCCCGCGGGCTGGTCGCCCAGCGTCATGTCCAGGCGGATCGCGTCGAAGCGCATCGGGATGCTGCTGTAGTTCTGCAGGCGCAGCTGCACCGACCAGTTGCCGTCGGGCTGCACGGTGAGCTGCTGGATGCTCGCGCTGGGTTCGGACACGCGTCGCACCGGGCCGCTCGAGCAGGCCGCCAGCACCAGGCAAGACGCCAACACCGCCACGCTCGACCAAGATTTCATGCCGCGACTCCGGACTGGATGCGGGGCAGGATACTACGGCGATACGGGCGCGAATGGCCGGCCGATGGCCAGGGGAGTCGGCCGTTGTTGCCGCTGCCGTTGTTGCCGTTGTAGGAGCGCCGGAACGACCCACCCCCCGCCAGGCGCCACGAACC
>JAYRKR010000012.1:17479-37455 GCA_041905645.1 Luteimonas sp.
TGGTGGCCGCTGCGTTTGTGGCGGTTGTGGGCGCGCCGGACGGCGCCCCCGGCGGCCGGGCGCCCCTCCGGCCGCTCCTACAACGTTCCTACAACATTCCTGCGAACGCCCCAGGCGGCCCCGGCTACGCCGCCGGGCGCCGCCGCAGCGAGCCGCGCACGGTCTGGCCTTCCCAGCCGTGCAGCGCGACCAGCACGGTCTCGCCGGTGCGCAGGCGCACGCTGACGCCGGTGGCCTGTCCCGACTGCCGGTGCCGCTCCGCCGCGCGCTCGCTGGCGGCGCCGATGGCCTCGAGCTTGGTCGCCCGGATCTCCAGCGCCCGCCCCTGCAGGCGTACCACCCAACCGCTGCGGACGGGTTCTACCGCAAGAATCGACCGCTCCATGACAGCCGCCTCCGGTGTGGAAAAGCGCCCCGGCCCAGCTTCACGACTTGCTCAGGGTCGCGACCCGTCTTCCGTTGCGAGCGGCATCCATTGCTGGTGCATGGGTCGTGCTGCCGGGGCGGGGCACAGCGTCCGCGATCTGGGGTGCGGTCGCAGTCGGTGCACGCCGCGTCCGCGTGTAGGGAAAGCCCTACACCGTGAGCTCCATCTGGGTAGATCGGTGGCGATGCAGCGGCCCGCAAAGCCAGGTACGCCGCTGGCGACCGCACTACGTCCGCCAGCAATGCGCGGCACATGTCAATCGGGCCTAGACCATCCATGTCGATCCACGTCCCCGACGCCGCGTCATCCAATCGGAGGCCGTGGGAGGGACGCCTCGGCTGCCGGGGACTGGCTCAAGCTGGGCGAAACGGTGACGTTAACCGTGGAAAGGGGAGGCCGCCTCGGGTTCTGTCGCCGGGATGGCGTTCGTTCGCCGAAGAGAGGGGGAGCCGTGTCAGAGATCACTTGTCCGCATTGCTACTCGGAAGTCCCGCGTGGCGCCCAGGTCTGTCGCGGGTGCCAAGCCGAGATCGAATACGGAATGCCGCCCGGAGCAATCCTGGTCGTCCTGGTAGCCGCCGCATTCTGCGGCTGGAAGGCGGGAGCAGCGACGCACTCGATCCTGGGTTGGGTCGCGTTCATTGGCCTGGCAGCCGGCGGCCTGTACGGTTGTGCCCGGATGTTTGCTGACCGGGTCAGCTTCAAGCGGATCTATCGGACGCGGCGCTGACTCCGCTCGCGCGATTGACCCAGGCCCGGATCCTTCCGGAAATCGCGGGGCCCCGTGAGCGCGATTGATCGCGGGTGACGTCAACCGTGCTCGGCGACGAGCACCTCGGACCCGCACGCGAGCCGCAGGACAACGCCGATCGGCTCGCCGTTCACCCCGAAGCGGTCCCGGGCGTGCGCCGCGGCTGCCTCGACGGCCTGGGTCTCGGTGTCCGCGGTCAGCAGGGGCAGGCCCCGGAAGGTGACCAACCAGCCGCGTTCCGTGGGCTGCACCAGCAACATGCGCTTCTGCATCGTCGGGCTTCCTGCGACGGTGGGAGGGCGCCCCGGCCCAGCTTCACGACTTGCTCGAGGTCGCGGCCTGTTCCCTTGCTGAGCGGCATCCCTGCCGGGTGCATCTGCCGTGCTGCCGGGGCAGGCATAGCGTCCACGTACCCGAGGCCCGGGCGCAGTCGGTGCGCGCCGCGTCGGCGTGTAGGGAAATCCCGACGCGGGTTCCTGCACCGCGCGCAGCCTGGGGTGGATCGGCGGTGTCGTCGCGGCCTGCGAAGCCGCGTACGCCGGCAGCGTACCCGTGGGGATGCGAACGATGCCGGACTCGTGGGCGGTCACCGAGCCGAGCTTCCGCCGATTAGGGGCGTGGATACGAAATAAAAGAAAGGGCCTTCCGGCCCTTCTCGTCCAACTCTTTGATTTCATGGTGGCCGGGGAGGGAATCGAACCCCCGACACGGGGATTTTCAATCCCCTGCTCTACCAACTGAGCTACCCGGCCGGGAAACGCTTCGGACATCGGCCGAGGCCGTGCGAGGGCGGCATGATACGGGGATGGACAGCGGGCGGCAAGCAAGCCGCCCGCCGGCTGAATGCCGCGCCGCCGCCGTGCCCCGGCGTGCCTGCGCCGGGCGCATGATCGTCCAATCCTCAACACGTGCCGCCCCTGCGGCAGAGGAGTCGCGATGAAGACCCTGCCCGCCGCTATGGGCTTGCTGCTGGCCTCGGCCATGACCGCCTGCGCCACCACCGGCATGAGCGACGCGGACAAGCTCGCCACCTATCGGACGCACGCCGGCGCGCCGGTGGGCAGCTTCCACTACTTCGGCAGGATCGACGGCTGGACGCCGCTCGGCGACCGCGCGCTCGCGGTATGGACGAAGCCGAAGGAAGCCTGGCTGCTCGAACTCGCCGGGCGCTGCCCGGACATCGAGTACACCCCGGTGATCGGCGTGACCAGCCAGTTCAACCGCGTCAGCGCGAAGTTCGACAAGGTCATCGCGCGCAGCCCGGGCTCGATCGAGATGCCGTGCATCATCAGCGAGATCCGGCCGCTCGACGTCAAGGCGATCCGGCAGGCGGAGAAGCTCGCGCGCGATCAGCCGGCCGAATCGTCCGGCACGTAGCCGGCCGGCTTGTCGGCGCCGCCGCCGAACAGGAACTTCTCCATCTCGGCCTCGAGGAAGGCGCGGTGCTTGGGGTCGAGCGGCGAGAGCCGGTTCTCGTTGATCAGCATGGTCTGGTGGGCGAGCCACGCGGCCCAGCCGGCCTTGCCGATGCCCGCGAACACGCGCCTGCCCAGTTCCCCCGGCCAGGGCACGAAGTCCAGGCCCTCGGCATCGCGGCCTTCGTACTGGCAGTGCACCGTGCGCGTCATCTGCGTCCTTCCTCGTCTCCGCCGGGCTGCGATTCGAGCAGCGTCCTGACCGGCGCCGGGATGCCGAGCGCGGCCAGTTCGCCGCGCGCCACCCAGCGCAGTTCGTCATTGTCGCGCACCGCGGCGCGCGGCGCGACCTCGCGCCAGCGCAGCGGCAGCAGCGTGAGCCGGTAGTGGGTGAAGCCGTGGGCGATGGCGTCCAGCGGCTCGGCGGCGTCGTAGTCGCCGCGGACGTGCGCCTCGAACCATTCGCGGGCCGCCTCGTGCGAACCGGCCTCGGGCAGCGACCACAGCGCGGCCCACACGCCGGTCGGCGGGCGCCGCTGCAGCAGCACGCGCCCCGCGGCGTCGCGCAGCAGCAGGACGTGCGTGCTGCGTTCGGGCAGCGGCTTGCCCGGCTTGGGCGTGGGCAGCTCGGCGACGCGCCCGGTCGCGAGCGCGGCGCACCCGTGCTGCAGCGGGCACAGCACGCAGGCCGGATCGTGGCGCGTGCACAGGGTGGCGCCGAAGTCCATCTGCGCCTGGGTGTAGTCGGCCATGCGCGCCGGCGGCAGGTGCGATCGCGCGATCTCCCACAGCGCCTTCTCGACCTTCGGCAGCCCGGGCCAGCCCTCGACGCCGTGGCGGCGGCACAGCACGCGCTTGACGTTGCCGTCGAGGATCGCGAAGCGCTCGCCCCAGGCCTGGGAGAGGATCGCGCCGGCGGTGCTGCGGCCGATGCCGGGCAGGGCGACCAGGGCCTCGAAGTCGCGCGGCAGCTCGCCGCCGTGGCGTTCGACGCAGGCCTGCGCGGCGGCGTGCAGGTTGCGCGCGCGGGCGTAGTAGCCCAGGCCCGACCACAGCGCCAGCACCTCGTCCAGCGGCGCGGCCGCGAGCGCGGCCACGCCGGGCAAGGCGGCGGCGAAGCGCTCGAAGTAGGGGACGACGACCTGCACCTGGGTCTGCTGCAGCATCACCTCCGACAGCCAGACCCGGTAGGGCGTGCGCGGATGCTGCCAGGGCAGGTCGTGGCGGCCGGAGACGTCGAACCAGGCCAGCAGCCGCTCGGCGAATCCGTCCGTGGCCGGGACCGTGCTCACGGCGAGGCCTCCGCCGGCAGCGAGGGATCCTCGAGCTCGACCTCGACGCCCTCGAGCCGCGCGCCCGAGATTTCCAGGCGCGGCGTCGACAGGCGGCCCGACAGCGGCGGCAGCGGCGAGCCGTTCGCGGCGGACGAGGTCCATGCGGCGAGGTCGGGCAGGCGGAAGCGCGCGTCGAAGCGGGTGTCGTCGCGCCGCAGCAGCAGCGAGGCGGGATCCGACAGGTCGCCCTTGCCCCGATAGCCGAGCGCGAACGGCAGCGGCGCGTCCGAAGCGCCGATCGGCGGCGGCAGCGCCGGCCAGGCCTCGGGCCAGTCGGCCAGCCGGCCGTCGAGGTCCACCAGCAGCCGCTGCCCATGGGCGAGCGCGCCGTGGGCGTCGGCCGCCGGCACCGCGCCTTCGCCGCGCAGCGCGAGGCCGGCCGGCGCCAGCGCGACGGTGCCGCCGCGCAGCAGCAGCGGCGAGGTCAGGGCGAAGGCGAACGGCAGCCGCGTGTCGCCGGCCTCGTAGCGGCCGGAGGCATTGGCGCGCAGGCGCGCGCTGCGTACGCCGTCGTCGCCGAAGCGCAGCGGTGCGGACGCGCGAATCCGCGCGGGCACGCGCCAGCCGGGCGACGCGGCGGTGGCGGTGCCGGCGATGGCGACGCCGGCGTCGCTGCCGGGCCGCGTCATCGCCGCCGCGAGATCGAAGCCGAGCGTGGAATCGCCGGTGGCGAAGCGCCCGGCGACGCGGCCGCCGACGCGCTCGCCCGGCTGCAGTCGCGGCAGCGAGATCGCGATGCCGTCCACGCGCCAGCCGTCGCCGTCGATGCGGCCGCCGCGCACCCGCAGTCCGTCGCTGAGCGTCGGCATCCGCCGCTCGCCCGGCGGCCGCGCGGCCAGCCAGTGCCGCAGCGCCGCCAGGTCGAGCACCGGCGCGTCGACCTCGATGCGGGTGATGTCGAGCCGCGCGCCGCGGCTGCGCACGGTCGACCACGGCACCGAGGCGTAGACGCGCTTGGCGCGGAGCAGCGGCGTCGCGGCGCCGGGCTCGCGCGCGATCACGTCGCGGACGATCAGCGCCGGCGAACCGCGCAGCGTGTATCCGCTGCTGCCGGTGGCGGTGATCTCCAGGCCGAGGGCGTCGCCCAGCGCGCCCAGCACCAGTCGTGCGACGCGATCGGGCTGGGCCGCGAAGCGCAGCGCGAGGCCGAGCAGCAGGAGCAGCGCGGCGCCGCCGCCGGCGAGCAGCAGCGCGCGCCGGCGGCCGGCGCCGTCAGTCGCCGCCGCCACGGCCTTCGGCCGTGCCGAGCGATTCGGGCAGCAAGGCGTCGACGAAGGCCGCCGCGTCGAACACGCGCAGGTCCTCCGGCCGCTCGCCGATGCCGGCGTAGCGGATCGGGATGCCGAACTCCCGCGCCAGCGCGAACACCACGCCGCCCTTGGCGCTGCCGTCGAGCTTGGTGACCGCCAGCCCGGTGACGCCGGCGGCGGCGTGGAACTGGCGCAGCTGCGACAGCGCGTTCTGCCCGGTGGTGCCGTCGATCACCATCAGCACCTCGTGCGGCGCCGCGGGGTCGAGCTTGCCGAGCACGCGCTTGATCTTGCCCAGCTCGGCCATCAGGCCCTGCTGGGTGTGCAGGCGGCCGGCGGTGTCGGCGATCAGCACGTCGGTGCCGCGCGCCTTCGCCGCCTGCAGCGCGTCGAAGGCGACCGAGGCGGCGTCCGCGTTCTGCCCCTGCGCCACCACGGGCACGCCGTTGCGCTCGCCCCAGGCCTGCAGCTGCGCCACCGCGGCGGCGCGGAAGGTGTCGCCGGCCGCCAGCATGAGGCCTCGGCCTTCGTCCTTGTAGCGCCGCGCGAGCTTGCCGATGGTGGTGGTCTTGCCGACGCCGTTGACGCCCACGGTGAGGATCACGAACGGCCTGGCGCCCGCGTCGATCGCGAGCGGCCGCGCGACCGGCTCGAGCAGCGCCAGCAGCTCGGCGCGCAGCGCGGCGAGCAGGGCGGCGGCGTCGGCGAACTCGCGCGCCTTCATCCGCCTGCGCAGGTGTTCGACCAGCTGGGTGGTGGCGGCGACGCCGACGTCGGCGGTGATCAGCGCGGTCTCGATCTCGTCGAGCAGGTCGTCGTCGAGCTTCGGATTGCGCGCGAACAGGCTGCCCAGCCCGCGCGCGATGCCGCTGCCGCGCAGGCGCTCGCGCCAGCCTGGCCTGCCGGCGGCGGCGGGCCTGTCCTGCGTCGGCACAGGGGCGGGGAGGTCCGCGGCCGGTTCCGGCGCCGCCGCTGCGGGCGCCGCCGGCGCCTCACCGGTGGCCGGCGCGCCCGGGAAGGCCGCGGCCAGCGACTCGACGTCGAGGCCGCCCTCGCGCGCCTGCCCGGGATTGCCGGCGGCCGCGTCCTTGTCCTTCTTGCGGCGGAAGAAACTGACCATCGGCCTGCGTGCGGTGGGGGAATGCGGAGGGGGAATGTTTTTGTCCGCGCGAGCGCGGACAATGGCCCGTCATGGTAGCACCGGCCTCCACCGCGACCGCATGAAGCCACCCGCCGCGAAAGCCGCCGCGCGCGGCCGCGAAGGCAGCGTGCGCATCATCGGCGGGCGCTGGCGCGGCACCCGCCTTCCCGTGGCCGATGCGCCGGGATTGCGTCCGACTTCCGACCGCGCGCGCGAGACGCTGTTCAACTGGCTGCAGCCGGTGCTGGCCGGCGCGCGCGTGCTGGACCTGTTCGCCGGCAGCGGCGCGCTGGGACTGGAGGCGCTCTCGCGCGGCGCGCGCGAGGCGCTGCTGGTGGAGCGCGATCCGCGCCTGGCCGAGTCGCTGCACGCCACGGTCGAGCGCCTGCATGCGCAGGGCGAGGCCAGGCCGGTGCGCGCGGACGCGCTGGCGCTGCTGGCGACGCCGCTGCACGGGCGCTTCGACGTGGTCTTCGTCGACCCGCCGTTCGCCGACGACCTGTGGGACGCGGTGCTCGCGGCGCTGCCGCCGTGGCTCGCCGACGATGCCTGGCTCTACCTCGAATCCCCCGCCGACCGCCCGGCCCGGCCGGGGCCCGGCTGGCGCCTGCACCGCGAGGGCCGCAGCCGTGACGCCCGGCACGTCCTGTACCGTCGTGCCGGTGGGGGCGCTGCTACACTTGCGCAGGTTCCCGACGGCGGTGCGACCGAGATCCCATGAGCATGGCCCGCAACCGGACAGCGGTGTATCCCGGCACCTTCGACCCGATCACCAGCGGCCATGTCGACCTGGTCGACCGCGCGGCGCCGCTGTTCGAACGCCTGGTGGTGGGCGTGGCCGAAAGCCCGGCCAAGCGCCCGGCGCTGCCGCTGCGGTTGCGCGTGGACCTGGCGCGCGAGGCGCTGTCCCGCCACCACAACGTCGAGGTGCGCGGCTTCGACTCGCTGTTGGCGCATTTCGTCAAGGAAGTCGGCGGCGGCGTGCTGCTGCGCGGGCTGCGCGCGGTCTCGGACTTCGAGTACGAGTTCCAGCTCGCCAGCATGAACCGGCACCTCATCCCGGACGTCGAGACGCTGTTCCTGACCCCCGCCGAGCAGTACGGCTTCATCTCGTCGTCGCTCGTGCGCGAGATCTCGCGGCTGGGCGGCGACGTGTCCGGCTTCGTGCCGCCGGCGGTCGCGCGCGCGCTGCAGGCCGAATGGCAGCGCGGCAAGGCCTGATCCTCCACCAAACCCGCAACCAGGGGAGACCACCATGAAGCACCTCGCCACCCACATCACCCGCCCCGCGATGCAGCTGCTGCTCGTCGCCTGCCTCGTGCTGCCGTTTGCGGCCTGCAAGAAGCAGGAGGCGCCGAAGGAAGCGCCGAAGGCCGCGCTGACCGCGCCGACCACCGACGACGCCGCGGCCTGGCGGGCCTACGTCACCGACGTGGTCACCCGCAACATGGCCGGGATCAGCAACCAGCCCTACGTCTACCTGCTGCCCGGCGAGAGCACGCCCGAGTTCCAGGGCAACTACGACCGGCTGCTGGACAAGGCCAAGACCGACGTCGCCCGCGGCATCATCGCCGGCAACATGCTGGCCTACGCCTCGCCGGCGTCGGCGAAGATGGCCGACATCGTCGTCGAGTCCTTCAAGGAAGTGCCGGCGGACACCATGAAGGGCGTGCGCGTGCTGTTCATCGGCAAGTCCGTCGACAACGACCGCGTCAAGGCCGCGGTGACGCCGGCCGGCGTGGACTACACCTTCGTCCAGACCGACTGAGGTCGGCCGGCGCCGGGGCCGCCTCCCGGTCCCGGGGTCCCGCCGGGCGCGACGGGAGTCGCGACGCTTTCGGCTGCCGCCGGTCGCGATTCCCGCCGCGCCCACAGGAACCCGGCGACGATACCCGCGCGGGCATGCCGCCGCCACCATCGCTGCATCCGCGCCGGGAGGGCGCCCTCCGCCACCCCATGGCACTGAAGATCAACGAGCTCTGCGTCAACTGCGACGTCTGCGAACCGGCCTGCCCCAACCAGGCGATCTCGCAGGGCGAAACGATCTACGTCATCGATCCCGCGCGCTGCACCGAGTGCGTGGGCCATTTCGACGAGCCGCAGTGCGTGGTGGTCTGCCCGGTCGAGTGCATCGACCCGGACCCCGACCACCCCGAGAGTCACGACGACCTGCTGGCCAAGCTGCTGCGGCTGCAGGGCGAAGCGCGAGCATCGACGGATGCGCCGTCGACGGACGCCGCCGCGCCCGGCGATCCGCGGCCGGACTGACGCCGGGGCCGCGCCCCACCGCACGGGAACCCGCATGAAGACACCGACCCGCAGCTTCCTCCTCCTCCTGGCCCTGGCCTTCGCACCTGTGTCGGCGGCGCCGTGCGCTGCGGCCGCCCCGGCCGCGCATCCACCGGGCGCCGCGATCGCCTCCGGCCACGCGCTGGCGACGGAGGCGGGCATGCAGGTGCTGCGCGAGGGCGGCAACGCCTTCGACGCGGCGGTGGCGGTGTCGTCGACGCTGGCGGTGGTCGAGCCGATCAGCTCGGGCCTGGGCGGCGGCGGCTTCTTCCTGCTGCACGATGCGAAAACCGGCAAGGACGTCTTCGTCGACGCGCGCGAGACCGCGCCCGAGGCGGCGACGCCCGAGGCCTACCTGCTCGCGAACGGCGACTTCAACCGCGACCGCGCCGAGAACGGACCCTGGTCGGCCGGCATCCCGGGACTGCCCGCGGCGCTGGTGCACCTGTCGGAGAAGTACGGGAAGCTGCCGTTGTCGAAGACGCTGGCGCCCGCGATCCGGATCGCGACGGAAGGCTTCCCGGTCTACGCGCGCATGGCCCGCGGCTACGCGGCGCGGCGCGACGTGATGGACCGGTACCCCGGCACGCGCGCGGTCTACCTCGCGGACGGCAAGCCGATCGCCGAGGGCGACGTCTTCAGGCAGCCCGACCTGGCGAACACGCTGCGCATGCTCGCGGAGAAGGGCTACGACGGTTTCTATCGCGGCGAGACCGCGAGCAAGCTGCTCGCCGGCGTGCACGAGGCGGGCGGCAAGTGGACCGCGGCGGAACTGGCCGGCTACCAGGTGCGCGAGCGTGCGCCGATCGTGTTCGACTACCGCGGCTGGAAGGTCATCACCGCGCCGCCGCCGTCCTCGGGCGGCATCGCGCTGGCCGAGATGCTGCAGGTCCTCGAGCCGTGGGACCTGGGCAAGCTCGACGACGCGCACCGCGTGCACCTGGTCGTGGAGGCGATGCGCCGCGCGTACCGCGACCGCACCTTCTATCTCGGCGACCCGGATTTCGTGAAGATCCCGCAGCGCGCGCTCACCAGCGCCGACTATGCCGCCGGCCTGCGCGCGACGATCAATCCCGACAAGGCCACGCCCAGCGACCTGCTCTCGGGCAAGGAAACCCCGCTGGAGGACGACGAGACCACCCACTTCTCGATCATCGACGCCGACGGCAACCGCGTCGCCGCCACCCAGACGGTCAACCTGCTGTACGGCTCGGGCCTGATCCCGCCGGGCACCGGCGTGCTGCTCAACGACGAGATGGACGACTTCGCGCTCAAGCCCGGCACGCCCAACGCCTTCGGCGTGATGGGCTACGACGCCAACGCGCCCAAGCCCGGCAAGCGCATGCTCAGCTCGATGACGCCGACGTTCCTGGAGTCCAGGGACAAGGTCGCCGTGCTCGGCACGCCCGGCGGCAGCCGCATCATCACCATGGTGCTGCTGGGCATCCTCGGCTACGACGCCGGGCTGGATGCGCAGCAGGTCGCCGCGCTGCCGCGCTACCACCACCAGTGGATGCCGGACGTGGTCGACGCCGAGTCGGGCGCGTTCACGCCGGAAGTGGTGAAGCAGCTGCGCGCGATGGGACACACGGTCGAGGTGCCGGACGAGCAGGCGGGCGACGACGGCCGCAGGTCCAGCCACGTGTGGGGCAACCTGCAGACGGTGGAATGGGACAAGGCCACCGGCAAGCTCTCCGGCGGGACCGATCCGCGCAACCCCGTCGGCTCCGCGAAGGTGGAACCGTCGAAGCCCTGACATGCCTGCGAACGCAAGGAGATGGACGTGAACTACTTCGAAATCGCAATGCTCGTGCTTGGCGTCGTGCTGGTGGCGTTCGGCTACCGCAGGAACGGGCGCAACCTGCTGCTGGCGGGCGCGATCGTGCTGTACCTGTCCGTCGCGGCCCCGCAGTTCGTCGGTGGACTGATGGACGGCGCCTCGGGAACGGCGGACGGCGCCGGCACCAGCGGCTGATCCGCCGAGTACCCACCCAACCCGGCCACCGCCATGTCGGACCACGACAAGAAGCCCCTGATGCACGTGCTGCCGGCGATCCTGACCGGCGCGGCGGCCCTGATCGCGTCGCTCACCGCGGTCTACGTCAACCTGCGCAACGACAGGCAGGCGGAGCGGCACGAAGCCGCACCGGCGCTTGCGCAGGCGGCGGCGACGCCGGCGCGGAACGAGGCGCCGGCGGCCGTGGCGCCGCAGGCGCTGCGCCTGCGCCTGGACCGCATCGCCGTGCGGCACGACGGCTCGGTCGGCACCACCGACTGGCGCTTCGCGGTCGAGGTCGACGGGCAGCCGCTGCTCGTGTTCCGGCAGGACGACCTCGACGACACCGGCGGACGCAACGTCGCCCTGCCGAAGGACGTCGGCGGCGACGTCGAGCTGGCCGCGGGCCGGCCGGCGCGGATCGCGGTCAAGGCCTGGCGCGGCAGCCGCCTGCGCCTGGTCGAGGGCGAGCCGGACGCGCGCGGCGAAGGCGCGCTGCGCGGCGCCGGCGCGATGGCGCCGCTGGAAGTGGCGGCGACGCGGCCTGAGAAGGGGGCGTTCGTCCTGTATTTCACCGCGGTCGCGCAGAAGTAGCGCGTTGGCGCGCCCGCGTCCGGTTGCGGGCGCCGGATGGGCGCCGCAAGCGAAGGCGGCACGACGCAAGGAGAACGCGCGGCTGCCATTCCGGACGCAGCGACGGAGCTTCGCCGGCATTCCCGGCCGGCCGCGAGGATCCGTGCCGCGCTCGGGCGACAGGGCGCCCCGATCGGTTTTTGCCGGCGCCTGTACATCCATCGCGGTAACATCGCCGCAGCGATTCCGGATGCCAATGCCATGAAACTCTGGTCCATCGAAGGCAACCGCCAGCAGCTCGACGGCGGCGCGATGTTCGGCAACGCGCCGCGCGCGATGTGGTCGAAGTGGATCGCGCCGGACGCGCTCAACCGCATCCCGCTGGCGTGCCGCGCGCTGCTGGCCAGCCCGCTGGCCGGCAAGACGGTGCTGTTCGAAACCGGCATCGGGGCCTTCTTCGAGCCGAAGCTGCGCGAGCGCTACGGCGTCGTCGAGGACCGCCACGTCCTGCTCGACTCGCTGCGCGAGGCCGGTTTCGACCACGCCGACATCGACGTGGTCGTGCTCTCGCACCTGCATTTCGACCACGCGGGCGGCCTGCTCGCGGCGTGGTCGGAAGGGCGCGGGCCGGAGCTGCTGTTCCCCAACGCCAGCTTCCTGGTCGGCGCCGAACAGTGGCGGCGCGCGCGCCATCCGCATCCGCGCGACCGCGCCAGCTACATCCCGGAGCTGCCCGGCCTGCTCGAGGCGAGCAGGCGGCTGGAGATCGTCGAGGGCGCGCACTCGAAGGCGCTCGGCGACGCGGTGCGCTTCCACTACAGCGACGGCCACACGCCGGGATTGATGCTGGCCGAGATCGTCGGGCCGGAACGCATCGACGGGCAGGCGCACGGCGGCGTGGCGTTCTGCGCCGACCTGGTGCCGGGGCGGCCGTGGGTGCATGTGCCGATCACGATGGGCTACGACCGCAACCCCGAGCTGCTGATCGACGAGAAGCGCGCCTTCCTCGAGGACAAGTTCGCGCGCAAGGTGCACCTGTTCTTCACCCACGATCCGGAGATCGCGCTCGCGCAGGTGGCGCGGGACGAGCGCGGACGCTTCGGCACCGTGCACGAGACCGCCGCGCTGCACGCGCGGTCGCTGGGCTGATGCCGGTGGCGGTCGTCCGCCCTGCCTCGCGGATGCGGGTGTTCGCGCTGCTCTTCGCGGTCGCGGTCGCGCCGGCGGCCCTGGCGGTGCAGTCGGGGCAGGGCGCCTCGCCGCAGGGCGAGCCGGAGGCCGGCAAGGTCCTGCGCGATCCGGATTTCGGCGTCGTCACCCGGCACGCCGGGCTGCAGCGCCACGTCGAGATGTACCAGTGGACGCGCGCCGGCAGCGGCTACGCGCTGGCCTGGCGCGGCGCGCGGGTGGACTCGTCCGGCTTCGCGCCCGGGCACGGGAACCCGCGCGAGATCCCGCTGCGGGAGCGCGAGTGGCGCGCGCCGGTCAGCGTCGACGGCCGCGTGGTGCCGGACGAGGTGGTGGCCGCGCTCGGCAGCTGGCAGCCGTTCCGGCCCAGCTTCACCGCGCTGCCGGGCAACATGTCGGCGACCTTCCAGCCCGAGGGCGACGGCCTGGGCAGCGCCGAGAACCCGCTGGCGCCGCAGGTCGGCGACCTGCGCATCACCTGGCGCGAGCTGGTGCTGCCGCCGCTGCAGGACCGGCTGGTGCTGCGCGACGGACGCTGGGCGCTGCGCGAGGGCGCCGTGCCCGCGGACGCGCCGGCGCCGGCCGCTGTCGGCGCCGGCGAAGCGCAGGAGAAGCGGCGGGGATGGGCGCTGCCGGTCGGCGCGATCGTGGTGATGCTGGTGGCCGTCGCCGTCGCGACGCGTCGCCGTCGCCCGTAGGAGCGCCCCATGGGCGCGATCGGGTTCTTACATCGGGTTCTTACGTGGAAAGCATCGCGCCCATGGGGCGCTCCTACGGGCGCGTGCCGAAGATCTTGTCGCCGGCGTCGCCCAGCCCCGGCAGGATGTAGCCCTTCTCGTTGAGCCGCTCGTCGACCGAGGCGGTGTAGACCTCGACGTCGGGATGCGTCGCTTCCAGCGCCGCCAGCCCTTCCGGCGCGGCCACCAGGAACAGGCCCTTGATGCGCGCCGCGCCCGCGGCCTTGAGCATGTCGACGGTCGCGACCAGGGTGCCGCCGGTGGCCAGCATCGGGTCGAGGACCAGGGCGGTGCGGTCGGCCATGTCGCCGACCAGGTTCTCGTAGTAGGGCATCGCCGCCAGCGAGGCCTCGTCGCGCTTGATCCCGACCACGCTGACCTTGGCCGCCGGGATCAGCTCCAGCACGCCCGGCAGCATGCCGATGCCGGCGCGCAGGATCGGCACCAGGGTGATCTTGCGGCCCTTGATGCGGCGCACGCGCACCGGGCCGGCCCAGCCGTCGACTTCGGACTCCTCGGTCTCCAGGTCCGCGGTGGCCTCGTAGGTCAGCAGCGTCGCGACCTCGGCCGCCAGCTCGCGGAAGGTCTTGGTGCTGTTGTCGGCGCGGCGCATCAGGCCGAGCTTGTGCTGTACCAGCGGGTGGCGGACTTCGACGATCTTCATGCGGGCCTTCCGTTCGCGACCCCGCAAGTCTGCATCAAGCCCGGGCGCCGTGCAGGGTGGTCCGCGCGGATCGCGCCTGTGCGGGGAACGACGATGCCGCCGGGCCGACGGGCTCCCGGGCCTTCCGGCCGGCCGCAGTCCCTGGCGGGGCAGGGAGCCGCGGACGGCTCCCCGCCGCGAGGCCAGCGGTCAGAACGCCCAGCGCATGACCAGCTGGTAGGCCGGGCCGGCTTCCTCGTGCTCGTGCTCGTATTCGTCGTAGTCGCGGCCGAGCTGTTCGGCTTCGGTGTTGAACTTGTCGTAGTACTCGTCCTTGCCGGCATCCAGCAGGTTGTAGGCCGACAGGCGTACCGAAAGGTTGTCGCCGAAGCGCTTCTCGACGAACGCCTGCAGGTCGGCGCCGTAGGTGGTCAGGCCTTCCTCGCCCAGCACGCGGGTCCTGTAGGCGCCCTGCTTGTGGTAGCTCACGCCGAAGCTGGCGCCCAGGTTCGGCAGGTCCTGGATGAAGCCGACGTTGAGGATGCTCCTGGACTGGCCGTTGAAGCGGCGCCCGCCCATGAAGTCGTCGACCCTGGAATCCAGCCAGGTGTAGTTGAGGAACACGCCGGTGTCGTCCAGGCCGAACGCGGACAGCGGGGTCGACAGGTCGAATTCGGCGCCGTAGACCTTGCCGTCGTTGACGTTGGACGAGCTGTAGACCCAGCTTTCCGGCGCGTACTCGCCCCCGGCGGCGGCGACTTCGGCGCGCAGGGCGGCGTCGGCGGCGGCCTGGGCCTGCAGCGTGGTCGCGCCCGGGTTCGCCTCCATGTAATCGTCCATGAAGTCCTCGGCGAAATCCTCGTTGTCCAGTTCGTCGTCGCCGATCTCGGCCAGCGATTCCTGGCTGGCGATGCCTAGGTTGACCAGTTCGACCAGGTTCTTCACGTCGCGGTAGAAGAAGTTGACGCCGACGATGCCCTTCCTGCCGAGGCGATGCTCGAAGCCGATGTCGATGCCGTTGGCGGTTTCCGGCTCCAGTCCCGGGTTGCCGGCGTAGTCGTTGTCGCCGTACTCGCCGTCCAGCAGGGCCGGGATCAGCTCGTTGAAGTTCGGGCGCTTGACGGTCCTGGCCAGGGACAGGTTGATGCGGTCGGCCTCGCCCAGGTCCCAGCGCAGGCTCACCGACGGCAGCAGCTCGTCGTAGTCCTTGGAGTTCGCGGTGTCCTGGCGGAGCTCCACCTCGCCGTCGTCGAACTTGTCGTAGGCGCTGCGGATGTCGGTCCTGGTGGTTTCGTAGCGCAGGCCGGCTTCCCACGAGAACCGGTCGCCCCGGCCGCTGAACATGACGTACGGGTCGAGGCGCTTTTCCTCGATGCGGGTGCCGTCGCGGTCGTCCAGTTCGTAGTCCGCGGGCCAGCGCGGGGTCTGGCTTTCCTCGTCGGCCTCCCACGCGTAGTTGGTGTAGGTGACGTCGCGCTTCTTCCTGCGGTAGTCCACGCCGAACTCGAGGTCGGCGCCGCCGACCGGGCGCTCGTGCGCGATCTTGACGCCGGCCTCGTCGTCCTTGGCGTTCGCGGCCGCGGCTTCGTAGCCGGTTTCCTGCCACTGCGCGCCGTCGATGCTCCACGGGCCGGCCAGGTCCTCTTCGCCGATGCCGTAGACGTGCTCGCCTTCGGTCGAGGCTTCGCTGTTCTTGAACGCGGAGTAATCGACGTCGAGCCTGGTGGTGCCGCCGGCCATGTCGAACCTGTACTCGACGTCGATGCCGTAGTTGTCCTGGTCGTACGGATCCAGGCCCGGGACGCGGCTGATCGCGGTGCCGTCGACGTCCTCGCCGTCGATCTCGACCTCGTCCAGTTCCTTGGCGAAGGACACCTCGGTCACGTCGCGCTTGGTCCTGATGTAGAAGCCGTCGACGGTGAGGCGGCCGGTTTCGCCGACGTCCACGTTGTAGCTCAGGTTGGCCGAATAGTCGCGGCCGTCCTTCTTCTCGGTCTGGTCCTCCCAGCTGACCAGCTCCTCGCGGGAGCGGTCGCTCCAGCGGTCGGAACGTTTTTCCTTGAAGCGGTAGCGATCCTGCACGTTGACGCCGGCGAGGAGGCGGCCGCCCAGGGCCTCGCCGGACACCACGGCGCCGAAGGTCGGGTTCACCTCGCCGTCGTACCAGCGGTTCACGCCGAGGCGGACGTAGCCGCCGCTGAACTCGTACGAGTCGCGCAGCACGATGTTGATGGCGCCGGCCATCGCGTCGCCGCTGCGGTTGGCGCTGGCGCTGCGCTTGATCTCGATGTGGTCGACCATTTCCGCCGGGATGCGATCGACGTAGAACGAGCGATCGTCCTCGGCGCCCGGCACCTTCTTGCCGTTGATCAGCACCTGGGTGTAGCCGCCGCCGAGGCCGCGCAGCGCGACCGCGTCGTATTCCATGACGTCGGCGCCGACGAAGGCCACGCCCGGCACCTGCTTGAGCATGTCGCCGACGGTGTTCGGCTCGAAGCGCTGGAAGTATTCCAGGTCGTAGACCAGGGTCGGGGCGATGTCGGCGGTGCGGTTGCGGTAGGCGATTTCCCCCTGCACGACCACGGCGTCGAGCTGCTTCGGTTCGGGCGCGGCGTCGGAGGCGCCGTCCGGAGCGACGGCCTGGGCGAACGCGGCTGGCGCCGCCAGCGCCAGCAGGAGGGCCTGCGAAAGCGCGGTGGCCTTGCGGATGTGTTTCATGCGAGAGGATCCCCGGTCCAGGTCAGCCCGCTATTGGAGGGGGACCGCATGGCACGAATGTGACCGACGATCCGGCGCGGATGCGCGTGCACCCCGCGCCGCCATGCCATGCGGCGGTTGCAACCGCGCAGTCACAAAGCGCGTGGATGATTTCTCGGTTTGACGACGACACTTGGCCTCCGGAGACCCCGCGCAATGCCGAAGCATCTGATCCCCGCCGCCGCTGCATTGCTGCTCGCCGCCTGCGCCGGCCTGCCCGCCGCCGAGGACGCCGAGGACCGCGCCGACCGCATCCGCGATGCGGCGCCGCAGGCCGCTGGATCCGAGGCGGCGACCATTGCCGAGGCCTGGCTGTCGGCGATGACGCCGAAGGACAACATCGATTCGCCGGCCGCGTGGACGGCGCCCGACGGCAGGACCTGGGTGATCGCGACCGCGAAGGCCACCGACGAACTGGTGGTGTACGACGGCGACACCGGCGCGACCCTGCGGCGCGTGGGCCGCTCCGGCAAGGGGCCGGGCGAGTTCGACCGCCCCAACGGCGTGGCCGCGGTCGACGCCCCCGGATCAGGTCCGGGGCAGGCTCTGCTGTTCGTCGTCGAGCGCGACAACCGGCGCGTGCAGCTGATGCGCCTGCCGGGATTCGAGCCACTGGCGACCTTCGGCACGGACGAGCTCGCCAAGCCCTACGGCCTCTGGGTGAACCGCACGCCGACCGGCTTCGACGTCTACGTCACCGACGCCTACATGGCCGGCGAGGATGCGCGCGGCGAGGACATCCTGCCGCCGCTGGCCGAGCTGGACCGCCGCGTGCAGCGCTATGCGGTCGAACCCGACGGGGCCGGATACAAGGTGCGCCATGCCGGGGCGTTCGGCGATACCACCGCGGACGGCGCGCTGCGCGTGGTCGAGTCGATCTGGGGCGATCCCGCCAACGACCGCCTGCTGATCGCCGAGGAGGACGAGGCCTACGCCGACGAGCTCAAGGTCTACGACATCGGCGGGCGCTACGCCGGCCGCACCATCGGCCGCGACGTGTTCAAGGCGCAGGCCGAAGGCATCGCGCTCAAGGCCTGCGCGGACGGCAGCGGCTGGTGGCTGACCACCGAGCAGGGCAAGGGCCGCACGGTGTTCCACCTGTTCGACCGCGCGACGCTGGCGCATGTCGGCGCGGTGGCGGGCCGGACGGTCGCCAATACCGACGGCATCTGGCTGCACGATGCGCCGTCAGCGCGCTTCCCCGAAGGCGCCTTGTACGCCGTGCACGACGATCAGGGCGTCGTGGCGCTCGATTGGCGCGACATCGCCGCCGCGCTGTCGCTGCACGCCTGCCCGCGCGGATAGCCGGCGCAGGAAGCGCGGCCTCAGGCCGCGTCGGCCTGCTTCTGCCGCGGGCCCTCGAGCAGCGCGCGCTTGACCATCGCCACGACCAGTTCGATCTCGTCCTCGCCGGCCTCGAAGCGCGGGGTGAAGCGCAGCGAGTTCTCGCCGCCGTGGATCACGCCCAGGCCGCGCTCGCGCAGCCATTCCTCGCTAGAGCCCGCACCGTAGCCCTTGAACGACGGGTCCAGCTCGCAGGAGAACAGCAGGCCGGTGCCCTGCACCTTGGTGATCAGCCCGCCGAGCTCGGCCTTGAGCTTCTCCAGCGATTCGATCGCCTGGCGGCCGCGTGCGCGGATGTTCTCGCGCACGGCGGGGGTCAGCTGCGCCAGCACCGCGCAGGCGACGTCGAGCGCGCGCGGGTTGGCGGTCATGGTGTTGCCGTAGGTGCCGCGCTTGTAGATGGCGGCGGCGCGTTCGTTCACCGCCAGCACCGACAGCGGGTACTGGCCGGCGTTGAGCGCCTTCGAATAGGTCTCCATGTCCGGCGCTTCCTGGCCCTCGAAGCCGGGGTAGTCGACGATCGACAGCGTGCCGGTCGCACGCAGGCCGGCCTGGATCGAGTCGACCAGCAGCAGCGAGCCGTGCGCCCTGGTCAGCTCGCGCGCGGCGGCGTAGAAGGCCGGCGGCACGCTGCGGCCGGGGTCGCCTTCGCCCATCACCGGCTCGAGGAACATCGCCTCGATGAACCAGCCGTTGGCGTCGGCGTCGGCGAAGGCCTTGCGCAGCGCGTCGGCGTCGTAGGGCGGGACGACGATGACGCTGTCCTCGCCGCGGTAGCTGGCCAGCGCGGCCACGTAGGCCTTGCGGCTGGAATCCGAATACAGCGCCGGGCGGTCGGTGCGGCCGTGGAAGCTGCCCTTGACCACGAGGCGCTTGATCGCGCGCCCGGCGTGGCGGGCGCCGGCGTCGGTCATCGACTTGGCGTTGGTGTCGGCGATGCGCGCGGCCAGCGTGACCGACTCCGAGCCGGAGTTCAGGCACATGAAGTGGGTGTAGGGACAGCCGCCGCGGGTATGCCCGATCTCGGCGCGCAGGGCGCGCTCGGCGCGCAGCTGCGACAGGCTCGGGGTCATGATGTTGGCCATCGCCTGCGGTTTGGCCATCGCCTCGATCACCGCCTGCGGCGCGTGGCCGAAGCCGAGCATGCCGTAGCCGCCGGTGTCGTACAGCACCGCGCCCTTGAGGGTGACGATCCACGGCCCGCGGGCGGCCAGCGCCACATAGGGGTTGACGCCGTCCTGCGGGTAGAAGTTGACGAAGCCGGCCTGCACGGCCTGGACCTGGGCGTCCTCGTCGAGGTCGAGCAGCTCGGCGAACTCGCCTTCGATCCGCGCGAACTCCGCGGCGGCGGCCACGATGGCGGCGCCGAGCTCGGGATGGCGGGCGGCGAATTTCGCCAGGGTGGCATCGTCGAGCCCGGGGGTGCGGCGCGCACCCTTGCGGGCGCGGAGCGGGGCGAGCTTCTCGGTCACGGACATGGCGTTCCTCCGGAGGGTTCGTAATGGGGCCGAGGCCGTGCCGGCCCGGGTCAACCTCTTATTATCGGTATGTTTTCGTCGGTTAACAGGTGCGATCTGCGCATAAATCAGGTAGATTTCGTCGAATCGACGAAGCGGATGGCCACGATGAAGCTGACCGGCCCCGACGAAGCCCTGCTCGCGCTGCTGCGCGAGGACGCGCGCGCCTCGACCGCCCAGATCGCCCGGCGGCTGCAGCTCTCGCGCACCACGGTGCAGAGCCGGATCGAGCGGCTGGAGCGGATGGGCGTGATCGCCGGCTACACGGTCCGCGTCCACGACGACTTCGAGCGCGAGCGGATCCGCGCCCTGATCATGGTCACCGTGTTCCCCAAGCAGATGCCGGCGGTGGTCGAGGCGCTGCGGCAGATGCCCGAGGTGCGCAGCCTGCAGTCGGTCAGCGGCGGCTGGGACCTGGTCGCGATGGCGGTGGTGCCCACGCCGGGCGACATGGATGCGCTGACCGACCGCATCGGCGCGCTGGAGGGCGTGGAGCGCACCACGTCCTCGCTGGTGCTGTCGACCAAGTTCGAGCGTTGAGCGCAGGCGGTCGCGGCCCCCGGGGGCGGCGGCCGGGGCGCCCCCCCGGGCCCCGCGGGGGCGCCCCGGGGGCC
>JAYRKR010000012.1:37465-57937 GCA_041905645.1 Luteimonas sp.
GGGCGCTCCTGCAGGAGCGCCCCATGGGCGCGATCGACGGCGCCGCGTTGCCCCGCCGCTTACAATGCGCGCCCCTTCGCCGCCCCGCCGCCTTGAAGAAGTCCGACTTCCACTACGAGCTTCCCCCGGAACTGATCGCCCAGGCACCGCTGCCCGAGCGCTCGGCCAGCCGGCTGCTGGTGGTGCCGCCGGGCGAGGCGCCGTTCGACGACCGCCGGGTGCGCGACCTGCCGGGGCTGCTGCGCGCCGGCGACCTGCTGGTGTTCAACGACACCCGGGTGATCCCGGCGCGGTTGTTCGGCCACAAGGCCGGCAGCGGCGGGCGGGTCGAGATCCTGATCGAGCGCCTGCTGCCCGGCAACGAAGCGCGCGCGCAGCTCGGCGCGAGCAAGCCGCTGAGGGCGGGCGGGCGCATCGCGCTCGACGCGGGCGGAGAGGCCGAGGTGCTGGGCCGCGAGGACGGCGGCTTCTACCACCTGCGCTTCGCGGTCGACGGCGCGCTCGAATCCTGGCTGCTGCGCGCCGGCCGCCTGCCGCTGCCGCCCTACATCCATCGCGAGCCGGGCGCGGACGACGACGAGCGCTACCAGACCGTGTTCGCGCGCCGGGTCGGCGCGGTCGCGGCGCCGACCGCGGGCCTGCATTTCGACGAGCCGCTGCTGCAGGCGCTGCGCGAGCGCGGCGTGGCGTTCGGCCACGTCACCCTGCACGTGGGTGCCGGCACGTTCCAGCCGGTGCGCGTGGACGACGTGCGCGAGCACCGCATGCACAGCGAGTGGCTCAACGTCGGCGCCAGCCTGGTCGAGCAGGTGCGGCGCACGCGCGCGGCGGGCGGGCGCGTGGTCGCGGTCGGCACCACCGTGGTGCGTGCGCTCGAGAGCGCACTGGTGGACGGCGAGCTGCGCCCGTTCGCCGGCGAGACGCGGATCTTCATCTTCCCCGGCTACCGGGTCCGTTCGGTGGACGCGCTGCTGACCAACTTCCACCTGCCGGAGTCGACGCTGCTGATGCTGGTGTCGGCGTTCGCGGGGAAGGCGCGGGTGTTCGCCGCCTACGGGCACGCGGTGCGGGAGCGGTACCGGTTCTTCTCCTACGGGGACGCCATGCTGCTGTGGCCGGAGCAGGCCGCATGAACGCTCTCGATCGTCATTCCCGCGAAGGCGGGAATCCATGGACGTTCGCTGGGCAGGGAGAACACGAGATGCTGTCCCGACGAGTCGGCTCGACGTCCATGGATTCCCGCCTTCGCGGGAATGACGACGATGGAGTCGGTGTCGGTGTCGACGGCGGAGCGCCGGCATGAGCAGGATGTCCTTCGAACTGCTGAAGACCGACGGCGCCGCCCGCCGCGGCCGGCTCGCGTTCCCGCGCGGCACGGTGGAGACGCCGGCGTTCATGCCGGTGGGCACCTACGGCTCGGTCAAGGGCATGCTGCCGGGCCAGCTGCGCGCGCTGGGCGCGCAGATCATCCTCGGCAACACCTTCCACCTGTTCCTGCGGCCGGGGCTGGAGGTGATCGAGGCGCACGGCGGCCTGCACGGCTTCGCGCGCTGGGACGGGCCGATCCTCACCGATTCGGGCGGCTTCCAGGTGTTCTCGCTGGCGCATCGCCGCAGGATCACCGAGCAGGGGGTGACCTTCCAGGCGCCGACCGACGGCTCGACCGTGTTCCTCGGCCCCGAGGAGAGCATGCGCATCCAGAAGGCGCTGGACAGCGACATCGTCATGATCTTCGACGAATGCCCGCCGGTCCACGTCGACGGCAAGCCGGTCGACGCCGACCTGGTGCGGCGTTCGATGGAGCTCTCGCTGCGCTGGGCCGAGCGCAGCAGGCGCGCGCACGAGGGCAACGACGCGGCGCTGTTCGGCATCGTCCAGGGCGGGGTGCACCGCGACCTGCGCACGCGCTCGGCCGAAGGGCTCGAGGCGATCGGCTTCGACGGCTACGCCATCGGCGGGCTGGCGGTGGGCGAGAGCGAGGACGAGCGCAACGCGATGCTGGAGCACACCTGCCCGCAGCTGCCGGGCGAGCGCCCGCGCTACCTGATGGGCGTGGGCCGGCCCGAGGACCTGGTGGAGGCGGTGGCGCGCGGCGTCGACATGTTCGACTGCGTGATGCCGACCCGCAACGCGCGCAACGGCCACTACTTCACCTCCACCGGCACGGTGCGCATCCGCAACGCGAAGCACGAGAAGGACACCCGGCCGATCGAGGAGGGCTGCGGTTGCCCGGCCTGCAGCGGCGGCTACAGCCGCGCCTACCTGCGCCACCTCGACCGCTGCAACGAGATGCTGGCCCCGATCCTCGGCACCCTGCACAACCTCTGGTACTACCAGTCGCTGATGGCGGGGATGCGCGCGGCGATCGAGGCCGGGGCCTTCGCCGACTTCCGCGCCGCCTTCCACGCCGTGCGCCAGGCGCCGACATCCCCGTAGGAGCGCCCCATGGGCGCGAAAGCGGGCGCGCCGACATCCTCGCCCATGTGGAATTGCATCCACGGGCGCGGGATCGCGCCCATGGGGCGCTCCTACGGGGGAGAACCGGTTCCGCGGCGAAGGTGGCGCCGCGACCTGCGTCCGGACGCCCGGAATGGCCGGATGCCGGGCCGGGCCGGGCCGGGAACCTTCCCGCGCCACGGATGTCCACTGCTGCCCCGGCGCGGGTCCGCGCCGGGCACGGCCCGCGCCCGGCGGCTCCGGGCCGCGGCCGTGGCATAATTCCCCGCTATTTTGCCCGTGGACGATCCGATGAACCCGTTGAACCTGCTCGATTTCCTGGTGTCACCCGCCTACGCCCAGGCCGGCGCCCAGCAGCCCGCCGGCGGCGGCCTGAGCTTCCTGGTCATGCCGATCGTGCTGATCGCGGTGATGTACTTCCTGATGATCCGCCCGCAGATGAAGCGCGCCAAGGAGCACCGCTCGATGCTGGAGAAGCTCGGCAACGGCGACGAGGTCATCACCAACGGCGGCATCGCCGGCGTGGTGCGCGAGATCGGCGAGAGCTTCATCACCATCGAGATCGCCGACAACGTGCGCGTGCGCGTGCAGAAGGCCGCGATCGGCAACGTCCTGCCCAAGGGCACGTTGAAGTCCGCCTGATCCCGAGTTCGATCCCCGCCCGCCGCGGCCGCGCCGCGCTGGGCCCGACCGCAACGACGCGCGCGCGGCCACGGCCGGCCCGCGCGACGCCCTGGAAACGCCCCGATGCTTGAGTTCCCGCGCTGGAAATACGTCGTCATCGTGCTGGTGGTGCTGCTCAGCACGCTGTACGCGCTGCCCAACATCTACCCGCAGGATCCGTCCGTGCAGGTCACCGCCAGCCGCGGCGCCGCGATCGACGACGCCCTGAAGCAGAAGGTGCAGGCCACGCTCGACGGCGCCGGCGTGCGGGCCAAGTCGGTCGAGACCGAGGACGGCAACCTGCTGGTACGCCTGAACACCCTCGACGAGCAGACCAAGGCGAACGACACGCTGCGCTCGGCGCTCGGCGACAGCTACGTGGTCGCGCTCAACCTCGCCTCCACCGTGCCGCAGTGGCTGGAGAACCTGCACGCGCGGCCGATGCTGCGCGGCCTCGACCTGCAGGGCGGCGTGCACTTCCTGCTCCAGGTCGACCAGAAGGCGGCGCTGGACAAGCGCTTCGAGGCCTATGCCGAGGACATCCGCGTGGCCCTGCGCGATGCGCGCGTGGGCTACGAGGCGGTCGAGCGGCAGGGCAACGGCGCGTTCCGCGTCGTGCTCGGCCAGGGGGTGGACGCGACCAAGGCGCAGTCGGCGATCAGCAAGGCGATGCCGACCGTGCAGCTCTCGGCCGAAGGCAACATCGTCACCGCCAAGGTGCCGGACGCCGAGATCAACCAGATCGTCGCCGGCGCGATCGAGCAGAACGTCGGCACGCTGCGCAACCGCATCAACGAGCTCGGCGTGGCCGAGCCGATCATCCAGCGCCAGGGCACCGATCGCGTGGTGGTCGAGCTTCCCGGCGTGCAGGACACCGCCCAGGCCAAGCGCATCATCGGCGCCACCGCCACGCTGGAGTACCGCGGCGTGGTCGACGGCAATCCCTACGACGCGGCCAGCACCGGCCAGGTGCCGCCGGACGCGCGGCTGTACTACCGCAAGGAGCTCGGCCCCGACGGCAAGCCGATGCCGATCCTGCTGAGCAAGCGCGTGATCGCCACCGGCGAGCAGCTGGTCGACGCCAAGTACCAGCCCGACCCGCAGAGCGGCACGCCGGCGGTGTCGGTGACGCTCAACGGGCCGGGCGGACAGCGCATGTTCGACTTCACCAGCCAGAACGTCGGCAAGCAGATGGCGGTGGTCTACATCGAGCGCATCCCCGAGGTGAAGGTGGTCGACGGCAAGGAGGTACGCAGCACGCGCACCACCGAGCAGGTGATCAACGCCGCCACCATCCAGGGCGTGTTCGGCAAGAACTTCCAGACCACCGGCCTGGAGAGCCCGCAGTTCGCCCAGGACCTGGCGCTGCAGCTGCGCGCCGGCTCGCTGGCCGCGCCGATGGACTTCATCGAGGAGCGCGTGGTCGGCCCGAGCCTGGGCAAGGACAACGTCGAGCGCGGCACCAAGGCGGTGGTGTACTCGTTCGTGTTCGCGCTGGTGTTCTTCCTGATCTACTACCGCATGTTCGGCCTGCTGACCTGCGTGGCGCTGCTGCTCAACTTGCTGATGGTGGTGGCGGTGATGTCGCTGTTCGGCGCCACCATGACCCTGCCGGGCTTCGCCGGCCTGGCGCTGTCGGTGGGCATGTCGGTGGACGCCAACGTGCTGATCAACGAGCGCATCCGCGAGGAGCTGCGCGCGGGCGTGCCGCCCAAGGCCGCGATCGCCACCGGCTACGACCGCGCCTCGGGCACGATCTTCGACTCCAACATGACCGCGTTGCTGGCCGGCGTCGCGCTGTTCGCGTTCGGCACCGGCCCGCTGAAGGGCTTCGCGATCACCATGATCGTCGGCATCCTGACCTCGCTGTTCACCGCCGTGACCGTCTCGCGCGCCTGCGCCACCCTGATCTACGGGCGCCGCAAGAAGCTCAAGACGCTGGCCATCTGACGGGACACCGGACACGACCATGAAACTCTTCCCGTTGCACCTCATCCCCAACAACACCAGCGTCGACTTCATGCGGCTGCGCTGGATCTCGATCGGCATCGCGGTCGCGCTGGCGCTGGTCGCGGCCTGGGCGATCGGCTTCAAGGGCTTCAACTACGCGCTCGACTTCACCGGCGGCACCCTGGTGGAGCTGCGCTTCGACCGCCCGGCCGACGTCGACGACGTGCGCGAGCACCTCGCCGCCGCTGGCTACGAGAGCGCCCAGGTGCAGACCTACGGCAGCGGCAGCGACCTGCTGGTGCGCCTGCAGTCCAGCGAGTCCGAGGCCAGCGCCGCCGCCAGCAACAAGGCCGCCGCCGCGGTGCTCGCGGCGGTCGACACCGATGCCAACCACGCCCACATCACCCGCTCGGAGTTCGTCGGCCCGCAGGTCGGCAAGGACCTGGCGATGAACGCGGTGTGGGCCCTGCTGTTCGTGGTGGTCGGCTTCCTGGTCTACATCGCCTTCCGCTTCGAGTGGAAGTTCGCGATCGCGGCGATCCTGACCACCCTGCACGACGTGCTGATCGTGGCCGGCTTCTTCGCCCTGACCGGGCGCGAGTTCGACCTCACCGTGCTGGCCGGCCTGCTGTCGGTGATGGGCTTCTCGATCAACGACACCATCGTGGTGTTCGACCGCGTGCGCGAGAACTTCCGCAACCTGCGGGTGGAGCCGGTCGAGGTGCTCAACCGCTCGGTCAACCAGACCCTGTCGCGCACGATCATCACCTCGTTCGTGGCGTTCCTGACCGTGCTGGCGCTGTACATCTACGGCGGCGGCTCGCTGGAGGGCATGGCGATCTCGCAGATGATGGGCATCGTGATCGGCACCATCTCGTCGATCTTCATCGCCTGCCCGCTGCTGACCTTCGGCGCGCTCAAGGTCACCAAGCAGGACCTCATGCCCAAGGCGAAGGACCTCGAAGCCCTGGCCCGCCGCCCATAAAGCAACGCGCGAAGCGCCACCGGACAAACCCTCTCCCCGCAGGGCGGGGAGAGGGCGGCTGCGAAGCAGCCGGGTGAGGGGTAAGTATCGCGACGCGGCTTATCCCTCCCCACGCACACCGGGGCAGCCTCACGGCAGCAAGTAGGCATCGCAGCGAGGCGTTCCCTCCCCCCGCAAAGCGGGGAGATCGCATGCTCAGGTTCTGGAACGACGAAGCGATGGCACGGACGGAAGATGTCCTGGATGCGATCCTCAGGGTGGCGCGCAGCGCCGGGTGAGGGGTGAGTAACAAGCGCAAGGAGCGCGCAATGCGAAGCAAGCAGGACCACACCCGCGAACGCCAGCTGCGCCGCAACCAGACCGAAGCCGAGCGCATCCTCTGGGAGCGCCTGCGCGACCGGCGGCTCGCGGGGTTCAAGTTCAGGCGACAGCACCGCGTCGGGCCGTACTACGCGGACTTCGTGTGCACCGAAGCCAGGCTGATCGTGGAGCCGGATGGAAGCCAGCATCTGGATTAAGTGGACAGCGACGCAGCGCGGACGCGATTCCTGGAATCGTGCGGCTATCGCATGCTCAGGTTCTGGAACGACGAAGCGATGGCGCGGACGGAAGATGTCCTGGATGCCATCCTCAGGGCGTTACGGACCCTTCACCCGGCTGCTGCGCAGCCACCCTCTCCCCGCTGAAGCGGGGAGAGGGAGAACCGTCGACTGCTGTCGCGCTCGCGGCTTCCGGTTCGGCCGCTGCCGTGTTCGGTGCCGCTGGCTCAGGAGAAGGCCTGCAGGTAGCCCGACGACACGATCGCCTTCTGCAGCGGCTCGACGATGCGGACGTTGCCGGCGACCACGTGCCTCGGTCCGGCCTCCACGTGCAGCGGGCCGAGGGCGGCGCCGCGGAAGTCGCCGACGCGGCCGCCGGCCTCGCGCACCAGCAGCACGCCGGCGGCGATGTCCCAGGGCTGCACGCCGGCCTCGAAGTAGCCGTCGCTGCGGCCGCAGGCCACGTAGGCCAGGTCGAGCGCGGCCGAGCCGGTGCGGCGGATGTCCTCGGCCGTCGCCAGCAGTTCGCCGACGCACTTGAGCTGGGCGCCGGCGCGCTTGCGCTCGCGCGGCGGGAAGCCGGTCGTCAGGACGGCGCCGGACAGATCCTTGCGCTCGGCCACGCGGATGCGGCGCTCGTTGAGCTGGGCGCCGGAGCCGCGCGAGGCGGTGAACAGCTCGTTGCGCAGCGGGTCGAAGACCACCGCGTGCAGCGGATCGGGGCCCTCGCACAGCGCGATCGACACGCACCAGTGCGGGAAGCCGCGCAGGTAGTTGCTGGTGCCGTCGAGCGGATCGACGACCCAGGTGTGCCGGCTGGGCCCGCGGCTGCCCTTCTGCGCGCCGCCTTCCTCGCCGAGCACGCCGTACTCGGGGTAGGCGCGGCGCAGCTCCTTGACGATCGCCTCCTCGGCCAGGCCGTCGACCTCGCTGGCGTAGTCCATGCGCTCCTTCTCGACCACGTTGAGCGCATCGAGCCTGTGCATGTGGCGCAGCAGGACGTTGCCGCCGGCGCGCGCCGCCTTGACCATGACGTTGACAGCGGGTTGTTGCATCGCGGACGGCTCCGGGCGCAGGGCGGTGATCGAAGGGGAAAAGAGCGCTCCGGCACTCGGGCCGGGCCGCGCAGTTTACCATTTGCGCATGGACCACGATCCGCCGACCGCCGACCGCTGCCGCATCGTGCTGGTGGGCACCCAGCACCCCGGCAACATCGGCTCGGCGGCGCGCGCGATCCGCACCATGGGCCTGCGCCGGCTGGTGCTGGTGGCGCCGCAGCGCTTCCCGCACGCCGACGCGACCGCGATGGCCGCCGGGGCGGACGACGTGCTCGCCGCCGCGGTGCGGGTGGACACGCTGGCCGAGGCGGTCGCCGACTGCAGGCTGGTGCTCGGCTGCACGGCGCGCAGCCGGCGGGTCCAGCTCGAGGAGCTGTCGCCGCGGGCCGCGGCGGCGCGCGCGCTGGAAGCGGCGGGGCAGGGCGGCGAGGTCGCGCTGGTCTTCGGCCGCGAGCGCACCGGGCTGGAGAACGAGGAGCTGCAGCTGTGTCACGCCGCCGTGCACATCCCCGCGGACCCCGGCTACAGCTCGCTCAACCTCGCCGCGGCGGTGCAGGTGCTGGCCTACGAGTGGCGGGTCGCCCTGCTCGGCGCCGCCGCGTCGGACGGCCACGAGCTGCGCCCGGACGCCGGCGGGCGCGCCGACCCGCCGGCCAGCCACGCCCAGCTCGAAGGCTTCTTCGCACAGCTGGCGGACACCCTGGACGCGATCGACTTCCACAAGGGCCGCACGCCCGATTCGGCGCTGCGCAAGCTGCGCCGGCTGTTCCTGCGCAGCGGCCTGGACGAGCGCGAAGTACGGCTGCTGCGCGGCATCCTGGCCGACGCCCAGCGCATGGCGCGGCTCGCCGGGGAACGCCGAAGCTGAACCCGCGAACGGCACCCGCTGCCGGGCGTGCCAGCGCACGGCATTTCGGCTAGGCTCGCGCAATTCCCGAAGCCGGCACTACACCTTGACCGCGACGCTCGATCGTTTACGCGCACTGCTGGCGGTCGGCCTGCTGGTCATCGGGCTCGGTCCCGCGCCGGTCGCGGCGGCCGGCGACGACGACGCGCACGTGCTCGTGCTCGGCCGCATCAGCGACAACCCGCAGGCGCACTACGAGCAGCTCAAGCCGCTGCTCGACTACGTGGTGCCGCGCATGCGCGAGGCCGGCATCACCGAAGGCCGCATCCTGATGGCGCGCACCGCGCAGCAGATGGCCAGCTACCTGCGCCGCGGGCGCGTGGACTGGGTCACCGAGACGGCGGGCACCGCCATGGAACTGGAGCAGCAGGCGCACGCCCGGCCGCTGCTGCTCACCGAGCGCGACGGAGTCAGCCACTACCACAGCGTGTTCTTCGTGCGCCGCGACAGCGGCATCGACTCGCTCGAGGACCTGCGCGGCCGCAGCATCGCCTTCCAGAACACCTCGTCGACCAGCGCCTACTTCGTGCCGGCCACCGAACTGCTCGGGCGCGGGCTGCCGATGGAGATCCTGCTCTCGCCGATGGACCGCCCCGCGGCCGGTTCGGTCGGCTACCTGTTCGCCCGTTCGGAGCTCAACATCTCGACCTGGGTCGACAAGCGCCTGGTCGACGCCGGGGCGATGAGCAGCCTGGACTGGGACAACCCGCTGCGCATGCCGCCGGCGTACCGCCGCGACATGAAGGTCATCCACGCCACCGGCGAGTACCCGCGGGCGGTGGAGATGGTGCGCGGCGACCTCGACGCGCGCGTCCGCGAGCGCCTGCAGCAGGTGCTGGTCGAGGCGGCCGGCGACCCCGACGCGCGCGAGCCGCTGCTGCGGTTCTTCCAGACCACGCGCTTCCTGCCGATCGACGCGCGCAACCGGCAGGCCCTCGACGGCCTGCGCAAGGGCGTCGAGCGGGTCGGGGCGGAGATCGAATGAAGCTGCGCTACGGCCTGTACCCGCGCTTCCTGCTGCTCGCCGCCGGCGTGCTGCTGGTGGTGCTCTCGGTGGTCGGGGTGATGCTGCACCGGCAGGCGCAGATGCAGCGCGAGGTGGTGGCGCTGAACCGGGACTCCATCCACGCGCTGGTCTCCGACCGCCTGCGCGAGCGCGGCGAGGCCGTCGCCGAGCAGCTGGCCGACTCGCTGGTCAACCCGCTCTATTACTTCGACCTCGACGCCATCGGCGGCGTGGTGCGCGGCGTCCTGCGCCAGGCCGACGTCGCCTACGTGATCGTCTACGACAACGACGGCGCGGTGATCCACGACGGCTCGAGCGACATCGCCACCTACGGCCAGGCCATGCACGACCCGCTGGCCTACGAGGTGGTCACCGCGCGCGACGTGCACGTGCAGGTGGCCGGCCGCATCCTCGACGTCTCCGCGCCGGTGCGGATCGGCGACCAGCGCATCGGCGGCGTGCGCATCGGGTATTCGCTCGACTCCGCCCGGGCCGAGGAGGCGGCCGCCACCGCCGCCATGCAGGCCCGCATGGCCGAGATCAACCGCCACCACGCGATCTGGATCGGGCTGATGATGCTGGTGCTGGTGGGCATCGGCGTGGCGGTGAGCGTGATCGTGCAGCGTTCGCTGGTGGGGCCGGTGCGGCAGCTCGCCGGCGTGGCGCGCGAGATCGAGGCCGGCAACTACGCCGCCGCGATGCCGGCGACCGCGCGCGACGACGAGGTCGGCGACCTGGTGCGCGCGTTCTCGCGCATGGGCGAGAGCATCGTCCGCCACGACCGCGACATCCGCCGCATGGCCTACACCGACGCGCTGACCGGCCTGTCCAACCGGCTGGCCTTCCGCGAGCAGCTCGACCAGCGGTTGATGCAGCTGCGCGGCGCCGCGCGGCAGATGGCGCTGCTGTTCGCCGACATCGACGATTTCAAGCGCGTCAACGACACCCTCGGCCACGACGCCGGCGACGAGGTGCTGGTGCAGTTCTCCAACCGCATCCGCGAGGCGATCGAGCGCACCGGGCAGCCGCACGCGGTGCTGGCGCGCTTCGGCGGCGACGAGTTCGTGATCCTGCTCGAGCCGGGCGGCGAGGCGGGGGGCGACATCCGCGCCACCGCCACGCGCCTGGCCGAGACCCTGATCGACGAGCTGGGGCGGCCGATCTCCGTGCGCGGGCGCCAGGTCTTCCTGGGGACGTCGATCGGCATCACCCTGTTCCCCGACGACGCCGCCAACGCCGCGATGCTGATGAAGAACGGCGACATCGCGATGTACCAGGCCAAGGTCGCCGGCAAGAACTGCCACCGTTTCTACAGCCGCGCGATGGACCAGGCGGTGGAGCGCCGCGTGCGCATGGAGCAGGACCTGCGCGGCGCCTGGGAGCGCGGCGAGCTGAGCCTGGTCTACCAGCCGGTGTTCCGGATGTCGGACAACCGGCTGGCGGGGGCCGAGGCGCTGCTGCGCTGGCGGCACCCGGAGCACGGCGCGATCGCGCCGTCGGTGTTCATCGACGTCGCCGAGCAGAGCGGCCTGATCGAGAACATCGGGCCCGCCGTACTGCGCGCCGCCTGCGCCGACGCCGTGCGCTGGACGCGCGAGCACGGCGACGCGGAAGAGCTGTTCATCGCGGTCAACGTCTCGCCGCGGCAGCTGCGCGGCGGCGACCTGTCCGAGCAGGTCGCGCAGGTGCTGGCCGACACCGGCCTCGCGCCCGAGCGCCTGCACGTCGAGCTCACGGAGACCGCGGTGATCGGCGACGAGATCCGGGCCAGCACCCTGCTCGGGCGGCTGCGGGCCACCGGCGTGAAGGTCTGGCTCGACGACTTCGGCACCGGCTTCTCCGGCCTGAGCCACCTGCGCCGGGTGCCGGTCGACGGGGTGAAGATCGACCGCAGCTTCATCGCCGACGTCCTGCGCGACCCCGACGACCTGGCGCTGACCACGGCGATCATCGCGATGGCGCATTCGCTGGGCATCACGGTGGTGGCCGAGGGCGTGGAGAAGGAAGGGCAGTTCGACATCCTGCGCGAGCGCGGCTGCGACCTCGCCCAGGGGTTCTGGCTCGGGCATCCGATGACGGCGCAGGACTTCGCGCGGCTGCTGGGGTAGCGCACGACGGCGAAGCGGAGGCCGCGGCTGGACGTTCCGCTGCCGTCTTCGGGGCGGACCGGCGATCGTTGCCGCTAGCGCAGCCGGTCGAGCCACTCCGCCGCGGCGGTGGCCAGCGTGCCGCTGAGGATGCCGAACACCGCCACCGCGGCCGCGCCCGCGATCCAGGCGACGACCAGCAGCGCGCCGTCGCGCTCGAGCAGGGCCAGCGCGAACAGCAGCAGCAGGCCGCCGAAGACGTAGTTGGTGAACGGGATCGGCAGCGCCAGCAGCAGGCCGAGCAGCACCAGCAGCAGGCCGCTGAACATCACCGCGATGCGGTGGTCGAGCAGGTACGACAGCCGCGGCCGCACCAGGTGCTCGAGCCGCGCCAGCCAGGGCGAGAGCATCGCCTCGAAGCGCTTCATCGCCTGCCGGTGCGGCCCGCGGTCGGCGACGAAGCGGGGCAGCCAGGGCCCGCGCAGGCCGACCAGCAGCTGCAGGCCGATCAGGATCGCCAGCGGCCCGCTGATCGCGCCGCCGACGCCGGGGATCGGGATGAACGCCGGCAGCGTCGCCACGAACAGCAGCATGCCGAAGGCGCGCTCGCCCAAGCCCGCGAAGACGTCGCGGAAGCGGATCGTCTCGTCCGGATCGCCCGCGGCCAGCAGCGCCAGCAGCGCGCGCGTGCCGGGCGGCCGTGGCGCGTGGCGCCGGTGCGGGTCGCCGTCGCCGCGGCCGTCAGTGGGCATGGCCGGCGCCCGCCGAGGCGATCCGCTGCAGCAGCAGCTTGTCCACTCGCGGCCCGTCGAGGTCGACGATCTCGATCCGCCAGCCGTCCCAGTCGAAATGCTCGCCGACGTTGGGGATGCGGCCGAACTGCGCGATCACCATGCCGGCGGCGGTGTGGTAGTCGTGCTCGTCCTCCAGCGGCAGCGCGCCGGTGCCGAGCAGCTCGCGCACCGTCTCCACCGAGATGCCGCCGTCGACCAGCAGCGAGCCGTCGTCGCGCTCGACGACCTGCGGGATCGATTCCGGGCCCTCGCCGGCCTGGTTGCGGCCGATCACCGCCTCCATCACGTCGTTGACCGTCACCAGTCCGGTGATGTCGCCGTACTCGTCCACTACCAGCGCCAGCGACTGGCCCTCCTCGCGCAGGATCTCCAGCAGCTTCAGCGCGGGGGTGGACTCGGAGACGAAGAGGGTCTCGCGCAGGTCGCGGAACAGGTCCGGCGCGCGCTGGTCGAGGCGGTCCAGCAGCGACTTCACCTCGAGCACGCCGACCACGTCGGCGTCGCTGCCGCGGTAGACGGGATAGCGCGAGAACGGCGTCGCGCGCATCGCCGCCAGGTTCTCCTCGAAGCCCTCGGCCGCGTCGAGCCAGGCGATGCGGGTGCGCGGCGTCATCAGGCTCTCCGCGTCGCGGTCGCCCAGGCGCAGCACCCGGTTCATCATGTTGCGCTCGTCCTCGTCGATCACGCCCTGCTCGTGGCCCTCGGTGACCAGCAGGCGGATCTCCTCCTCGGTGATGGCGTTGCGCGCGTCGTCGCGGATGCCCAGCAGGCGCAGCACCAGGCGGTTGATCGCGCCCAGGCTGGCCACGACCGGCTTGGCGCCGGTCGCCAGCATGTCCAGCGGGATCGCGACCACGCTGGCGATGCGCTCGGCGTTGGTCAGCGCCAGCCGCTTCGGGATGAGCTCGCCGAACACCACCGACGCGGAGGTGATCAGGCCCACCGCGACCACGATGCCGATGGTGTGGGCGTACTCGCCCAGCCCCGGCAGCGCCTCGGTGAACCAGGCGGCGATCTTTTCGCCGATCGAGTCGCCGCCGAGCACGCCGGTCAGGATCGCGATCATGGTGATGCCGACCTGCACCGTCGAAAGCAGGTTGTCCGGGTGCTCGGCCAATGCCAGCGCCTTGCGTGCGCCGCGGCTGGACTCCGCCATCTGCTTGAGGCGGATCTTGCGCGAGGTCATCAGCGCCATCTCCGACAGGGCGAAGAAGGCGTTGAGGACGATCAGGGCGGCGACGACCAGCAGTTCGATCACGCGGGCTGCCCGTGGCGGCGGCCGGCGCGGCCGGCCGCGACCGGGAGGCCGGCGGCGGGCAGGGCGGGCGGGGGATTCGGCGGCTCGTCCATAGGAGCGCCCCGGGGGCGCGGCGGCATGATAGCAGGGGTGTCGGGGTGGGCCTTGGCGGGGCGGGTGGGGGCCTTGCCCGGTTTCTGTGTGCAGAAGGGAGAAGTGAGTTGCTCGTGGGGGTGGCCCAGGCGGTCGATGCGGAAGGTCGTGCTGTGGCTGGCTTTCCTCTCCCGGCCCCTGTCCCGCAAGCGGGGAAGAGGGTTCGTGCCATGCGGAACCGCTTGGCGGTCGACGAGGGAAGCGGCGCTGCGACCGGGAGGCTCCTCACGCAGCCTCTCCCCGCAGGCGGGGAGGGGGCGCGCCGTGCGGTGTCGCTTGGCGGTCGACGAGGGAAGCGGCGCTGCGACCGGGAGGCCCCTCACGCAGTCTCTCCCCGCAGGCGAGGAGGGGGCGTGCCGTGCGGTGTCGCTTGGCGGTCGACGGGGGAAGTTGCGCTGCGACCGGGAGGCCCCTCACCCAGCCTCTCCCCGCAAGCGGGGAGAGGAGGGTTCGTGCCGTGCGGGAGTCGCTTCGGTTGCAGCGCGGGGGCTTGGGGTGACGGTTCTTCGGGTGGTGTCATTTTCCGGTCATAATCGCGCCTTCGCCCGCAACGCCCCGGACGGACCCCCGCGATGTTCTCCCTGCAGACGATCTTCGGCTCCGGCAAGCAGTTCTACACCCTGCTCGAGGAGGCCGCCGACGCCGCCTACGACGCGGCCAAGGCCCTCCACGTGATGATGAGGGAGTCCGACCGCCAGCCGGCGCTGGACGCCTTCAAGCTGGCCCGCCAACGCGAGCGCAGCGCCTCCGACAAGATCGGCCAGGCCCTGGTCGACAGCTTCATGACCCCGATCGAGCGCGAGGACATCGAGGCGCTGGGCTCGGCGCTGTACAAGATCCCCAAGCAGATCGAGAAGTTCGCCGACCGCTACTCGCTGGCCACCAGGCACCTGGAGCACATCGACTTCGCCCCGCGCGCGGCGATGCTGGAGCAGGCGGCCGGGGTGGTCGTGGAGATGGTCCACGAGCTGAAGAACATGAACCTCGACCGCATGAGCGCGCTCAACGAGAAGCTGCGCTCGCTGGAGAACGAGGCCGACCGGCTGATGCTCGAGCTCTACCGCGACATCTACTCCGGCAAGCTCGACCACCTGCAGATGTTCCTGCTCAAGGAGTTCTTCGAGATCCTGGAGAAGGCCATCGACCGCTGCCGCGAGGCGGGCGTGGTGGTCTACCAGATCGTGCTCAAGAACAGCTGACGGGCCGGCCGCATGCTGACCCTCGTGCTGGTGGTGATCGCGGTGGCGCTCGTGTTCGAGTTCATCAACGGTTTCCACGACACCGCCAACTCGATCGCCGCATCGGTCGCCACCAAGGCGCTCTCGCCCGGGCAGGCGGTGTGCGTGGCCGCGGTGATGAACCTCGTCGGCGCGCTCACCGGCACCGCGGTGGCCGCGACCATCGCCACCGGCATCGTCAACACCGACGTGGTGGAGGCGACCTCGCAGGTGATCCTGAGCGCGCTGCTCGGCGCGATCGTCTGGAACCTGATCACCTGGTGGTTCGGGCTGCCTTCCTCGTCCTCGCACGCGCTGATCGGCGGCCTGTGCGGCGCGGCGATGTCGGCCTCGCACAACGACTGGAACTCGCTGATCTGGTCGCAGAGCGTCGGCGACTGGGCGCACAACAAGGGCCTGGTGTGGAAGGTGTTCCTGCCGATGGTGAGCTCGCCGGTGGCCGGCTTCCTGCTCGGCATCGCGATGATGCTGTTCCTCTGGGCCGCGATCTCGGGCATGGAGCGCGCCGGCGGGGCGCTGAAGCGGCTGGCGCGGCCGCGCTTCATCAACCGCTTCTTCACCCGGATGCAGGTGCTCTCGGCGGCCTACATGGGCTATGCGCACGGCCACAACGACGCCCAGAAGACCATGGGCGTGATCGCGCTGACCCTGGTCGGCGCGCAGGCCGGCGGCGCGCTGGACGACCTGCCGTCGTGGCTGGCGTTCATGCACCCGGCGCAGGCGGGCGACGCCAGCGTGGCCAAGTGGATCGTGGTCACTTGCGCGGTGGTGATGGCGGCGGGCACGGCGTCGGGCGGCTGGCGCATCATCAAGACGCTGGGCCACAAGATGGTCAAGCTGCACCCGATCCACGGCTTCGCGGTCGACACCAGCTCGGCGACCATCCTCACCATCGCCGCGCATTTCGGCATGCCGGTCTCGACCACCCACAGCATCTCCACCGCGATCATGGGCGTGGGCTTCGCCAAGAACCCGCGCGCGCTCAAGCTCGGCACGGTCGAGCGCATCGTCTGGGCCTGGATCCTCACCATCCCCGCCGCCGGCGGCGTGGCCTACGGCATCTACAAGGGGTTCGCGCTGGCGGGGTGGGTCTGAGGGGCCGTGATTGGTGATTGGTGATTCGAAAAAGCGGAGCGCCAGGCTCTTGGCTCCTTCCAATCACGAATCACGAATCACCAATCACCAATCACGGCCTTACAGCAAGTCACCCTCCGCCGACAGCAGCCGCTCCAGGCTGTCGCCGACGCCGCCGATCTCCAGCACCAGGCGGTCGAGCTCGGCCGCGGTCAGCGCGTCGTAGGGGCGGTTCTCGCACAGCTGCAGGTAGGGCACGCCGTCGAGGTCGTCGATGGCCAGGTAGCCGATCCGGCTCTGCCAGTTGAACGCCAGCGCGCGCCGGCAGTCGACGCCGGTGGTCGGGGCGATCACGGTGTTCACGCGCAGGTAGTTGCGGCCGTCGTCGTCCTGCAGCTCGGACAGGAAGATCGCCTGGTGGCGGCGGCCGCCGTCGAGCGAGAGCTCCACGCACATCACGTAGGGCTCCTGCATGGTGACGCGGTAGCCGCCGGCGCTGACGTGGCGGCGGATCTGTTCGAAGTTCTGCATGGGCGAGTGGGTGCGCGTCCTGCCGACGCGCCATCGGCATCGGCTGCGGCACCGAATGCCCGGCCGGGGATGGACGGGCCGGAATGTCCGAAGCGTCGTCGCGGCGCCAGGGAAGGCGGCGGCGCCGGTGCCGGCGCGCGATGCCTGGCGGTATGCTAACCCGACATGGAGCCACTGTCCGCCGAGCAACGCATCCTCGCCGCGATCCGCGCCGTCCCGCGCGGCCAGGTCGCCGGCTACGGCCACATCGCGCGCCGCGCCGGGCTGCCGGGCCGCGCGCGGCTGGTGGCGCGGATCCTGGCCGGCAACGAGGACCCGACGCTGCCCTGGTACCGCATCCTGCGCAGCGACGGCCGCATCGCCTTCCCGGAGGGCTCGCGCGGCTGGCGCGAGCAGTCGCAGCGCCTGCGCGCCGAGGGCGTGGTGGTCGAGAACGGCCGCGTGCGCATGCCGAGGGCCGACGACAGCCTCGACGCCATGATCTGGGGGCCGGGATAGGGCCGTGCGGCGCAGCTGCGCTTGATCCGGACGGGATCGGCCCCGACATCGGGAACACCGCCGCCATGACGCCGACGGTCCCGCGCACGGCAGGCTGGCGGCCTGCCGTTATCATGCCCGGCAGCCACAAGGATCCCGATGTTCACCAACCTGCCTCCCGTCACCAAGGCCCTGCTGATCGCCAACGGCCTGGTGTTCGTGCTCGAGTACGTCCTCGGCGAACCCGCCATGGCGCCCTTCATGCTCTGGCCGCTGCAGGCCGGGGGCGATGCGTTCTCCGGCGGCGTGGGCTTCATGCCGTGGCAGCTGTTGACCTACGGCTTCCTGCACGACCCGTCGAACATCGCGCACCTGCTGTTCAACATGCTGGCGCTGCTGATGTTCGGTGCGCCGCTGGAGTACACCTGGGGCAACCGCCGCTTCCTCGCCTACTACCTCGTCTGCGTAGCGGGCGCCGGGCTGTGCCAGCTGGTCGTCACCTCCTGGATGGCGGCGCAGGGGGCCGCGGTGGGCGCCACGCTGGGCGCCTCGGGCGGCGTGTTCGGCCTGCTGCTCGCCTACGGCATGCTGTTCCCCAACCAGCGTGTGATGCTGCTGATCCCGCCGATCCCGATGAAGGCGCGCACGCTGGTGATCATCTACGGCGCGATCGAGCTGCTGCTCGGCTTCACCGGCCTGCAGCCGGGGGTCGCGCACTTCGCGCACCTGGGCGGGATGCTGTTCGGCTGGCTGCTGATCAACTACTGGCGGGGCAAGCCGCCCTTCAGCCGCAGCGGGTCGCGGGTGCGGCGGTTCTGAGGTTCCGAGGGGCGCGGGTCGAGCCGAAGGCGAAACCCGTGCTGCCGGGCAGTGGGTTTCGCTGTTGGCTCGACCCATCCTGCGAACTGCCGGGGGCGATGGGTTTCGCCTTCGGCTCAACCCATCCTGCGTGCTGCTGCCCGGCTGCTGGCTTCCTTGCGGCGGGCCGTCCGAAGCCGCGGCCGTTGCCGGGGAAACCTACTTCTTGCCGGCAGGCGCCGGTTCCGCGGCCGCGCTGCGCCAGATCGACACCTGCTGCTCCGGCTTGAGCTGCATCGCGGTGCCGGCCTTGCACTGGAAGGCCTCGCCGAACGCCGGCAGGTCGGTCAGCGGGCCGTTGGCGCGCCACTGGCCGGGCGCGTGCACGCCGACGGCGGCGCGGCGGGTGGCCTCGTCGGTCGACATCTGCTGCCGCCACAGCTGCGCCCAGCCCCGGAAGAAGGCCTGCTTCGATTCCTTCGGCAGTTCCGGCTGCGAGGCCGACAGCGCGTCCCAGGCCAGCTCGATGCCGGCCAGGTCCGCGGCGTTTTCCTCCAGCGTCTGCGCGCCGTTGACGCGCACGCCGTTGAGCCCCGGATAGGCGTAGGCGCCGTACTGCGCCACCAGCGGCGCGATGCGCAGGTCCCAGGCCGTGTTGTCGGCCGGCGTCCACCAGGTCTTGACTTCGCCCTTGGCGTCGACGAACTGGCCCTTCTTGTCGACGCTGCGGCTCAGCTCGTGGCCGACCAGCGCGCCGAAGCTGCCGTAGTGGCTGGCGGCGTCCTGGGTCATGTCGAGCACCGGCGGCTGCAGCACCGCGGCGCTGACGATCAGGCGGTTCTGCGCCATGTCGTAGGCCAGCGCCGGTTCCTGCGGCAGCACGTCCCAGCGGCGGTCGGCATTGCCGCGGCCGATCCGCTTCATCTCCTCGCGGTGGCGCCAGGTCGAGGCGATCAACATGTTGCCGCCGAAGCTGCCGCGGCCCATCGGCTGCACGCTGTAGTCGAGGTCGCGCCTGGGCGCGCCCACCTCGATCTTCAGCTTGCCGAGCTTGGCCTTGGCCTCGGCCTTGGCCGGCTCGCTCATCCAGGCGCTGCCTTCGACCGCGCGCGCAAGCGCGTCGCGCACCTGCCCGGCGATGGCCTCCGCCCGCGAGGCGGTGGTCGCGGGCAGGTAGCGAGCGACGTACTCGCGCGCCAGCATCGGGCCCGCGGCGAGGTTGATCGCGTCGAGCACCAGCTTGTCGCGCGGGGGCGGCGCGGACTCGCCGCGCAGCACCCGGCCGCGGAACTCGAAGTCGGCGTCGCGGAAGCTCTTGGACAGGTACGGCGCCATCGCGTTGCCGACCTGGAAGCGCAGGTAGGCCTTCCACTGGTCGGGCTTGAGCTTGTCGACCATGGCGTCGAGCTCGGCGAACAGCGCCGGATTGGCCAGCGAGACGACGTCGTCGCTCACGCCCTGCGCCTTGAGGAAGTCGCCCAGCTGCAGGTGCTTGTACGTCTTGCCGAGCGTGGCGGTCTGCACCAGCGCGTAGTTGCTGCGCGGATCGCGCATCAGCGTCATCGGCTTCGACGCCCTGGCGATGCGCGTCTCCACGTCGATGACCACCTGCGCCTGCGCCGCCGCCTTGTCGGCGGGCGTGCCGGTGAGCACCAGGACCTTCTCGACGTAGTCCTTGTAGCGGCCCAGCAGGGCCTGGGTGTCGGGGTCGGTGCGGGTGTAGTAGGTGGGGTCGGTGAGTCCCGTGCCGCCCTGGGTGAAGTAGCCGATGTGGCGGCTGAGGTCGTTGAGGTCGACGTCGGGCGTGAACTGGAACAGGACCGGGATGCCCACCTGGTGCAGCGCGGCGATCGCGGGCGGGATGTCCTTTTCGCGGCGGATGCCGTCGATGCGCGAGAGCAGGGGCGCGATCGGCTGGGCGCCGTCGGCCTCCACCGCGGCCTCGTCCAGGCCGCTGGCCCAGAAGTCGCCGAGCAGCTTCTGCACGTTGTTCTGCGGCGCGCGCATGGCGGCGTCGAGCAGGTCGCGCTGCTGCTGACGCGCCGTGTCGCGCAGCTGCCCGAGCGAGGACACCGTGCCCGAGCCGCCGACCACCAGGTTGGATGCCAGCCAGTCCTTGTTGGTGAAGGCGTAGAAATCCGTGCAGGCGGTGACGGCGGGTTCCGCCTTCTTCTTCGCGCGCTTCTTCGCGGCATCGGCGTCGTGCGCCGACAGGCCGGCGACCAGGGCGATGCCGAGGGCGAGGGCGGAATACCGGGCGAGGGCGGCGCGCGCGTTGGGCATTGCGGAATCCATGCGGTAGGGACGCGCGAGTTTAACAAGCCGCGGAGGCGTTCACTGAACGCCCGGGTCGCCGAATGGGGGCGCCGGGAGGCGTGGTTTTTGCCATGGATGAACGAGGATGGACCGGGAAGGTTTTGCCCGATCCCGCGCCTTGTCGCGACCTGACGGGCCCCGGCGCGGCCGGCGACCCTTCGGGCGAACGTCCCCCGGCATCCGCCTGCGGCGGCTGCCTCCT
>JAYRKR010000128.1:0-6382 GCA_041905645.1 Luteimonas sp.
GCTCCCTCACCCCATCCCCTCTCCCGCAAGCGGGAGAGGGGCGTTCGAGCCACCGAAGCGTCATCCCCGCGCAGGCGGGGATCCATGGACGTTCGCCTCGAGCTCCGTTGGAGATGACGGCGACCTGACCCTCCCTCACCCCATCCCCTCTCCCGCAAGCGGGAGAGGGGCGTTCGTGCCACCAAGGCGTCATTCCCGCGCAAGCGGGGATCCATGGACGTTCGCCTCGAGCTCCGTTGGGGATGACGGCGACCTGACCCTCCCTCACCCCATCCCCTCTCCCGCAAGCGGGAGAGGGGCGATTGTGCTGTGCGGGAATCGTTTCGAAGGCTGAATCGGGGCTCGGAGGTCTGGTCTCCGGTAAAATCGGTTTTATGGACATCGTCCTTGCCAACCCCCGCGGCTTCTGCGCCGGCGTCGATCGCGCGATCGAGATCGTCAAGCGGGCGATCGAGACGCTCGGCGCGCCGATCTACGTGCGCCACGAGGTCGTGCACAACCGCTACGTGGTCGACGACCTCAAGCAGCGCGGCGCGGTCTTCGTCGAGGAGCTCGACGAGGTCCCCGACGGCGCCACCGTGATCTTCAGCGCGCACGGCGTCTCGCAGGCGGTCCGCAACGAGGCGGCGCGGCGCGCGCTGAAGGTGTTCGACGCCACCTGCCCGCTGGTGACCAAGGTGCATTTCGAGGTCGCCCGCCATTGCCGCGCCGGCCGCGACGTGGTGCTGATCGGCCACGCCGGCCACCCCGAGGTGGAAGGCACGATGGGGCAGTGGGACCGCCAGGGCGGCCGCGGCCGCATCTACCTGGTCGAGGACGTGGAGGACGTCGCGGCGCTCGAGGTCGGGCAACCCGGCAACCTCGCCTACACCACCCAGACCACGCTGTCGGTGGACGACACGCGCGGCGTGATCGAGGCGCTGCAGGCCCGTTTCCCGGCCATCCAGGGGCCGAAGAACGACGACATCTGCTACGCCACGCAGAACCGCCAGGACGCGGTGCGCGAGCTCGCCGCGCAGTGCGACCTGGTGCTGGTGGTCGGCTCGCCCAACAGCTCCAATTCCAACCGCCTGCGCGAGCTGGCCGAGCGCGAGGGCGTGGAGGCCTACCTGATCGACGGCGCCGACGAGATCGACCCGCGCTGGGTCGAGGGCCGCCGCCACGTCGGCGTGACCGCCGGCGCCTCCGCCCCCGACGTGCTGGTGCAGGGCGTGATCGACCGCCTGCACGCCCTGGGCGCGGCCGGCGGCGTGCGCGAGCTCTCGGGCGAGCCCGAGAGCATGGTCTTCGCGCTGCCCAAGGAGCTGCGCGTGCAGCTGGTCGATTGACCCTGCCGGCCCGCAAACCTAGAATTCACGCCCCGATGCGGCCCGCCGCGTCGCCCGGCCGCGGCCGGGCAGAGGCAACAAACGCCGGAATAGCTCAGTTGGTAGAGCGGCGCATTCGTAATGCGTAGGTCGTAGGTTCGAATCCTATTTCCGGCACCATCTTCCGTCCGAGCAAGCCCATGGACCCGATCGCCCTCGAAGACCTTGCCCTGCTCGAGGTGCTGCAGCGGATCGACCAGTGCCTGCCGCTGGAGTCGGGCGACACCAAGATCCACCAGCGCCTGGTCGACAGCGGGCTGGTCACCGTCGATGCCGACCCGATGCAGCTGACCTCGGCCGGCATCGAGCTGTGCAAGTCGCTGCAGCACCGCGTCGCGGCCGACGCGCAGGCGGCGAAGATCATCCGGCAGCGCGAGGCCGATGGCGTCGCGGTGGAGGAGGGCAACCTCAGCGGCGCCGATGGCGCTTCCGTGTCCAACGGCAACGGCGCCGGGCTGTCGTAGCAGGGGCCGCGGCGGCCCGCCCTGGCCGCGACTTCCGCCGCTCCTGCAAGCGCGGCATTGGTGGGTGCGGCGGCGACGGAAGCCGCGACCGGCCGGCCAGCGTCTCGTCCGCCGCGACCGGCGCCGGCTATCCTGTTTCCTCCTTCCTCCCGGAACCCGCGCATGGCCAAGGCCAGGACCGCCTACGTCTGCACCGAATGCGGCGCCGAGTTCAACAAGTGGCAGGGCCAGTGCGGCGAATGCGGGGCCTGGAACACGCTCTCCGAGATCGTGCTCGAATCCGCCGCCGCCGCGAAGTCGCCGGCGCCGCGCCGCAGCGGCTGGGCCGGCAAGGTCGACGCGCCGCGGGTGACCGCGCTCAAGGACGTGCGCCACCACGAGGACGCGCGCGTGTCCACCGGCATCGGCGAGTTCGACCGCGTGCTCGGCGGCGGCCTGGTCGAGGGCGCGGTGGTGCTGGTCGGCGGCGATCCCGGGATCGGCAAGTCGACCCTGCTGCTGCAGGCGATCGCGCGGATGGCGGCGACCTTGCCCGGCCTCTACGTCACCGGCGAGGAATCGCTGGCGCAGGTCGCCGGCCGCGCGGCGCGGCTGGAGCTGCCGCTGGACGGCGTCGACGCCCTGGCCGAGACCGGCGTCGAGCGCATCCTCGAGCAGGCCGCGGCGCTGCAGCCCAGGCTGATCGTCGCCGACTCGGTCCAGACCCTGTGGACCGAATCGTTGACCGCCGCGCCCGGCTCGGTGAGCCAGGTGCGCGAGTCGGCCGCGCGGCTGGTGCGCTACGCCAAGGAAACCGGCGCCGCGATCTTCCTGGTCGGCCACGTGACCAAGGAAGGCGGCATCGCCGGCCCGCGCGTGCTCGAGCACATGGTCGACGCGGTGCTGTACTTCGAGGGCGACAGCGGCAGCCGCTTCCGCGTGCTGCGCGCCTTCAAGAACCGCTTCGGCGCGGTCAACGAGCTGGGCGTGTTCGCGATGGGCGAGAAGGGGCTGAAGGAAGTGCCGAACCCGTCGGCGATCTTCCTCTCCGGCGGCAGCACGCGGCAGCCGGGCAGCTGCGTCATGGTCACGCGCGAGGGCACCCGGCCGCTGCTGGTGGAGGTGCAGGCGCTGGTGGATTCGTCGCCGCTGTCGAACCCGCGGCGGGTCGCGGTGGGCCTCGAGCAGAACCGCCTGGCGATGCTGCTGGCGGTGCTGCACCGCCACGGCGGCATCGCGGTCGGCGACCAGGACGTGTTCGTCAACGTCGTCGGCGGCATCCGGGTGCAGGAAACCGCGGCCGACCTGCCGGTGCTGCTCTCGGTGCTGTCGTCGCTGCGAGACGCGCCGCTGGCGGAGAAGACCGTGGCCTTCGGCGAGGTCGGGCTCTCGGGCGAGATCCGCCCGGTGCCCAACGGCGAGGAGCGGCTGAAGGAAGCCGCCACCCACGGCTTCCGGCGCGCGATCGTGCCGAAGGCGAACGCGCCGAAGGCGGGCAGCTACAAGGGCATGGAAGTCGTCGCCGTCGAGCGCCTGTCCGACGCCCTCGACGCCGCGTAGGAGCGCCCCATGGGCGCGATTCGCCGGCGCCCGGGAAAACCATCGCGCCCATGGGGCGCTCCTACCGGTGCAATGTCGGCGATTGCCGGAGTCAATGCCCCCCGGCCGCGGCGCCGCCGGCCTTGGCCGCGAACGGCGGCCTGGCGAACCAGACGAACACGATCACCGCCAGGAACAGGATTCCGAGCAGGTGGAAGATCTCGTTGAAGCCGATCTGCACCGCCTGCTGCGAGATCATCCGGTTGAGCACGGCCGCGCCGCGCTGCAGGTCGCCGTGGCCCAGTGCGGTCACCGTCTGCAGCATGCCCGGGTCGTTGGCGTTGATGTGCTCGGTCAGCTGCGCGTGGTGGATGGTGCTGCGCTGGTTCCAGCCCCAGGTCGTCAGCGATGCGGCGAACGAGCCGCCGAGCGTGCGCACGAAGGTCGCCAGGCCCGAGCCCGCGGCGATCTCGTGCGGCTCCAGGTCCGACAGCAGGATCGTCAGCACCGGCATGAAGAACAGCGCCACGCCCAGGCCCTGCCACAGCTGCACCTCGGCGACCCGGCCGAAGTCGACGTCGAGGTTGAACCCGGCGCGGAAGAAGCTGGTGCCCGCCATCACGATGAAGGCGAACGTCGCCAGCCAGCGCAGGTCCATGCGGGTGGCGTACTTGCCCACGAAGGGCGTCAGCAGCACCGGCAGGATGCCGATCGGCGCGCTGGCGAAGCCGGCCCAGATCGCCGTGTAGCCCAGGTTGCGCTGCAGCCACAGCGGCACCAGCAGGCCGACGCTGAAGAACGCCGCGTACGCCACCACCATCGCGATCGTGCCGCTGGTGAAGTTGCGGTGGCGGAACAGCTTGAGGTTGACGATCGGGTCGCGGTCGGTGAGCTCCCAGATGACGAACACCGCCAGCGCGACGACCGAGACGATCGCCAGCACCACGATCTTGCCGGAGTTGAACCAGTCCTCGTCGTTGCCCAGGTCGAGCAGGATCTGCAGCGCGCCGACGCCCAGCACCAGGGTCGCCAGCCCGATGTAGTCCATCTTCGGCTTCTCCAGCCGCTCCGGCCGGCCCTTGAGCTGGCGGCCGACGACGACGCTGGAGAAGATGCCGATGGGGATGTTGATGAAGAAGATCCATTCCCAGCTGTAGTTGTCGGTGATCCAGCCGCCGAGGATCGGGCCGGCGATCGGCGCGACCACGGTGACCATCGCCAGCAGCGCGATCGCCTGCCCGCGCTTGTGCGGCGGGTAGATCGAGATCAGCAGCGCCTGCGTGACCGGGTACATCGGCCCGGCGACGAAGCCCTGCAGCGCGCGCGCGACCACCAGCAGGCCCATGGTGTTGGCGATGCCGCACAGGAACGAGGCGATCACGAATGCCAGCGTCGCCCACATGAACAGCTTGCGCTCGCCGAAGCGGCGGGTCATGAAGCCGGTCAGCGGCAGCGCGATCGCGTTGCTCACCGCGAACGAGGTGATCACCCACGTCGCCTGGTTGGCGCTGGCGCCGAGGTTGCCGGAGATGGTCGGCAGCGAGACGTTGGCGATCGTGGTGTCGAGCACCTGCATGAACGACGCCAGCGCCAGGCCGATCGTCGCCAGCGCGAGGTTCGGCGGCCGGAACGGGCCCGGCTTCACCGGCACCGGCGGCAGGCCGGCGCCTTCCTCCATTTCTTCGATGTTGGCCATGGGACCCCGGGGGCGTCAGCGGCGCGCGGACGCGGGCAGGTTCTGCTCGACGATCTTGCGGATCAGCGCGTTGGCGTCGGCAAGCTGCTTGGCGTAGGCGTTGGTCGAGAGCAGCGGGCCCCCGGTCCGCGGCGCGGACCCGGCGAGCATCTTGCCGTCCTGGTCGCGGATGGAGACGTCGACGCTCATGCTCAGGCCGATCCGCAGCGGGTTGTCGGAGAGCTGCTTGCGGTCGAGTTCGATCCGCACCGGCACGCGCTGCACGATCTTGATCCAGTTGCCGCTGGCGTTCTGCGCCGGCAGCAGGGAGAACGCACTGCCGGTGCCCAGGCCGAGGCTGGCGACCCGTCCGTCGTATTCCACGTCGCCGCCGTAGAGGTCGGCGTGGACCTCGACCGGCTGTCCGATGCGCATCCGGGCGAGCTGGGTTTCCTTGAAGTTCGCCTCCACCCAGACCTGCTCCAGCGGCACGATGGTCATCAGCGTGGTGCCGGGCTGGACGCGCTGGCCCAGCTGCACGTCGCGCTGCGCGACGTAGCCCGAGACCGGCGCGAGGATCGCGGTGCGCTGCAGGTTGAGGTAGGCCTGGCGCAGCTGCGAGGCCGCGGCCTCGACCTGCGGCTGGTTGCTCACCGTCGTCGCGTCGACCAGCGCGCGGCTGCGCGAGAGCTGCCCGCTGGAGGCCGACAGCGCCGCTTCGGCCGCGGCGAGCATGTCGCGTGCGTGCGCCAGCTCCTCGCGCGAGACCGCGCCGGTGGCCACCAGCCCCTCGCGGCGCTTCACGTCGGCGCGGGCCTGGTCGACCGCGACCATGCGCGCCTTGAGGTCGGCCTGGCCGGCGTCGACCGAGCTGTACAGCCCGCGCACCTGGCGCACGGTGGCGGCGAGGTTGGCCACCGCCTGGTCGTAGGCGACCTGCGCGTCGTTGGGATCGAGCTGCACCAGCGGCTGGCCGGCCTCGACCTTCATGCCTTCCTCGGCGTCGATCGCGACCACCGTGCCCATCGTCTGCGGCACGATGCTCACGACGTTGCCGCGGACGTAGGCGTCGTCGGTGTCCTGGTGCCAGCGTGCGTACAGGAAATAGTACGCCAGCCAGCCGATGCCGGCGAGGACGGCGACGGCCGCGAGGATCATCAGCGCGCGGCGGCGCTTGCCGTTCCTGGGCGCGGCCTGCGGGGCGGGTGCGGCATTGGCCTGGGGGTTGATTTCGGTGGTCATGGCGTGGGGGCCTTGGCGAGATCGGAAGACTTGGGATCGGAGTCGGCGGCGGGATCGGCGAGCGCGAGGCCGCCGCCGAGCGCGCGGTCGAGGTCGACCGTCGCGGCGTAGCGCTG
>JAYRKR010000013.1:0-55655 GCA_041905645.1 Luteimonas sp.
ATCCTTGACTTTTATAAAAACGCCGCACGTCCTGTGCGGCGCCCTCCGGGTCTGCGGTACAGCTCAGTGGATTCATTGTCGTTGGAAAGCGAAAAGCGAAAAGCGAAAAAGCGAAGGGCGAAGGGCGAAAAGCGAAAAGCAGAGGCGGGCGGCGAGGGGGAATGCGGCTGCGTCGCGGGCAGGGAAAACGGTGGGTTCCCCTGGCGCGGATCCTGATCCCGCGGCCACGCGGCCACGCGGCCGGCAGGCTCAGGCGTACGGGGAAAGGCCATCCGGGCGCCGCTTGAAGCGGCGGTGGATCCACAGGTACTGCGCCGGCGCCGCCCGCGCCATCGCCTCGATGCCGGCGATCACGCGCGCGGTGTCCGCGGTCGCGTCGCGCGACGGGAAGCCGTCGAACGCGGGCCACAGCCGCAGCGTGTAGCCGCCGTCGGCGCGGCGTTCGTGCTGGTAGAGCAGCACCGCGGCGCCGGACATGCGCGCCAGCTGGTGGGTCGAGGTGAGGCTGTGCGCCGGCTGGTCGAAGAAGGGCACGTACACGCTGTCGCCGCGGCTCGGGTCCTGGTCCGGCGCGTACCACAGCAGGCCGCCGCGCTTGAGGTGCTTCACCGCGCCGCGCACGTCCTGCTTGGGGAACATCGCCGCGGCGTAGCGGGCGCGGCCGCGGCGCACCGCCCATTCCATCGCCGGCTGCGCGTGCGGACGGTACATGCCGGCCAGCGGCACGTGGTCGCACATCAGGCGGCCGCACACTTCCAGGGTGGTGAAGTGCCCGGACACCACGATCACGCCGCGGCCATCGGCGCGCGCGGCCTCGATGTGCTCCAGGCCTTCGACGACCAGGCCGCGGCGCAGCGGGTCGACCGAGCCCCACCAGGCGCGCGCGAATTCGAACACGCCCACCGCCAGCGCCCGGAAATGGTCCCGCAGCAGCGCCGCGCGCGCGTCGGCGTCCAGGTCCGGGAAGCACAGCTCGAGGTTGCGCCGCGCGATCCGGCGGCGCCCGCCCAGCAGCGCGCGCAGCAGCGCCCCCAGCGGGAGGCCGAGCGCGCGCTGCCACGTCCACGGCAGGCGCGCGAGGATCGCCATCGCGCCGATGCCGAGCCATGCCGGCCAGTGGCGCGGGCCCAGCGGCGGCGGTCCGGGTTCGGGCGTTGCGCTCATGCCGCGATTCTACCGGCGGCGGCGAAATCGCCGACCCCCTTCCCCCGTGCGAGGGCCCCGGTCGCTTCCGCGTCGCCGGGCCCGCCGCCGCCGGCGCGCTTGTTCGCTATCCTGCGCCGATGCGGAACGACCCCATCGAGCACCTGCTGCGCGCGCTGTACTCGGCCGCGCTGTACCTGCTGGTGCCGGTGACGGTCTACCACCTGATCTGGCGTGGCTTCCGCCAGACCGAGTATTTCCAGCGCTGGAACGAGCGCTACGCCAACTACCGCGCGGCGCCGCGCGGCGCGACCGTATGGGTGCACGCGGTCTCGGTCGGCGAGGTCGGCGCCGCCGCGCCGCTGGTCAACGCGCTGCTGCGCCAGCGCCCCGACCTGAGGCTGCTGGTGACCACCATCACCCCGACCGGCTCGGCGCGGGTGCGCGCGCTGTGGGGCGACCGCGTCGACCACGTCTACCTGCCCTACGACCTGCCCGGCGCGGTGCGCCGTTTCCTCGCCCATTTCCGGCCGCGGCTGGGGCTGATCGTCGAGACCGAGCTGTGGCCCAACCTGCTGTTCGGCTGCCGCGACGCCGGCGTGCCGGCCTACGTGGTCAACGCGCGGCTGTCCGAGCGCTCGCTGCGCGGCTATCGCCTGCTCCACGCGCTGGTCGGGCGCGCGCTGCGCACGCTGCGCAAGGTCGCCGCGCAGTCGCGCCGCGACGGCGAGCGCTTCGTGCGGCTGGGCGCCGACCGCGACAGGGTGGTCGTCACCGGCAACCTGAAGTTCGACATCGCGATCGACCCGCGCTGGCAGGCTTCGGCGGCCACCTTCCGCGGCCATGCCGGGCCCCGGCCGGCATGGATCGCCGCCAGCACCCATCCCGAGGAGGAGGCGGCGGTGATCGCGATCCACCGCCGCCTGCGCGAGCGCTGGCCGGACCTGCTGCTGCTGTGGGCGCCGCGGCATCCGGAGCGTTTCCGCGCGGTCGCGCAGGCCGCGGTCGACGCCGGCTGGCGGGTGGCCACGCGGCGGCTCACGCAGTGGCCCGACCGCGACGATGCGGTGTTCGTGGTCGACACCCTCGGCGAGCTGATGGATTTCTACGCCTGCGCCGACGTCGCCTTCGTCGGCGGCAGCCTGCAGGACATCGGCGGCCACAACATGCTCGAGCCGGCCGCCGTCGGCACCGCGGTGGTGACCGGGCCGCACCTGCACAACTTCGCCGACATCGCGCGGCAGATGCGCGCGGTGGACGCGATGGAGGTCGGCGCGAACGCCGAGGCCGTGGGCGACGCCATCGCGGGCCTGCTCGCCGACGAGGACCGACGCCGGGCGATGGCCGCCGCCGGGCTGGGGCTGGTGGAGCAGGGCCGCGGCGCGCTGGCGCGCACCCTGGCGCTGGTGGGGACCGACCTGCCGCGGCCGCCGGCGGGCTGAGGCGCCGCCGGAAACGCGGACGGCCCGGGAGAGGCCCCGGGCCGTCGGTTCGGCTCGCGCGGATTTACTGTGCGGCCGGCGCCGGCGCGGTGTCGTCGGCCGAGAGCTGCGCGTCGGCGTCGACCGTCAGCAGGCGGTTCACGTCCTGCACGTCGTCGATGTCGAGCGAGCCGGCGGACTGCTCGAGCAGCAGCCGGTTCTGCAGGTAGTTGTACTTGGCGATGGCGTAGGCCTGGCGCGCGTTGAACAGGTTCTGCTGGTTGATCAGCACGTCGAGCACGGTGCGCGTCCCGACTTCCAGGCCCACCTGCGAGGCGTCGTAGGCGGCCTTGGCCGAAACCACGGCCAGCCGCCGCGCCTCGATCTCGCTGATGCCGGCCACCAGGGTCTGGTAGGAGTTGCGGGTGTTGCGCTCGACCGCGCGCTTCTGCTGTTCGTACTGGTCCTGGGCGACGTCGCGGTTGGCGATCGCCTGGCGCACGCGCGACTGGGTCGCGCCGCCGGAGAAGATCGGCACGGTCAGGGTCAGGCCGATGCTGGCGTTCTCGCCGTCGTTGCCGAGCCCCACCGTCGGCGAGCCGATGCCGTGCAGGTTGTCCCAGCTGTTGGTGCGCCCGTAGCCGGCGCCGAAGGCGAGCGAGGGATAGTGGCCGCCGCGCGCGGCGGAGACGCTCTGCTCGCCCGACTTGACCTGGTATTCCAGCGACTTGAGCGAGGGGTTGTTCTCGATCGCGGCGGCGACCCAGCCGTCGGCGTCCTGGCCCGCGGGCAGCTCCGGGCGGAAGTCGTCCGGCAGGCCCTTGAGGTTGCGCACCTGGGTGCCGGTGATCTCGGTCAGGGCCTGGTAGGCGTCGGCCAGCGCGTTGCGCTGGGCGATGGTGTTGGCGCGCGCGCTGTCGTACTGGGCGCGTGCCTCGTGCACGTCGGTGATCGGCGCCAGGCCGACCTCCAGGCGCTTGTCGGCATAGTCGAAGTTGCGCTTGGTGGCCGCCTCCGCCGCTTCCGCCGCGGCCAGGGTCTCGATCGCGACCAGCACGTTGAAGTACGCAGCCGAGGTGCGGGTCGCCAGCGAGTCGTTGGCCGACTCCAGGTCGAAGTCGGCGGCCTTGCTGAGCGCGCGCTGCGCGCGCAGGTTGGCGATGCTGCTCCAGTTGAAGACCGTCTGGTCGAGGTTGGCGCGATAGCTGCGCGAGGTGATGTCGTAGTCGCTCGGCTCGCCGGCGACGTGCGAGCGGTCGAGCGAGGCGGTGCCGTTGATCTGCGGCAGCAGCTCGGCGCGCGCCTGCACCGCGCCTTCCTTCTGCGCGAGGCGGCCGGACTCGGCGGCGGCCAGCTGCGGGTCGCCGTTGCGCGCGAGTTCGTAGGTCTGCAGCAGGTCTTCGGCGGACGCGGTGGCCGGCAGCAGCACGGCCAGGGCGAGCGCGAGGGCGAGGGGGCGGCGGGTCATGCGGGGTCCTTTGCTCAGAAGACGAAGGCCGGCACGGGGGCGGCGCCGGCGAGGTAGGCAAGGTCGGTCTCGAACAACGATTCGGCGCGGATGCCGTTGACGTCCTGGCGCAGCAGCGCCGCGTCCATCACCGGCGGATTGCCGCGCACCACGAACATGCGGCCGCCCGGGCGCAGCCATTGCAGGAACTGCGAGGGCACCGCGGCGACCGCGCCGGTCACGGCGATCGCGTCGAAGCGGCGGTCGGTGTCCCAGGCGAGGGCGTCGGCGGTTTCGACCGCGACGTTGGCGATGCCCTGCGCCTGCAGCCGCGCGCGCGCGGCGTCGACGAAGTCGGCGCGCCGCTCGAGGCTGACCACGTCGCGCGCCAGGCGGCCCAGGCAGGCGGCGAGGAAGCCGCTGCCGGTGCCGATTTCCAGCACGTCCTCGTCGCCCTGCAGCTCCAGCGCCTGCAGCAGGCGGCCTTCGACCACGGGCTTCATCATCCGCTCGCCGTGGCCGATCGGCAGCTCGATGTCGGCGTAGGCGAGCGCGCGGTGGCTTTCGGGGACGAAGGCGTCGCGCGGCAGCCGTGCCAGCACGTCCAGGACGCGCACGTCGAGCACGTCCCACGGGCGCACCTGCTGTTCCACCATCGTTTCGCGGGCCTTGGCGTAATCCATCGTCGACATATCCGGGGTCTCTGGCGGCAGCCCGCCATTTTAGCGGTGTTTGGCCCTGGTCCCCGCGTCTTCGGGCGGGAACAGGATCGCTGTTGCGGTACAGCAGCACGCAGTGCCGGAAGTCACCGCGACCGCCGGCACCGTGCCGGTGGTCACGAGCGGTGGCCGTAGGCGCGCAGGAACATGTCCACGCAGGCCTCGAGGTGGTCCTCCACCGAGCGCCCGCCGGTGCAGCAGCCGAACACCATCCGCGCGTGCACCTCGCCCTTGAGCAGGGCGAAGAACTGCGAGGACGCCATCGGCACGTCGGGGATGTCCAGCTCGCCGGCCTCCATGCGCCGCCGCAGCAGGCTGGCGAATGCGGCCTGCACGCGCTGCGGGCCCGCCTCCCAGAAGATCGCCGGCAGCGGCGAGCCGGTGATCTGCGGCGTGCACATGATGCGGTGGCCGGCGATCGCCTCCGGCGAGCTGACCATGGCGAAGAAGGCATGGGCGATCTTCAGCAGGCGCTCGCGCAGCGGCGTCCCCGGCGAAGCCTCGAACAGGCTGTCGGGCAGCTGGGTCTCGCAATGCGACTTCACCGCGGCGGCGAACAGGGCGTCCTTGTCGCCGAAATGGCTGTAGACGGTCAGCTTGGAGACGCCGGCCTCGTTGGCGATCTGGTCCATGCTGGTGCGCTCGTAGCCGTGCACGGTGAACATGCGCTTGGCGGCCTCGAGGATCGCCAAGCCCTTGGCGAGGTCCTTGGGGCGGCCGGGGCTGGCGTGCCTGGGCGCGCGGGCGCCTGGCTTGCGGGCGGAAGGGACGGACATGCCGCAATACTAGACCAATCGGTTCGGTATTTACAGGCCGGCCGCGGCCGCCGTTGCCCCCGGTCGGGCCTGTGCGGGGGTTCCGCCGCGCCGTGCGCGGCGCGCTAGACTCGACCGGGCAAGCGCGGCCGGCGCGTCCGGCCAGCCAGCGAGTCGGGGTGCATCTTTGGAGCCGACCGATATCCGCAATCCGGACACCTTCCACAGGGTCGTGGACTGCCAGTGGGCCTGCCCGGCGCATACGCCGGTGCCCGAATACATCCGCCTGATCGCCGCCGGCCGCCATGCTGATGCCTACATGGTGAACTGGCAGTCCAACGTCTTCCCCGGGATCCTCGGCCGCACCTGCGACCGCCCCTGCGAGCCGGCCTGCCGGCGCGGGCGGGTGGAGGAGAACAACGGGCCCGAATCGATGCGCGAGAAGCCCGAGCCGGTGGCGATCTGCCGCCTCAAGCGGGTGGCCGCCGACCACAAGGGCGACGTGCGCGCGCGCATGCCCAGGCCGGCCGCGCAGCCCAACGGCCGGCGGATCGCCTGCGTGGGCGCCGGGCCGGCCTCGCTGACCGTGGCCCGCGACCTGGCGCCGCTGGGCTACCGGGTCACCGTGTTCGAGGCCGACCCCAAAGCCGGCGGCTTCATGCGCACCCAGGTGCCGCGCTTCCGCCTGCCGGAGGAAGTGATCGACGAGGAGTGCGGCTACATCCTCGACCTGGGCGTGGAGTTCGTCGGCGGCCGCCGCATCGAGTCGATGAAGGCGCTGCTGGGCGAGGGCTTCGATGCGGTCTTCGTCGGCAGCGGCGCGCCGCGCGGACGCGACCTCGACCTGCCCGGACGCCAGGAGGGCGCCGCGAACATCCACGTCGGCCTGGACTGGCTGGCCAACGTCTACTTCGGCCACGTGACCCGGATCGGCAGGCGCGTGCTGGTGCTCGGCGGCGGCAACACCGCGATGGACTGCTGCCGCTCGGCGCGCCGGCTCGGCGGCGAGGACGTCAAGGTGCTGGTGCGCTCGGGCTTCGACCAGATGAAGGCCAGCCCGTGGGAGAAGGAGGACGCGATGCACGAGGGCATCCCGATCCTCGACTGCCGCGTGCCCAAGGCCTTCGTCCACGCCAGCGGCCGGCTGACGGGCATGACCTTCGAGCGCGTGCGGTCGGAATTCGACGACAGGGGCCGGCGTCGCCTGGTGCCGACCGGCGAGCCGGACGAGTTCCATCCCTGCGACGAGGTGCTGATCGCGGTCGGGCAGGAGAACGCGTTCCCGTGGATCGAGCGCGATGCCGGCATCGACTTCGACGAGTGGGGCATGCCGGTGGTCGACAAGGCCACGTTCCAGTCGACCCTGCCGCAGGTGCTGTTCGGCGGCGACGCCGCGTTCGGGCCCAAGAACATCATCTGGGCGGTCGCGCACGGCCACGCCGCGGCGATCAGCATCGACAGGCTGCTGCACGGCGAGGACCCGCGCGAGCGCCCCGACCCGCTGGTGCGGCTGGAATCGCAGAAGATGGGCATCCACGAGTGGAGCTACGACAACGCGGTCTCGCCCGACGAGCGCTACGCGGTGCCGTGGTCGGAGGCGGCGCGGAAGCTCGACAGCATCAGCACCGAGGTCGAGCTCGGCTTCGACGCCGCCACCGCGTGGAAGGAGACCCAGCGCTGCCTCAACTGCGACGTCGAGACCGTGTTCACGAAGGACAAGTGCATCGAGTGCGACGCCTGCGTCGACATCTGCCCGACCGACTGCATCACCTTCACCGCCAACGGCGACGAGGCCGAGCTGCGCGACCGGCTGACCGCGCCGGCGCTCAACGCCGAACAGCCGCTGTACGTGTCGGCGCCGCTCAAGACGATGCGGGTGATGGTCAAGGACGAGGACGTGTGCCTGCACTGCGGCCTGTGCGCCGAGCGCTGCCCGACCGGGGCCTGGGACATGCAGAAGTTCCTGCTGCTGGAAACGCATGCGGGGCCGGGTTGCCGCGGCAAGCGGGCGAAGGAGGCGGCATGAACGCCGGGGATGCCGTCATTGCCTCTGGATCGTCATTCCCGCGAAGGCGGGAATCCATGGACTTTGATGGTTCGCCGCCGAGCAAGCGGCAACGTCCAGTGATTCCCGCCTTCGCGGGAATGACGATGGAGGAAGCGTCGGCAGGTCGATGCGGCGTTCGGCCGGGAGGCGGCGCATGACCCCCGCCCACGCCCCGCTCCAGTCCACCAACGACTTCGTCGTCAAGTTCGCCAACGTCAACGGTTCCGGTTCGGCCTCGGCCAACGAGCTGTTCGCCAAGTCGATCCTGCGCATGGGCGTGCCGGTCAGCCCGCGCAACATCTTCCCGTCCAACATCCAGGGCCTGCCGACCTGGTACGAGGTGCGCGTCAGCGAGCGCGGCTGGCTGGGCCGGCGCGGCGGGGTCGACCTGATGGTGGCGATGAACCCGCAGACCTGGGACGCCGACGTGGCGGAGATCGAGCCCGGCGGCTACCTGTTCCACGACAGCAGCAAGCCGTTGCCGCGCTCGAAGTTCCGCGACGACGTCACCGCGATCGGCGTGCCGCTCACCGAGATCTGCAACGCCGCCTACGACGATCCGCGCCAGCGCCAGCTGTTCAAGAACATCATGTACGTCGGCGCGCTCTCGGCGCTGCTGGACATCGACCCGGCGGTGATCGAGGTCCTGATCGGCGAGCAGTACAGGAGCAAGCCGAAGCTGCTGGCGCCCAACGTCGAGGCGCTGCACCTGGGGCGCGACTGGGCGATGGAGCACCTGCCGCACCCGATCGGCCTGCGCGTGCGCAAGGCCGACGCGGTCGGCGACCGGATCTTCGTCGAGGGCAACGCGGCGGCGGCCCTGGGCTGCGTGTACGGCGGCGCGACCGTGTGCGCCTGGTACCCGATCACGCCGTCCTCGTCGCTGGCCGAGGCCTTCCAGAAGTACTGCCAGAAGTACCGCGTCGACGGCGAGGGCAGGGCGCGCCATGCGGTGATCCAGGCCGAGGACGAGATCGCCTCGATCGGCATGGTGGTCGGCGCCGGCTGGAACGGCGCGCGCGCCTTCACCACCACCGCGGGCCCGGGCGTGTCGCTGATGAACGAGTTCATCGGCCTGGCCTACTTCGCCGAAATCCCGGTGACGATCATCGACGTGCAGCGCGGCGGGCCGTCCACCGGCATGCCCACGCGCACCCAGCAGTCCGACGTGCTGGCCTGCGCGCACGCCTCGCACGGGGACACCAAGCACGTGCTGCTGTTCCCCGAGGATCCGCGCGAGTGCTTCGAGTTCGCCGCCGCCGCGCTCGACCTCGCCGACCGGCTGCAGACGCCGGTGTTCGTGATGAGCGACCTCGACATCGGCATGAACCAGCGCCTGTGCGCGCCCTTCGAATGGGACGACGCGCGCGCCTACGACCGCGGCAAGGTGATGACGGCGCAGCAGCTGGAGGCCGGCGCCGAGTTCGCGCGCTACAAGGACGTCGACGGCGACGGCATCCCCTGGCGCACCTGGCCGGGCACGCACCCGGACAAGGGCGCCTATTTCACCCGCGGCACCTCGCGCAACCCGCAGGCGCAGTACTCCGAGCGCGGGCCGGACTACGTCTACAACATGCAGCGGCTGCTGCAGAAGTTCGACACCGCGAAATCGCTGGTGCCGCAGCCGGCCGTCGCGCAATCGGCGCCGCCGGCGCGCCTGGGCGCGATCTTCTACGGCTCGACCAGCCCGGCGATGGCCGAGGCGGTCGAGCACCTGCGCGAGGACGGCATCGCCATCGACACGCTGCGGGTCCGCGCGTTCCCGTTCCCGGAATCGGTGCGCGGCTTCATCGACGCGCACGAGGCGGTGTTCGTGGTCGAGCAGAACCGCGACGGCCAGCTGCGCCTGCTGCTGGTCGACGCGTTCGGCATCGATCCCGCCCGGCTGGTCGCGGTGCTGCACTACGACGGCACGCCGATCACGGCGCGGTTCATCGCGGGCGCGATCGCGAAGCGGGCGCGGCCGGCGTCGGTCGAGGAGAAGGTGGCGTGAGCCCCCATTCTCGCCGTGCCATTCGCCCGTCATTCCCGCGAAGGCGGGAATCCATGGGCTTTGTCCTCGCCTTGACCGGGAGAGCAACGTCCCTGGATTCCCGCCTTCGCGGGAATGACGGTTTCAAGAGCTCGCGGAACTTCCGGCTTCCCTTCCCATGACCTACCTCGCCAAGCCAAAACTCCACCACCCCTCGCTCGGCTGCAACGCCATCGGCTTCACCCGCCGCGACTACGAGGGCAAGATCAGCACCCTGTGCGCCGGCTGCGGGCACGATTCGATCTCGGCCGCGATCATCCAGGCCTGCTGGGAGCTGGACATCCAGCCGCACCGCGTCGCCAAGCTCTCGGGCATCGGCTGCAGCAGCAAGACGCCGGACTACTTCCTCGGCCAGTCGCACGGCTTCAACACCGTGCACGGGCGCATGCCCTCGGTGCTGACCGGCGCCAACCTCGCCAACCGCGGGCTGATCTACCTGGGCGTGTCCGGGGACGGCGACTCGGCCTCGATCGGCATCGGCCAGTTCGTGCACGCGATCCGGCGCGGCGTCGACATGGTCTACATCGTCGAGAACAACGGCGTGTACGGCCTGACCAAGGGCCAGTTCTCGGCCACCGCCGACCAGGGCTCGGTGTCGAAGAAGGGCGTGGCCAACACCGACAGCCCGCTGGACATGGTGACGATGGCGCTGCAGCTGGGCGCGAGCTACGTCGCCCGCGGCTTCTCGGGCGACAAGCACCAGCTGGTGCCGTTGATCAAGGGCGCGCTGTCGCACCGCGGCGCCGCGTTCCTGGACGTGATCAGCCCCTGCATCGCCTTCAACAACCACGCCGGCAGCACCAAGAGCTACGACTACGTGCGCGAGCACAACGACGCGGTCAACCAGCTGGACGTGATGCTGCCGCGCGTGGAGATCGCGGTCGACTACGACCCGGGGCAGACCATCGAGGTCGAGCAGCACGACGGCTCGCGGCTGCGCCTGCACAAGCTCGACGCCGGCTACGACCCGCGCGACAGGATCGCGGCGATGAACCTGATCCAGCAGCGCCACGCGCGCGGCGAGGTGGTGACCGGGCTGCTCTACGTCGACGCGCAGGCCGGCGACCTGCACGGCCACCTCAACACCGTCGAGGCGCCGCTCAACTCGCTGGGCGCCGCGGAGCTCAGCCCCGGCGCGGCGGCACTGGCGAAGATCAACGCCGCGCTGCGCTGACCGCGCAGGCCGGCCCGCTTCGCGCGCCCGGCCGGCGCCTCAGTCGTCGTCGCCCTCCAGCACCTTGCGCTGCATCGCGTCGAGGTAGGCGTCGGCCTCGGCGGTCGAGGCGAAGATCTCGCCCATCGGCACCGCCTTGACCAGGTCGAAGACCTTCTGGATCTGCGGCTGCGGATTCACCACCAGCACCCTGCCGCCCACCGCCGACAGGGCCTTGCGCGCCTTGAAGATGGAGCGGATGCCCGCGCTGCTGATGTAGGCCAGCCCGTCGAGCTCCAGCACGAGCGTGTAGCCCCTGGGCGGCGAGCGCAGCAGCGGCGCCAGGCGCTCGTCGAGCTGCGCGTAGCTTTGCGTGTCGAGCCGGCCGGCGAGGGCCACGCGCTGGCTGCCGTTGGCGGGCGGTTCGATCCGGATGTCCAGGCTCATGCTTGCTCCTCCCGCGTCGGGATGCGCAGGGATACTTTCAACAGGTTGAAGCCGCCCTCGCGGCGGTAGCTGATTTCCTCGGCCAGCTGCCGGATCAGGTGCAGGCCGAGGCCGCCGATCGGGCGCTCGTCGATGCCGGCGTCCAGGTCCGGGGGCGGCGCGTCGGTCGGGTCGAAAGGCGCGCCGTCGTCGCTGAAGCTCAGCGTCAGCACGCCGTCGCGGATGCCGATGTCCACGGACAGCTCGTTCCGGCCCACGGCGCCGCCGTGGTCGATCGCGTTGCTTGCGAGCTCCTCCACGATCAGGCGGACGTCGTCGCGCACGCCGCGCGCGATGCAGTGGCGGGCGAGCACGGCCTCGAGCGAGGCGTTCAGGTCCTCGACGCGCGCGTGTTCGCCGGGCACGACCAACCGGATCAGCATGGCGCGGCCTCCGTCGTCCGCTGCGCTCCCGCATCGGGGGCGACGTCCTCGCCGAGCCGGATCGCCAGCACGGTGATGTCGTCCGACTGCGGCGCGCCGGCGGCGAAGCCGTGGACCTCGGCCACCAGGCGCCGGCAATGGTCCAGCGCGCCTCCTCCGGCGGGCACCTCGGCGAGCAGGCGATCGCTGCCGTAGGCCTCGTTGGCCGGATTGAAGGCCTCGGTGACGCCGTCGGTGTAGGCCAGCAGGCAGTCGCCCGGGAACAGGCGCGTGCGCCACGACGCGAACCGTTCGCAGACCTCGAAGCCCAGCGGCGGTCCATTGTCCAGCGCCAGCAGCTCGGCGTGCCCGGCGGCGCGCAGCAGCACCGGCGGATCGTGGCCGGCGCTGGCCAGGGCGCATTCGCCGCTGCGCACGTCGATGCGGCCGCACAGCACGGTGGCGAACATGCAGGTGTCGTTGCCCTGGACCAGCCTGCGCGAGGCCTCGGCGAGCAGCTGCGACGGGGAGTCGGCGGTCTGCGCGGCGACCTCCAGCACGGTCACCGTGCGCGCCATGAACAGCGCGGCGGGCACGCCCTTGTCGGACACGTCGCCGATCACGAACCACAGTTCGCCGTCGCCGCGCTCGATGAAGTTGTAGAAGTCGCCGCCGACCGCCTTGGCAGGCTCCAGCACCGCCTGCGCGTCGAGCCGGGCGCGGCCCCGCCCGACCACGCGGCCCAGCGGCAGCATCGCCTGCTGGATGTCGCGGGCGATCGAAAGCTCGCTCTCCAGCTTCTGGCGCGCCGCCCCCATCTCCTCGATCTCCTGCAGCTGGCGCCGGATCGAGGTGCGGGCATGCTCCAGCGTCCGCGCGAGCAGGCCTACCTCGTCGCCCCGCGCGACGTGCGCCACCGGCGCGTCGTACCGGCCCTGGCCCAGGCGGGTCGCCGATGCGGCGAGCTGCTCCACCGGCAGGCTGATCTGCCTGGCGAGCCGGCGGACCAGCAGCGTGCCGATCGCCGCCAGCACCGCCGCCGCGGCCAGCAGCAGCGCGAGCGCGCGGTCGAGCCGGGCGACGATCAGCGCATAGGACTGCGCCACCAGCAGCGACCAGCCGCTGCTGCCGATCGGTTCCACGACCGTGTAGCGCTTCTCGCCGCTGGCGTTGTCGCGATGCACGTAGTGGGTGGGCCGGTGCGCGCGCGCCGCATCGGCCGCGGGCGCGAGGTCGCCGCGCGCGTGATGCCGGATGTAGCCGTCCAGCGTTTCGCGCAGGGCGATCCCGGGGATGCTGCTCATCGCGATCGAGCCGTCGGGCGCGACCAGGGTGGCGCGCCAGCCCGGCAGGTAGGCGAGCGATTCGATCGGGGCGACCAGGTCTCCCAGCGCCATGTCCAGGCTGACCATGCCGCGCGGCCCGTCCGCGCGGCCGGGCAACGCCAGGTTGTAGGTCACCATCCAGACCCGGCCCGCGGTCTCGTTGAGATAGGGCTCCGACCACCAGCCTTCGTTCGACGCCAGCGTGCGCCGGTACCAGGGCTGGGCGCGGTAGTCGTAGCCGTCGGCGACGAAGTCGCGCCGGCGGCCGTCGCTGCCGAAGTAGCGGGCGAAGCCGGCGCTGCCGGGAGCGCCCGGCTCGAGCGCCAGCAGGCCGCCGCTGACGCCGGGCGTGGCGCCGACGACGGCGCGCAGTGCCGCGTCCAGCTGCGATGGATCGAGGCCCGCGTGCGACACCAGGTCGGCCAGGTTGCGGGCGGCGATCGTGGCGATCGCCAGGTTGCCGTCCAGGCGCTCGGCCGCCTCGTGGGCGCTGGCGCGGGTATCCAGCTGAGCGCTGTCGATGATGCGATGGCGCAGCAGCACGGCCGCCGCGACGAAGATCACCAGCAGCAATCCCGTCGTCACCGCGCCCGACCACAGGGCGACGTGCGTGCGCAGGCTGTGTCGCCAGCGCACGCCATCGGCCGGGACCTGGGACTGGACCGCTTCGCTGTTGCCGGGCATGCCGGGATTCCGCTTTCCCCGTGGCGATCATAGTCGCGCGGGGGAGCGCCGCGGATGATGCAGGCGTCTCATTTCCCGCGCCCGGGCGGACGGCCGGCGGTCCTGCGCCGACTATCGCGCGGCGTCCACCACTTCCGCGCGTGGGCCCGCCACCGGCGAGACCCAGGCGCGCGAATCGAAGCCGGCACCGGCGAAGGCCGCGCGCATCGGCGCCGCCGCGGCTTCGGCTTCCCGCTTCGACGCGAACCAGGCGAACACGCTCGGCCCGGCGCCCGACAGGCTGGCGCCCAGCGCGCCATGGTCGAGCGCCGCCGTCCTCGCCTGCGCGAAGCCGGGCACCAGCGGCGCGCGGCGCGGCTCGACCAGCACGTCGTGCAGGCCTTCGCGCAGGAGCTGCGCGTCGCCGCGCTGCAGGCCGGTGAGGAACAGCGCCAGGTGCGCGCCATGGCGGACCACCGTCGACAGCGGGTAGGGCTCGGCCAGCACCGCGCGCGCGCGCCGCGTTTCCAGCACCTGGTCGGGATGGACGACGACGCAGTGCAGCCAGTCCGGCACGTCGAGCGCAACCATCCGCGTGGCGGTCGCCAGCGCCGCGCCGCCGAGCAGCATCGGTGCGACGTTGTCGCCCTGCCGGCTGCCGCTGGAGACCGCCTCGCCGTCGATCGCGCACGGATACAGCGCCTCGCGCGGCAGCGGAGCGTCGAGCAGGGCATTGGCCGCCACCAGCGCGGCCACGCACGAGGCCGCCGAGCCGCCGAGCCCGGCGCCGACCGGGATGCCCTTCTCCAGCTCGAGCTCGAAGCCGTGCCCGGCGCCGGTCAGCGCGCGCAGCGCGGCGAGCGCCGCGCCCGCGGTGTTGCGCGCGGCGTCCAGCGGCAGCGCGTCCGTGCCCGGCACGTCGCCGCCGATCGCGCGGATGCGCACGACCGGCTCGTCGACGCGCCAGACGCGCACGATGTCGCGCGGGCCGTCGATGCTGTGGCCGAGCAGGTCGAAGCCGACGCCGATGTTGCCGACGCCGGCCGGGGCGAAGGCGCGCGCGCTGGCGGGGCGCGCGTTCACGCCGGCGTCCGGCGCGGCGCGTGCCTCGAGGTGTCGGGTCGGAGCGGCATTCGTTTCGTCCTGGCTGCGCGGGAACGGGGCGACGCAGGCGCCATTGTCGCGCAAGACAGCGTCCTTCCAGGCGCCGACGGGCAGGCGGCGGCGATCTTCTTTCCCGCTACGGCGCGGCCGGAACCGGGCTCGCGCCGCGCCGCTTCCTGCTGGCGGCGACGCCTGCACCACGGTTCCTGGCGCCTGCCGTCGCGGCTCCAGGCCGTCGCACGATCGCAGGGCCGGGGCGCATCGGCTGGCCTCGGCCGGGCCGCCGTGGTCAAATGCCCGTCGAAGCGGGGGTACCGGGCGCGGCTCGGTTGAGACAGACCCTTCGAACCTGATCCGGGTGATGCCGGCGTAGGGAAGCTTCGCGGGATGCCCCTGCGTCCGCGCCGCCGCTTTGTGCGAGTCCTTCGCGAGCGCCCGTCCCGTGCGGGCCTTCCGCGATGCGAGTCCCTCGCGAGAGCCCGCACGCGTCGTGCGGAAGTTCCACAAGCCAGGCGGAGTCCCCATGAATGCCGTGCCCTCCTCGCTGCAGCAGCAGACCGAGCAGCTTTCCGAATCCGTGACCCGGCCGATCCCCGGCTCGCGCAAGATCCACGTCGAGGGCTCGCGCCCGGACCTCCGGGTGGCGATGCGCGAGATCGCGCTGACGCCCACGCCGACCCTGTTCGGCGGCGAGGACAATCCCCCGGTCACCGTCTACGACCCCTCGGGCCCGTACACCGATCCGGACGCCCGCATCGACCTGTCCGCCGGGCTGGCGCCGCTGCGCGCGCGCTGGGTCGAGGAGCGAGGGGACACCGAAGCGCTCGCCGGCCCGAGCTCGGAGTTCGGCCGCCGGCGCGAGGCCGACCCGCGCCTGGACGCGGTGCGTTTCCCCGGCCGCCGCCTGCCGCGCCGCGCGAAGGGCGGCGCCAACGTCACCCAGATGCACTACGCGCGCCGCGGCATCGTCACCCCGGAGATGGAGTACGTCGCGATCCGCGAGAACCAGCGGCTGGAGCTCGTGCGCGACGCGCTGCTGCGCGCGCAGCACCCGGGCGAGGCCTTCGGCGCCAGCATCCAGCAGGCGATCACGCCGGAGTTCGTGCGCGACGAGATCGCGCGCGGCCGCGCGATCCTGCCCTGCAACATCAACCACCCCGAAAGCGAGCCGATGGTCATCGGCCGCAACTTCCTGACCAAGATCAACGCCAACATCGGCAACAGCGCGGTGTCGTCCGGCATCGCCGAGGAGGTGGAGAAGCTGGTCTGGGCGATCCGCTGGGGCGGCGACACGGTGATGGACCTGTCGACCGGCAAGCACATCCACGAGACCCGCGAGTGGATCGTGCGCAACTCGCCGGTGCCGATCGGCACGGTGCCGATCTACCAGGCGCTGGAGAAGGTCGACGGCCGCGCCGAGGAGCTGACCTGGGAGATCTTCCGCGACACCCTCGTCGAGCAGGCCGAGCAGGGCGTGGACTACTTCACCATCCACGCCGGCGTGCTGCTGCGCTACGTGCCGCTGACCGCGAGGCGCGTCACCGGCATCGTCTCGCGCGGCGGGTCGATCATGGCCAAGTGGTGCCTGTCGCACCACAAGGAGAGCTTCCTCTACACCCATTTCGAGGACATCTGCGAGATCATGAAGGCCTACGACGTGGCCTTCTCCCTGGGCGACGGCCTGCGCCCGGGCTGCATCGCCGATGCCAACGACGCGGCGCAGTTCGGCGAGCTGGAGACGCTGGGCGAGCTGACGAAGATCGCCTGGAAGCACGATGTCCAGACCATGATCGAGGGACCCGGCCACGTGCCGATGCAGCTGATCAAGGAGAACATGGACAAGCAGCTGCGCGAGTGCGGCGAGGCGCCGTTCTACACGCTCGGGCCGCTGACCACCGACATCGCGCCCGGCTACGATCACATCACCAGCGCGATCGGCGCGGCGATGATCGGCTGGTACGGCACCGCGATGCTGTGCTACGTCACCCCCAAGGAGCACCTCGGCCTGCCCGGCCGCGAGGACGTGCGCGACGGCATCATGGCCTACAAGATCGCCGCGCACGCCGCGGACCTGGCCAAGGGGCATCCCGGCGCGCAGGTGCGCGACAACGCGCTGTCCAAGGCGCGCTTCGAGTTCCGCTGGCAGGACCAGTTCCACCTCGGCCTGGATCCGGAAAAGGCCAGGGAATTCCACGACGAGACCCTGCCCAAGGACGCGCACAAGCTCGCCCACTTCTGCTCGATGTGCGGCCCGCATTTCTGCTCGATGAAGATCACCCAGGACGTGCGCGACTACGCGGCCGGGCACGGGGTCGGCGAGGCCGAGGCGCTGGGCGCGGGCATGGCGGAGAAGGCGGCGGAATTCCGCGCCCAAGGCGCCGAGGTCTACCGGCCGGGCTGAACCGTCCGGCACCGGATGCCCGCACCGGCGGCGGCGTCAGCCGTGGTTCACCGGCGGCGGCCGTCGATCACGCCGACCGACGGGCGTGCCGTGCTAGCGTGCGCCCATCGTCGACGGGAGGTGCCCTCATGAAAGCCTCGCTTCGTACCCGCGCCTGGCTGCTCGCGGCCTGCGCCGTCGCCCTCCTGGCCGGCTGCGCCACCGGCCCGAGGATCAGCACCGACGCCGATCCCGAAGCCGACTTCTCGCGCTACCGCACCTGGGCCTTCTACCAGCCGATCGCGATGGAGCAGTCCGGCTACTCGACCTTCATCACCCAGCGCATCCGCGACGACGTGCGCCGCGAGATGGAGGCGCGCGGCTACGCCTACGACGAGTCCTCGCCGGACCTGAAGGTCAACTTCCAGGGCATCGTGCAGGAGAAGACGGACGTCTACAGCATGCCGCGCAGCGACGTGCAGTACTTCTACAGCTACCGCCACCGCTCCTATTTCGCGGTGCCGTTCTGGTACGACGAGACCCAGGTCAACCAGTACACCGAGGGCACGCTGACCATCGACCTCGTCGATGCCGCGAAGAACCGCCTGGTGTGGACGGGCGCCGCGATCGGCCGGGTCACGCGCAAGGCGCCGCAGGAGCGGGCGATGGAGATCGACCGCGCGATCGGCGAGATCTTCCTGCGCTACCCGTTCCACGCCGGCAGCGGCGCGGCGGCCGCGCCCGCGCAATGAGGCCGGCGTGGCGATGAACTGGGCGCCGCCGCCGCTGGCGCCCTGGCGGCTGGCGCGCGGGCTGCGCAGGCATCCGTCGGCGATCCTGCTGGCGGTGCAGCTGATCGGGATCCTGTCGTACCCGCTGATGGAGAACACCGGCGTCGGCCGCGCCCTGTTCGGCGCGATGAGCATCGCGGTGCTGTCGCTGGTGCTGTGGGTGGTCAACCGCGCCAGCGCGCACCTGGTGGCCTGGCTGCTGGCGGTGCCGTCGGTGTGCCTGTCGCTGCTGGCCAACTTCGCCGGGATGCCGGCGCTGCTGCCGTTCGCGCACGCGCTCGAGTCGATCCTGTACTTCTACGCCGTCGCCGGGCTGATCCACTACATGCTCGGCGACCTGCGGGTGACGACCGACGAGATGGTCGCGGCGGCCACCACCTTCACCCTGCTCGCGTGGGCCTTCGCCTACGCCTATTCGGCGTGCCAGGCCTGGATCCCGGGCAGCTTCAGCGCGGTGACCACGCCGCCGCAGCCGCGCACGTGGATGGAACTGCTGTTCCTGAGCTTCAGCACGCTCTCGGGCGTGGGCCTGAGCGACATCGTGCCGCTCACGCCGGCAGCGCGGGCACTGACGATGCTGGCGATGTTCTCGGGCGTCATGTACATCGCCATCGTCGTCTCGCGGCTGATCGCGCTGACGGTGATCAGGCAGCAGAAGCGTTGAGCCGTGATTCGTGATTGGTGATTGGTGATTGGTGATTCGTGATTGGAGAAAGCAAGAGCAGAGCTTCCCGCTCTTTCGAATCACCAATCACCAATCACCAATCACGGCTCCTCAGGGCCGCGCGCGGCGCGCGATTTCCGCGGCGTTGGCGGGCGTCACCCGCCAGTCGTCGGCGTCCTCGTAGGCGAAGTCGACGGTCGCCTTGCCGCTGGCCTTGTCGAGCTTCACCACGCAGGCGCGCCAAGGCGCCTTGCCCTCGACGCGGGTCGCGTCGCGCAGCGCGTCGAGCAGGTCCTCGATCTCGAACGCCGCGGGCGTCGCCGGCTCTCCCGGCTGCTCGCCGAGGTAGCGGAAGCCGTTGAGCGTCGAGGCGCCCTCGCCGTACCAGGCCACCAGCGCGTAGCGGTCCCAGGGCTGCGAGGCGACCTTGCGGTCGCCGGCCAGCAGGCGGCCGATCTCGAGGATCAGTGCGTCCTTGTCCATCGGGGCTGCGGGACTCCGGGCTGCGGCCCGCCGCTCGCGACGGGTCCGGGATCAGGCGTTCGCCATCTCCGAACGCGGCACCCGGTCGAATTCCTGGCCGGCCTCGTTGCGGAAGGTGACGCGCTGATCGTACACGACGCGGCCGTCGGCCGGGTCGACGACCTCGTAGGCCACGCGCACGCGGTCCGGACGGTCCTGGTTCTTCGGCGTGAGCTCGACGGTGATGTGGACTTCCTTGCCGCTGTCGATCCAGTCGGCCCACTCGTTCTCGAGCTTCTTGTAGGCGCTGACGTTGAAGTTGCCGTTCTGCGGGAACAGGTTCTTCAGGCCCTGGTCCTTGACGAAGCGGTGGCCGATGACGTGGCCGCCCTGGTCGCCCTCGATGCCGCGATCGGCGGATTCGCGCTGGGCGCTGGTCTCGGCGGAACTGCGGTCGATGCCGTCGAAGACCTCGGACAGGTCGGCCTCGGCGCGGATCGGCCGGCCTTCGCTGTCGTTGGTCCAGGTGACGGTGTTGTCGCCGATGTGTTCGGTGGTGGTGGTGGTGGTGCCGCCGGCGCCGGTGGTGCCGTCCGGCGAAGCGTCGCCCTCGCCGTCGGCGCGCAGCGCGGAGAGGCGCTCGCGCTGCGGGGCGACATCGAGCGTCGCCGGGGCCGCGTCCAGCGCTTCCTCCAGCGCCGCCAGTGCATCCGGGCCGCCGTCCTGGCGCGCCATCGCGGCCAGCTGCGCATCGTCCATGCCGTCGACGATCCCGCGTGCCAGCCCGGGACGGTCGACGAATGCCGCGTCGCGCAGTGCGCTGCCGATCGCCCGGGCGTCGGTGGGCATCGACGTCGCGGTCGGCTCGGCCGGGCCGGCGGCCTGGCCAGGCGTGCAGGAACGGATGGCGTCGAACATGCCGGGACTCCGCGTGGCGAACCCGCGCAGTCTGCGGGCGCCATCGCCGCGGCGACATCCCGGGACGACCCTAGGTCCGCGAAGCGGCCCGTCGCGCCGCAGGCAATCGCAGCCGGGGCGACGGACCGCGGCGACGGTCCAGGGACGTCGGGACGTCGCGAAGCGCTGCCATCGTGCGGCGATGCAGGTCCGGCGCACCGATCGCGGGAGATCGCGGAAGGAGAAACGCCATGGAATGCGGACTGCCCGCCATTGCCGACCCTGCGGTCCACGCCTCCGCGGCCGGCATCGGCGCGCAACAGGCGCCGGGCGCCGGCGATGATGCCCGCCGGGCCGCGGCGGCTTCGTCGGGCCATCGGCATCGGGACCGCCGTCGTCATGCCTTCGGGCGCTCCGCGTGCTCGGACGGGACCGCGCGCCGGCGCTGCGTGGCGGGCCGGCGCGGTTCACGTGGCGCGCCTGTCGTAACATTGCGTCAGTGCCCGCACAGCGGGCCGCCGGAGTCCCTGGTCGTGAAACTGCAGTTCCCCTTCATCCAGCTGCCGCTGCGCTATGACGCCGCGGCCCTGGCCGCGGAAGTGTCCGCCGTCGACGAGTCACAGTGGCGGCCCCACCCGCAGCAGTTCGAGGGCAACTCGATGCTGCCGCTGGTCGCGGTCGACGGCGACCCGGCCAACGAGTCCTTCGCCGGGCCGATGCATCCGACGCCGCACCTGCAGGCCTGCCCCTACCTGGCACAGGTGATCGCCAGCTTCGGCGTGACGGTCGGGCGCAGCCGCCTGATGCGGCTGTCCGGGCACGCGGAGGTCAGCCGCCACGTCGACCAGGGCTACTACTGGGCCGAGCGCGTGCGCGTGCACGTGCCGATCGTGACCCAGCCGACGGTGCGGTTCGAATGCGGCGGCGACGCGGTCAACATGGCCGCGGGCGAATGCTGGATCTTCGACACCTGGCGCCAGCACAACGTCATCAACGACGCCGTGGAGTCGCGCATCCACCTGGTCGTGGACACGGTCGGCGGCGAGGCGTTCTGGGACATGGTCGCGCAGGGCCGTCCATCGCCGTGTCCGCCCGGCATGGAAGACTGGCAGCCGCGACTGGTGGCGCCGCGTGCCGGGCCTGCGCCGATGCTCGCCTGCGAGTCGGTCAACGTGCCCGCGGTGATGAGCCCGTGGGAGCTCAACGCGCAGCTCGGGATGCTGTTCTCGGATGTCGTTCCCGATCCCGCGCTCGCCCATGTGCAGGCATTGGCCGCCAGGCTGGTGCGCAGCTGGCGGATCCTGTGGGCGCAGTTCGGCGATAGCCTGCCGGGCCGCCCGCGTTTCCGTGCCCTGCTGGATGGGTTCCTCGCCGACACCGCGTCGCAAGGGGCGTCGCTGGTGCTACGCAACACGGTCAAGCTGCAGAGCGTGCTCAGCATCCGCATCGGCCAGGCCGCGGTCGTGCGCGACGCCGCGGCACCGGCCGCCGTGGCCGAAGGCATGGCGGATCGTGGCTGAGTCCGGCGGCGCCATGGTTTCGGCGGGCGAGGACCTGCACGATGCCGCGCGCGATCCGCAGTTCGACCGGCCCGTCTTCATCGTGTCCTCGCCGCGTTCGGGCTCGACCCTGCTGTTCGAGACCCTCGCGCGATCGCCGACGCCGTGCACGATCGGCAGCGAGAGCCATGCGTTGATCGAGACCATCCCCGGCCTGGGCATGCCCGAGCGCGCCTTCGCGTCCAACCGCTGCGACGCGGCGGACGCCACGCCGGCGGTGGCGTCCGAGCTGCGCCGCCGCTTCCTGGAGCGTGCGCGCGACCGCGCGGGCCGCCCGCCGTCGGCCCTCCCGCTGCGGATGCTGGAGAAGACGCCCAAGAACTCGCTGCGCGTGCCGTTCCTCGCCCGCGCCTTTCCCGAGGCGCGCTTCGTGTTCCTGTACCGCGACCCGCGCCAGGTGCTGGCGAGCATGATCGAGGCCTGGCTGTCCGGCCGTTTCCAGACCTACCGCGGCATGCTGCCGGGCTGGCCGCTGCCGTACTGGTCGATGCTGCTCACGCCGGGGTGGCAGGCGCTGGCCGGCAAGCCGCTGCCGGAGATCGTCGCGGCGCAGTGGCAGGCGACGATCGAGGTGCTGCTGCGCGACCTCGATGCGCTGCCCGCGGATCGCTGGCAGGCGGTGCGCTACGACCGCTTCGTGGCGGATCCTGCACAGACCGTCGCTGGCCTGTGCGCATCGCTCGACTACGCCTGGGACCAGCCGCTCGGCCAGGCGCTGCCGCTGGCGCGGCACACGCTCACGCCGCCGTCGGCCGACAAGTGGCGCAAGCACGCCGCGGCGATCGAACCGCTGCTGCCGCGGCTGCAGGACACCATCGACCGCGTCGAACGCCTCGTTCCGTAGGCCGGGTTCCGTTCCCGGCGCCCGCGCTGCGCCCCACGTCCGCCGCCGAGAACGCGCGGCGGGCGTCTCAGCCGAAGCCCGCGCGCAGCGCCGCCAGCCAGGCCTGCCAGCTGCCGCCGCCGGCGGTGGGGTCGTACTCGCAGCCGAGCGCGCGCAGCTCGCGGCCGAGCGCGTCCTCGTCCAGGCCGCGCCCGGCCAGGCGCGCGAGGTCGGCGCGCACGCCGTCCGCCTGTTCGTCGTCCTCGCCGTCCAGGAAGGCGGCGACCACCGCATCGGCCGAATCGTGCTCGGCCTGCCAGTCCTGGTGGAAATAGGCGGACAGCAGGTATTCCAGCGCCGGGTAGTCGCTCATTCGGGGCTCGTCAGGGCGTGGTGGGATAGCCCGTGACGATTCTATAGCCGATGCCCAGCGCGTCCGAGCGTTCGAGCACCAGCTTCACCGAGAACACGTCCTGCGCGTGCGCGTCGCCGCGCGCGACCGAGATGCCGGTGCTGGCGTCGAAGTGCGCGTCCAGCACCAGGCGCTTGCCGCCCTTGCCGTCGAGCCAGGCGTCGACCTTGCCCTGGTTGAGCGCGATGGTCTGGGCGACGAAATGCTCGGCGGAGGGCAGGTCGCGGAAGCTCGACGATGCGCTGATGTTCTCGCTTTGCAATCGATCGAGCAGCGCCTGCTCGTCCTTGCCGACGTGGCGTTCGATCAGGTGGCTGCCGGCCTGCTCGTGCGCCTCCAGGCCGCCGCCCGGCACCTCGTCCGCGCCGCCGGGCGGGTCGGTGCGGCCCAGGTGCGCGTCGAGCGCCTGGCGGGTGGCGTCGAGCGCTTCGCGCTCGGCGGACGACAGGTTGCCGGTGGGCAGCTCGCCCAGCGCGTCGGCGATCCGGCCGAGCAGCGGATCGAGCTGCTCCGCGAACGTCGGATCGGCCTCGGCGAGCGCGATGGCGTCGCCGGTCTGGTCGAGGAATCCGCGCAGGCCGCCGTCGGCCGCGAGTTCCTCCAGGTGCGACAGCAGGTCGCCGTCGCCCGAGGCAGCCGCGATCGCGTCCATCCGCGCGGGCTGCAGCGACGCCTGCGGCCAGGCCGCCGCGCCGGAAAACGCATGTACGCCGTGCATCGTTCCGCCCCTCGTCGATCGGATCGACGGGAGGCTAGGGACGATCGGGAGGCGCGGCCATCTGGTGGCGCCCCTAGGGTGCGCGCATCGCCCGTCCTATGCGCGCGATGGGGCGGCGCGATGGATCAGAAGTTCTGCTTGCCCGGCAGCGCCGCGTAGCGCTCGATCGCGTCCTGCAGGATCCGCTTGGCCTCGTCGGCGCCGCCCCAGCCGTCCAGCTTCACCCACTTGCCCTTCTCCAGGTCCTTGTAGTGCTCGAAGAAGTGGCCGATGCGCTCGAGCCAGTGCGGGCTGACCTTGCCGATGTCGTCGATGTGGCTGTAGCCGGCGAAGACCTTGTCGACCGGCACCGCCAGCAGCTTCTCGTCGCTGCCGGCCTCGTCGCTCATCTTCAGCACGCCCACCGGGCGGCAGCGGATCACCGAGGCCGGGATCAGCGGCAGCGGCAGGATCACCAGCACGTCGGCCGGGTCGCCGTCGCCGCAGACCGTGCGCGGCACGTAGCCGTAGTTGCACGGGTAGCGCATCGGGGTGGACAGGATGCGGTCCACGAACACCGCGCCGCTGTCCTTGTCGACCTCGTACTTGACCGGCTCGGCGTCCTTGGGGATCTCGATGATGACGTTGATTTCGTCGGGGACGTTGCGGCCGGTGGGGACGAGGTCGAGGCCCATGGGTGGCGTGGCTCCTGGCGTGGATGGCGGGTCCGGCACGGCGCCTAGCCGCGGCCGGACGGCCGGAAAATGGCGGAAACCGGTGATTTTACGCGCCCTGCTGCTGCGGCGCAGCATCCCTCGACCTCGGGTACGCCCCAGCTTGGACCCCTCCGTACCGGGGCGTACACATACGGCTCCGTATCCATCTCCGGAACCGCCATGACCGTCCAGTTCGAGCCCCGCATCACCGACGCCACCAGCCGTCCGACCGCAGGCGTCTGGGACCAGCCGGGCCAGCGCGCGCTGTTCAATCCGGAGGCCTCCGGCCCGCGCGAGGTCGACGCCGTCGGCCGCGCCGAGGTGGCCGCCGATGGCCGCCGCGACGGCGCCACCGAGATCGACGGCAATTCCACCAACACCGGCACTCGCGAGCAGACCGAGAGCGCCACCGGGCAGCCGCTGTTCGTCGACAAGCTGGGCAGCACCGCCAACGTCGACATCACCCGCGAGCGCACCGCGGAGCTCGACCCGCAGTCCGGGCAGTACTACGTCCTGGCCGACCAGCTGGTGTTCAAGACCGGCAGCGGCGACGACAAGGTCAAGGTCACCCAGGGCGACAACGGCCAGCTCCGCTTCGACGTCAACGGCGAGCAGTACGACGTCAGCCTGGCCCAGGGCCAGCAGCTCACCGTGCGTACGGGAGAGGGCAACGACACCATCGACATCGACCCGTCGGTGGACGTCAACTTCATCGTCGAGGCCGGCGGCGGCGACGACAGCGTGAAGACCGGCGCGGGCGCCGACCGCATCGACGGCGGCGCGGGCAACGACACCATCGACACCGGGGCCGGCTTCAACTACGTGTTCGGCGGTTCCGGCGACGACAGGATCACCGGCGGCGACGAGAACAACACGCTCTACGGCGGCGACGGCGTCGACACCATCGCCGGCGGCAAGGGCAACGACTACATCGAGGGCGGCCAGGGCAACGACGTCATCACCGCCGGCGACGGCAAGAACGTGCTCTCCGGCGGCCTCGGCGACGACACCATCACCGCCAGCGGCAACGGCGACCGCATCTACACCGGCGCCGGCACCAACACCGTGACCAACATCGGCGCCGACGGCCTGGTCTACGCCGCCGGCGTGGGCGACAAGCTGACCGGCGCCGGCAATGCCGACCCCAACGTGGTCAATGTCGACCTGCGCAGCGACCTGGGCACCAAGGGCGTGCGCATCGAGGGCTCGGACGAATTCGTGCAGCGCGTGCAGGCCGACATCGACATGCTGCGCGCCTCGCCGAACGGCCAGCAGATGCTGGCCGAGTTTGACAAGGCCGCGGCCAACGGCAACGTGGTCACCATCCGCGAGCTGCAGAACGTCGACAACGGCTACGCGCAGAGCGTGCCGGGCTCGGACATCAGCAACGGCCGTCCCGGCCAGTCCGGGCCGGTGGACATCTCCTACAACCCGGCCTTCGCCATCGCCGAACTGCCGGTGCCGTCGGTGACGCTGTTCCACGAGATGTCGCACGCCTACAACGGCGTCAACGGCACCTTCCTGCCGGGCACCTATACCGGCCCCGGCGTCGACCAGAACCAAGTGCCCAATGCGGAGCGCCAGGCGGTCGGACTGGACACCACCGCCGATCCCTACGACTTCGGCGACGGCTCCGGCCCGATCACCCACAACCCCACGGCGTTGACCGAGAACGGCCTGCGCGCGGAAATGGGCCTCGAACTCCGCCCGAGTTACGCGATCTGAGCAGGGATGCACAGGGGAGGGAGCGGGCGGCGGCTTCGGCCGCCGCTCTTTTTTGGAGCGTGGCAGGAGCGCGTTGGCGCGGCGCTGGAGCGCGGGGGAACGTCATCGGGAAGGTGAGCGTCGCTCGCCGCTCCCCGTTCCTCGCGGGAAGCCCCTCTCCCGCTTCGCGGGAGAGGGAGGCGCGCAGCGCCGGGTGAGGGTTTGGCTTTCCGCCGCGCAGCCGGCTTCTTTGCCGGGCTTCGGTCGGATGCACGAGGAAGCGGCAAAGGGCGAATCGCCCTTCGCTCGGCAGCGACGTCGCCGCTGCGCGGCTCCATCGGGTCCCGGCGTGGCGCGCGCCATCCATGGCCGGCTCGAGGCGATCACCCGGCCATCTCACTCATTGCTTCCGGCTTGCGCCACTTCGGCGGAGCGACTGCATCCGGACGCAATGCCCTGCCGCTTTCATTCACTCTCGCGCTTTGCGGGAGAGGACCGGGGTAAGGGCAGGCCGGATCGCTGCGCATCACCATGGAGGTGAAGGACCTGCGGCGCGGCAACGATGCCGCGGCAAAGGCCGGGCCCTCACCCGGCGCTGCGCGCCTCCCTCTCCCGCGAAGCGGGAGAGGGGCTCTTGGTGGGGGTTCCGAAATGCGGCGGGGGAATGCTTCGGCTACAGCGGCGGTACGAGGGCAGGGCGGCGATGCCGATGATCTTGATCGGCGCCTGCGGCGCTCCCTCGCCCCGTTCCCCTCTCCCGCAAGGCGGGGGAGGGGCGCGTGTGCCGGGCGGGAGCCGCTTCGGCTACAGCAGCGGGACGAGGAGCAGGGCGACGATGTTGATGATCTTGATCAGGGGGTTGATCGCCGGGCCCGCGGTGTCCTTGTAGGGATCGCCGACGGTGTCGCCCGTCACCGCGGCCTTGTGCGCCTCCGAGCCCTTGCCGCCGAAGTTGCCGTCCTCGATGTACTTCTTGGCGTTGTCCCAGGCGCCGCCGCCGGTGGTCATCGAGACCGCGACGAACAGGCCGGTGACGATGGTGCCGATCAGCAGGCCGCCCAGCGCCTTCGGGCCCAGCAGCAGGCCGACGATGATCGGCACCGCCACCGGCAGCAGCGACGGCACGATCATTTCCTTGATCGCCGACTTCGTCAGCATGTCCACCGCCTTGTCGTACTGCGGCTTGCCGGTGCCCTGCATGATCCCCGCGATCTCGCGGAACTGGCGGCGCACCTCCTCCACCACCGCGCCGGCGGCGCGGCCCACCGCTTCCATCGCCATCGCGCCGAACAGGTAGGGGATCAGGCCGCCGATCAGCAGGCCGATGATCACCATGTGGTCGGACAGGTCGAAGGCGAACGTCGTGCCCGGGTTGTTGGCCTGCAGGTTGTGGGTGTAGTCGGCGAACAGCACCAGCGCGGCCAGCGCCGCCGAGCCGATCGCGTAGCCCTTGGTCACCGCCTTGGTGGTGTTGCCCACCGCGTCCAGCGGGTCGGTGATGTCGCGGATCTCGGACGGCAGTTCCGCCATTTCGGCGATGCCGCCGGCGTTGTCGGTGATCGGGCCGTAGGCGTCGAGGGCGACGATCATGCCCGCCATCGACAGCATCGCGGTGGCCGCGATGGCGATGCCGTACAGGCCGCCGAGCGCGTAGGCGCCCCAGATCGCCAGGCACACCGCCACCACCGGCAGCGCCGTCGACTTCATCGAGATGCCGAGGCCGGCGATGATGTTGGTGCCGTGGCCGGTGGTGGACGCCTGCGCGATGTGCCGCACCGGCTTGAACTGGGTGCCGGTGTAGTACTCGGTAATCCACACGATCGCGCCGGTCAGCGCCAGGCCGATCAGCGCGCACCAGAACAGGTTCATCGCGCCGTAGGACGAGTCGGCCATCAGCTGCATCGTGATCGGGTAGAAGGCCACCGCGGCCAGCACGCCGGACACGATCACGCCGCGGTACAGCGCGCCCATGATGTGGGTGCTGCCGTCCTTCACCTTGACGAAGAACGCGCCGATGATGGAGGCGATGATCGACACGCCGCCGAGCACCAGCGGGTACAGGACCGCGTTGTGGCCGACGTCGGCCACCATCAGCCCGCCGAGGAGCATCGTCGCGATGATCGTCACCGCGTAGGTCTCGAACAGGTCCGCGGCCATGCCGGCGCAGTCGCCGACGTTGTCGCCGACGTTGTCGGCGATCACCGCCGGGTTGCGCGGGTCGTCCTCGGGGATGCCGGCCTCGACCTTGCCCACCAGGTCGGCGCCGACGTCGGCGCCCTTGGTGAAGATGCCGCCGCCCAGGCGGGCGAAGATCGAGATCAGCGATGCGCCGAAGGCCAGGCCCACCAGCGCGTGCAGCGCGGCCTCGCCAGTGATGCCCATGCGGCCCAGCACGACGTAGTAGCCGGCCACGCCGAGCAGGCCCAGGCCGACCACCAGCATGCCGGTGATCGCGCCGCCGCGGAAGGCGACGTCCATCGCCGCGCCCATGCCGCGGCGCGCGGCCTCGGCGGTGCGCACGTTGGCGCGCACCGAGACGTTCATGCCGATGTAGCCGGCGGCGCCCGAGAGCACCGCGCCGAGCGCGAAGCCGATCGCGGTGGGCCAGCTCAGGAACAGGCCGATCACCACGAACAGCACCACGCCCGCGATCGCGATGGTGGTGTACTGGCGGTTGAGGTAGGCGCGCGCGCCTTCCTGGATCGCGCCGGCGATCTGCTGCATGCGTTCGTTGCCTGCCGCCTGCCGGTTGATCCAGCCGGCGGAGAAGATCCCGTACAGGATCGCGATGGCCGCGCATGCCAGCGCCAGCCACAAACCGTACTGCTCGAGCATGAATTCCTCCCCGGAAGAGTGCGATTGGAACAGCTCCGGAACTATCGCACAGGGCCCGGAGACGGGATGTTGCAGTGCGGGAGCGGCGTGTCGGCCGGCCGCGGCGGCGTGGGCGCCGATTCAGGCGAACCGTGACAGCCTTGGCACCTCGTTCGCCTCCGGAAGCCTCCATGCGCCTGCCCGCCATGCTCCTGTTCCTGGCCGCGCTGCCGGCCCTCGCCGCCGATCCCGTCCCCGAAATCGACCGGCCGGCCGCGAGCCCGCAGCCCAATGGCGTGGTCCATACCCTGCGCCAGATCCCCGAGGCCTGCGCGCGCATCGAAGGCGCCTTCACCGGCCAGGCGGCGGAGCCCTACAAGTTCGCCGTGGTCCGCACCAGCCCCAACTGCCAGCCGCGCGCCCGCTTCGTCGACTTCGACAAGGCCCGGCCGTCGGAGGCCGCCGGCTGGAAGTTCAACGACCTGATCCGCGTGCCGAGCGCGGCCTGCCCCTCGCAGCAGGCGGTGGTGCGGGTGTGGCGCAAACCGGTCGAGGTCGGCCAGAAGCTCGACGGCCAGGGCCAGTCGCGCATCTACCTCGAGGAGGCGAAGCGGACCGCGGCGTCCGGCAAGATTCCGCCGATCCCGATGTTCGCCGCGCAGATGCAGGTCGAAGGCAAGGCCTGCGACTGAGCGCGCAAGCCCGGAGGAAATCCGCCGCATCGCGCCGCGGGCGGGCGCGCGATGCGTGGCGACTCGCAAAAATCAAGGAAGCGACCACGCAGGTGGTCGCTTCCGTCGTCCATGAGGGCGATCCCGCGATCGCCGCGGCGCGTCTTCCTCAGACGCGGAACGGCAGGCCCTGCAGGAGGCCGGTGAACGCGTTGAAGAGGTTCTCCATCGGCTGCTCGAACAGCTGCGGCTGGCCGGAACCGTCCCGGATCGACAGGCCCTGGTCGAACGCGCCGATGATCGGCCCCAGGTTGTGCGCGTTGACCAGGTTGGAAATGCCCTCGGGGTTGGCGATCCGCAGGTCGGCGCCGAGCGCATCGGGCAAGGCGTTGGTGAAGGGGATGTCGTTCTGCAGGTGCGTGGCCCAGTCGCCATCCACGCCGTAGGCGCGGCTTCTTTCCGCCATCGCGGCGCGGGTGGCGGACGGGTCCAGGCCGAGCCGGCTCAGGGTGTTGTCGTGCACGCCCTGCGAGTTGAACACGACCGAGGTGCTGTCGGTGGCCGCGGCCGCGACGCCGGCGAGCGCGCCGCCCATCGAGTGGCCGGTGAAGACCACGTTGTCCCCGCCGTAGGCGTTCTCCACCTGGCGGGCGAGATCGACGGCGTCGTTGGCCTGCCTGGTGTCGACGCCGGCGCTCTGGGCGACCACGGTGGGGACGTCCTCGCCGGTGTTGCCGGCATAGGCGACGGCGTAGTGACCGCTGCCGTCGGTGTAGACGCCCGCGAGCATGCCGTCGCGGTACTGGAGGCCGGGATCGATGCCGGCCTGCGCGAGTTCGCCGTCGCCGAGGCGACGCCAGCCTTCGACGTTGGTGCGTGCCGGGTCGTAGGCGGCCTCGGCCAGCTTGGCCATGGAGCGGTCGAAGCCGCGATCGGGGCTCTTGCCGCCGACCGAGGCGTCCCATCCGCTATCGGCCTGCCGCGGCGCCGCCCCCGTTTCGGCGGGACGTCCGCCGCCGAGGATCCCTTCCAGGAAATGGCTGACGCCTTGTCCAAAGACTTGCTCGATACCCATCTTGTACTCCTCGTTCTGAGTGTGGATTTGTCGAGTGCGTCTCCCCGGATGCTAGCGGCCGCCGGATGCGCGCGTGATATGGGGCGAACCCCAGGCGGGGTGCGCGCGGCGCGTGTCGGCCGGACGCCGGCGAATGGGGCGCCCCGCCAAGGGTCTGCCCTAGCTGGCGAAGCGCGGCGGCGGATGGAAGTCTGCTCGGGCGCCACTCGACCAAACCAACTCACTCCGAGGAAATAACCATGGATCCCATGAGTGCAATTAGTGCTGGTCTGGGTGCGCTTACCTCGATCTTCGGCGCGGTCGGCAGCGGTGCCGACATGCTCAGCCAGATCTTCGACAGCATCAAAGGGCTGTTCAGCGGCTCGCAGTCGTCCCAGGCCCAGCAGGCCGGCCAGGAGACGACCCAGGGCTGGCCGCAGGGCCAGAGCGACTACGCCCTCGCGCAGATCAACATCAACGTCTGAAGGCGGTCGCCGCTGCGCGCAGCCGCGTCGAACGGCGCATGCCGGCGGCATGCATCGTTCGCGCGGGGGGCGGTCGGGTGCCGGCAGGGCAACCGGCGGCTCCGCGTCGCGTCGCGGTTGACGGGAAGATCGGCCAGGTCCCGGGCGCATGGAGCTCCCGGGCACCTCTCCGCCGATGAAGCCAGCGGCCGGAACCGAAGAGGCAGTCGTGCATCCCGCAGAAGCAGACACCGACGATGCGCCTCCCGCCGGGGAGGCGGCCGCGCCTGCCGAAGGCGTCGTCCTCGACGCCGCGGCGCTGCTGCGGCAGCACCTGCACGCCACGACGCTGACGGCTTCCGCGCTCGCGGGCTCCGCGCAGGGGAAACGCGCCCGGGACACGGGCGTTGGCCAGCAGTGGCGCGCGCGGCTCTCCGAGCTGGGCCAGGCGGCGGGACTGAGCGAGCGGCAGGAGTCCGAGCTCGAGCGCCTGGCCAGGGCGCAGGTCGACCATATCCGGGAGGAGATCCCGCGCCTGCTCAACGAGCTCAAGCCCCACTTCGACACGCCCGGGGAAGCCGAGGCCAAGCACCGCTACGAGGAAGGCCTGAGGGCGCTGCGGGCGCGGCTCGACCGGGAAACGCTGGCGTTGCTGGACAGCCTCGGCCTGGAACGGGAATCCGGCTGAGCGCGTGCGACCGGCGCGCGGCGATCGTGACGGCGAAGGCGCGGGCTCCCGGCTCGCGCCCTGCTCGCGCGGATCGCCGCGCGAGCGGGACATCGGCCACGGACTCCATCGCGTGCACGTGAAGGAGGGCGTTGGCCGGCAATCGCTCGTGCGCGAAGCCGCGGCACCCGGCCGGGGCTGCGCCGGTTCGCCGGTTCGGCGCGCGTGCGATGGACGGGGCGCGGTCGGCCCGTCGCGCGATCGGTCGATCCAGGCCGGCTCCCGGGGAACGGGCGTGGACGCATGCGTGGCGGCGGCTTATGGTCGCGTCGGCGCCTCGCGATGGCGTGCCTGCGCCACCGGACCTGCAGCGGTTCCCGTTGGTGGATGGGCGATCATGGAGCGAAGGGACCATGCCGAGCGTTGAGGCGCGCGCCCTGGCGGCATTCGATGCGTACGCCGAGCTCGATCCGCGGCGTCGCGCGAAGGCGCTGGCGGAGCTGAGCGCCGCCGATCCGGAACTGCACGCGGAACTCGTGCGGCTGCTCGAGGCCGACGCGCTGCGCGGCCCCTTGCTGCGGTCGCCGCAGGAGATCCTGTCCGGCTACGAGGAGCCCGCGGCGAAGGCGCGGGGCGATGCCCCTGCCGACGGGCGGATCGGATCGGTCCTCGGGCCGTGGCGGATCGAGGCGGCCATCGGGTCCGGGGGAATGGGGACGGTCTACCGGGCCAGCCGCGCCGACGGCCAGTATTCGCAGGTCGTCGCGCTCAAGTGCGTCGGCACCGAGGTGGACTCGCCGGCGCTGGCCGAGGCCATCCGCAACGAGCGCCGCACCCTGGCGCTGCTCGAGCACCCGAACATCGCCACCCTGCTCGACGGCGGCATCGACCGCGACGGGTATCCCTGGTTCGCGATGCAGTTGGTGCAGGGCGAGCCGATCGACCACTGGTGCGACCATCGCAGCCTCGGCCTCCGCGAGCGGATCGAGCTGTTCATGCGGCTGTGCGACGGCCTGGCGTACGCGCACGGCAAGGCCGCGCTGCATTCGGACATCAAGCCTTCCAACATCCTGGTCGACGAGGCCGGGCGCCCGGTGCTGCTCGATTTCGGCCTGTCGTCGCTGGCCACGCAGGGACGCGCCGCGCGCCGCCGGCAGGTGGCCATGACCTTCGACTACACCGCGCCGGAAGTGCCCGCGGACGGCTACAGCGTCCGCGCCGACATCTACGCGCTGGGCGCGGTGCTGTACCAGCTGCTGTGCGGGACCTGGCCGATGCGCGGCCTGCCGCGCGCGACCGATGCGCCGTCGCCACCGTCGCCCAGCCGGCTCGCGCTCCAGGGCACTGCCGACGCGGCGCGGCTGCGCGGCCTGGCGACGCCGCGCGCGCTCGGGCGTGCGCTCTCGGGCGACCTGGACAGGATCGCCGCGCGCTGCGTGGCGACCGACCCGGAGCAGCGCTACTCCTCGGTCGCGCAGCTGCGCGACGACCTGTCGTACTGGCTGCAGCGCCGGCCGATTTCCGCGCGCAGGAACGATTCGAGCTACCGGCTGCGGCTGTTCCTGCGCCGCAACTGGCTGACGACCACGCTGATGGCCTGCGGGCTGGTCGGCCTCGGCATCGGCATCGGCCTGCTGTACGGAGCCAGGATGCAGGCGGAGCGGCACGCCGAGGTCGCGCGATCGATGCGCCGGCTGTTCGAGGATTCGTTCGAGATGCTGACCACGGGCAGCCTGGGCCAGACGCCGCTGATGTCGCGCGACATGCTGCACGGCGCCGAAACGCAGCTGCGCCGGAGCGAGGCGGCGCGCGCGCCGGAAGCGGGCGCCTACGGGTTGATGCTGACGGCGCTGGCCAGGAGCTACACCACGCTCGGCGACTATCGCCACGCGGCGGAGCTGGTGGCCGAAGCGCGCGGCCTGGCCGGCGGCCGCGCCGACCAGATGGCGCCCATCGATGCGGCCTTCGCGCGCCTGCTCAACGAGCAATCGCACTACCCGGAGGCGTACCGGACCGCGGAAGCAGGACTGGCGCGGATCGACGAAGTGCCGCCGCCCGATCGCGACATGGCGCGCCTGATGCTGCAGGTCGAACTGGCGCGCGCGCAATGGGGCATGGCGCGGATCCACGATGCCGGCGCCACGCTGGCGCAGGCCATGGCCGGTGCCGAGGCCATGGCCGCACGCGACCCGACGCCGCTCGCGGAACTGCTGATCCAGCGCGGCCAGTGGCGCGAGCTGTTCATGCGCTACGAGGACGCGATGCACGATTTCGAACGCGCCCGCGCGCTCGCGGCGACCCGCTCGCCGGTCGTCGCAGACGGCGCCCGCGCGCAGCTGGTGGCCATGCTCAATGTGCTGGAACAGCACGATCGTGCGGTACAGACCGCCACCGCGCTGCTGGAAAGCCGGCGCCGGCTGCTGGGCGAGGACCATCCGGAAACCGGCAAGGCCTGGGTGGTGCTGGCCGACTCGCAGTTCTGGAGCGGACAGGTCGACGCGGCGCTGCAGTCGGCCCGGCGCGGCGAGGCGATCCTGCGCGCCGCGCTCGGCCCCGGGCACCCGGAGGTCGCCGAAGCGACGATGGTGATCGACGGGGTGTACTCCCAGACCGGCAAGTCCGACGAGGCGGTGGCGGGCGCGCGGCGCGCGCTGGCGATCATGCAGCAGGCGCACGGGCCCGACCACCAGCGCACGCTCGACGCGATCGGGCACCTGGCCGCGACGCTGGCGGTGAAGGCGTCGGAAACGCCGGAAGCGAAGGCCCCCTGGCAGGAGGTGGTGTCCCTGTTCGAACGCCAGGTGCGCACCGGGCGTCGCCAGGGCCTGCCGATGCTTTCGGCAAGGATGTTCCTGGTCAAGGCGAAGCTGCGCATCGGGCAGGTCGACGAGGGCGCCGAGCAGGAGCTCAGGCAGTTGATCGCCGCGCTGGGGAAGGCGCGCGGCGAATCCAGCGACGCCGTGCGCGGCGCGCGCTACACCCTGCTCGAGCTGTACATGCAACAGGACAAGCTGGCCCCGGCGCAGGCGATGCTCGAAGCGATGCTGCGCGAGTTCGACCAGGCGCCGGACAGCCTCAGTGCCCAGGGCGATCGCTTCAACTGCCACGAAGCCCTCGGCGACATCGCCCAGGCGCAGGGACGGCTCGACGCGGCCCGCGAGCACTGGCAGCAGGCGCATGCCATCGGCATGCGCATGGCGCCGGACCAGGTATCGACCGCGCGCGTGGCCGGCAAGCTCGCCGCGCTGGCATCGAAGCGGGCCGCGGGCAAGGTCGTGCGCGCCAACGAGTGATCCGGCCCGCGATTGCACGCCGGCGCGTGTCCTGATCGGCGCCTGCGTCCCGAAAGGAAGCACAGGGACGTGCGATGACGCGATGCGACGCCTTCGCGAGGATCGTCCCGCCGCCGGCGTTCCGGATCGGCACGCCGATCCGGCGCCTCGAACCTGCATCCAGACGCCTGCGCGCAGGCATCCCGGAGGTCTTCATGAGCGACACCACCATCCAGGCGAATGCCCCGCGGGCGCTCGACCAGACCCGGGCCGACACCCAGGCCGATACCCGGGTGCAGACGACGGACATCGAGACCCCCGACGACGCCATCGCCTACACCAACGCCACTCAGGGCGGCTCCGTCCAGCAGGATCCCGCGCATGTCGCCACCGCCAAGCTGCAGGTTGCCAGCGATCGCGCGACGACGCAGGCGTACCAAGCGGGCGGCGACGTCACCCGCACGCAGGCCGCGTTCGAAAGCGCGGCCGTGCGGCTCGACGTGCAGTATCCGACGCGCTTCGTGGCGCAGCCCGCCTCCGGCGATGCCGTCACGCTCGACGCCGTGTGGCGGACCGATTCGGGCCAATCGCGTCCTTCCATCGTCCCGGTCGACTTCGACGGCAAGGAAACGGGAGACGCCGTGGATGCATCGCTGAAAGACCTGGAAGACCCCGCGACATGGGCCGATCCCGGCGCGGCGAAGGAACAGAACCTCCGGACGATCGCCGATGCCGCCAAGAAGGTGGCCGATGCCGCCGTCGGCGCGGACGACCCGCAGGCTGCGGCCAGGTTCATCCGCGAACAGCTGCCGAAGATCCAGGCAGCGGCCGACGCCAACTACAACTCGGGCGCCGAGTTCGAGAACAAGGCCCTGCTGGAACAGCTCGCGCGCATGGGGACGGTCGCGAAGAAGGCCGGTGACACGCAGCTGATCCAGGACCTCCTGGACCTGGCCAAGGGCAACCCGGAACTTGCCGCGATCGCCGCCGGCAATTCGCGCCTGGATGCCGCTACGGCGCTGGAAGGCTTGCCGTTCCTCATCGAGCTGGACAAGACCTCCGCGGGGAAGGGCGTGCTCGACCATGCCGTCGAGTCGATCCAGGCAGACACCTCGCAGTTGGTCCAGGAGTACGCCAAGCACGCCGCGGGATTAGCCTGGTGCATCGAGAACCTGGGAGCGAACGCTTCTCCGCAGGCCATCGAGAGTGCCATCAAGAAGTATCTCGGCACGGAGGGCGTGGAAGCGCAGAACGCGCTGGTCACGCGCGGCAAGGATCTGTTGACGGCCGTCCAGCAACTGCGCACGCAGTTGCCCGAGGGCGAGGCCCGGTCGAAGGTGGAGAAGCTGCTTTCGTCGACCACGGCGCAGGCCGCGGTGGCGGTCGCGCTCGGCCAGCATCCGGAACTGGCCGCCGGCAAGTCGCTCGTCGAGACACGCGACTGGCTGGCCGGTGGTGGCGAGGGATCCAGTGTGGTGGCGACTTCGCTGGGCCTGGCCTATGTGCAGCACGAGGTGGGCAAGGTGTCCGATCCGGGCCAGCTTTCGGCCAGGCTCGAGGCGCTGGCGAAAGAGGAAGGGTTGGCCACGTCGCTGGGCGTATCGCAGGACGAGCTGAACACTACGCTCGGGACGCTGGGCAAGGCGGTCCTGGGCGGCGACGTGACGAACCAGGCACTCGACGGTCTGGGCAAGGGCAATGCCACCCTCGGCAGGTTGCTCGGCAGCGTGGGCGCCGCCTTGTCCGCGAAGGGCGTGGTGGACGACGTTCGCAACGGCGAGTGGGGAGGCGCCGCGCTGAACGGCATCAGCGCAGCGGCGGGTGTGCTTGCGGTGACCGGGGTCGGGACCGTCGTCGCCGGTGCCATCAGCGCCGCTGCCGCACTGGCCAGGCTGCACCTGGATACCGTCAACGAGTCCAACAAGCACGAAACCCCCGAGGCCAAGGCGTTCCTGGAGGGCCTTGGCTATTCCGGGAAGGCCGCCGAGCAGCTGATCAACACCACTTCCAGTGGCAAGAGCGCGGTTTCGCTGCTGCAGCAGTACACCACGGAGCTGGGGCTGTCGCAGGAAGACGCGGTCAAGTTCATCAACCACCTCGCATCGAACCACGAGTTCAAGCCTTCCAGCGGCCCCGGCGCAACGACACAGAACGCGCTGCAATACCTGGTGGAACAGAAACTGCACAAGGTGCTCGACGCCGGCAAGCCGGACAGCATCAGTTACAACAGCGCGTCGGACAGCGCCAAGGCGTTCATCAGGGAACAGGTGGAAGCCTGGAAGCGCGCGGGCAAGCCGTAGCGCGCAACACCTCGACCCGCGTGCGGGCTCATATCGCGATGGTGCGACCGTCCCCGCCCAGGCGATCGAGCAGGTAGGCGCGCGCGCGCCGCCAGTCGCGGCGGATCGTGCGCACGTTGAGGTCGAGCGTGCCGGCGACCTCCTCTTCGGTCAGGCCGCCGAAGTAGCGCAGCTCGACCACCCGCGCCAGGCGCTCGTCGATGCCCGCCAGGTCGTCCAGCGCCCGGCCGAGGGCAAGCAGCTGTTCCAGGCGGTCCTCGGCGCCCGGATCGGCGAGTTCGTCGTCCAGCGACGTGATGCCCGCGGCCGCGTGCCGCTTGTCGGCCAGCACCCGGCGCGCCTCGTCGAGCAGCACGAACCGCATCGCGCGCGCGATCAGCGAGGTGAGGTGGCGCCGGCTCCGGACGTCGAACTCCGCGCCGGCCAGCTTGAGCCAGGTTTCGCTGATCAACGACGTCGGCGACAGCCCCGATCCCGCCTGCTGGCGGATCTGGGACCGCGCGATGCGGTGCAGGTCGTCGTAGAGCAAGGCGTAGATCCGGTGCCAGGCGCCGGCATCGCCGGTATCGGCGGCGGCGAGCAGCTGGGTGACGGTTTCCGGCGCCGTGGCCGCGTCTGGAGCGGCGGCGCCGGGCGCGGGAGCCGGACGGCCGGGCGCGGCGAACGGTTTCTGGTCGGCTTGTGTCCGCGGCATGTCCTGTTCCGTCGCCCTATCGCGAATGAAGAGTGCAGAAGCGCGGGGAAGGGGCTCCCAAATGTCGAGTGGCCGTCTCCCTTCCCCGCGTTTCGCCTTGTTCAGGAAACGACGGGAGGCGATGGGCCACCCGCCGCGAGTCTAGCAGCGCGCCCGTCGGCGGATGTTGCGCCTTCGCGCGCGACACCGTACCGGACGACGGCGCATCGCGGCCATCCGCGCAGCGCGCGCGATGCGGTGCGCGGACGCGCGCGGCCTCCCCGCATCGGCGCCCGCGCGGGCCGGCGAATCTCCGGAGTCGATGATGAAGCGATGTCCGGGCTGCGCGGGCAGCCGGCACTATCGATTGAACGACGGCAGGCTGAAGTGCAGCGCCTGCGGGCGGCGCTTCAGCTGGACGTCGGCGTGGGACTCGGTACGGCTTCCCGCGGCGACGAAGCAGCGGTTGCTGGAATTGTTCGTGCTCGGCGTGCCCTGCCATCGCCAGTCCGTCGGGAGCGCCGCCAGCGCGATCTCGCGCGAACGCTTCTATCGACTCCTGCGCGCCTGCTGCGTCCGGTCCGAATTCGCGCGCCCGGCAACCGGGCGCGCCATCGCATCCGGCGACGCCGGCGAAACCGCGAGGGGTGGAACGCCGGACGAACGGATCGTGTTCGGGCTGGCGAGGCGCGACGGGCGCGTCGAGGCGATGGCGGTCCATCCGCACGACCGCCCGTCGATCATGCGCGGCATCGAGGCGCACGCCCACGGCGGCGCGCTGTACTACACCGATGCCTGGCGGGCCTACGTCGCGCTGGAGGTCAGGGGGCGGCACGTGATGATCCCCAGGGAGGAGCGCCGGCCGGCCCTGTGCGAGCGGATCCCGGGCATCTGCGGATTCTGGAGCTACGCCAGGCGCCGGTTGCGCGCCTATCGCTGCCTGCCACGGCAGTACTTCCACCTGTATCTGTCCGAGGCCTGCTATCGCTACAACCATCGCGGCCAGGATCTCGGGCAGTTGATGTCCGGGCTCGCGAACGACATCTCGATCCAGGAACTGCGTCCGTTCCTGGCCCCCGCCGGCCGGAGGCCGGCCTGACAAGGGCCGTCGGCGCCGGTGGCGGGCTCGCCACCGGTCCGCTTTTCGCCTTCCCACCGCCCCACCCGCCGACCGGGCAAGCAAGAAGTTCCCAGAGTCTCCGGAGGCTAGTACACACAGAAGCCGCGCGCGGGCGTCCAGTAGAAGGTCGCCTTCTCGAAGGACTGCTTGCGGCCGTCGCTGCCGTAGGCCTGCTCGTCGCCGGTCGGATAGCCGTGCTTCGCTTCCCGTCCGGTGTCCTCGAAGTGGTCGAGGATCGCGCCGTGCAGCGCGTGCGCGCCGGTCGCGGCCGTCCACAGGAACAGGCCGCGCTGGAAGTACTGGAAGCGCCCCGCCTGCCCCGAAGCCGGCGACTTCGCGGCCGCGGCCTCGTCCATCAGCGCGAAGCCCCACCCGGTCTCGCTGCCGGTCGCCTGGAAGTGCGCCAGGATGTCGCCGTGGATGGAGAACGCGCCGCTGCCGGCGTGCCACAGGATGATGCCGTTGTCGAACTGCTGGAAGCGCCCGCCTTGCTGCGCGGCCATCTCCGCCAGCTTCGGCCCGCCCAGCAGGCTGCGCACGCCGCCCATGGCGTAGTACTTCTTCGCGATCTCGCCGTACGGCAGCACCTCGCAGCGCGGCAGGTCGTAGCCGTCGTTGTCGCGCGCCTCGTCGTTGCCCCAGCGGTCCAGGTAGTAGGCCGAGACCCATTGGCCGGCCGGGCCGACGTCCAGGTCGGTCTTCAGCCACCAGTGGTTGAACGAGCCGCCGTCGCGTACCTCGCGGCTCCAGGTCTTGCAGTAGACATAGTTGGTGCCCGCATACAGCGTGCCGGTCTGCACGGTGCTGGTCGCCGATCCGTAGCCGGGTGCGTTGGAGAACGTGTCCACCCAGTAGCGCGTGCTCGCCGGCGGCGGCGCGCCGCCGTTGATCAGCCCGTAGTAGTCGGCCCACGGGAAGTACTTGCCGGGGTCGTAGCGGTTCTGGTTGCCGGTGAGCATGCCGTGGCCCTTCACGCGCACGCTGTCGGGCACGACGTGCCAGTAGTCGTAGCCCGGTCCCTGCCAGGCGGAGGCGCAGTCCACGCCGCGGCGCGCGCAGATGCTGGCGGTCAGCCGCGCCGATGCGTTGACCATGGCCGCGGACCAGTTGCCGGGATCGCTGGCATAGCCTTCGTGCTCGATGCCGATCGTGTAGTAGTTGTGGTACGCCGCGTGCCAGGCCTGGTGCTGCTCGCGCACCATCTGCGTGATCTGGCCGTCGGACTTGCGGACGAGGTAGTGCGCGGACACCTGCGCCGAGGGATTCTGGAACCAGGCGATGGCGCCCGCGTAGGAGCCTTCCATGGTGTGCAGGATCACCGCGGTGTCGCTGTTGCCGGCGGTGCTGTAGTTGCTCGGGCTGGCGGGATTCCAGATCGCCTCGCCGAAGTCGCCGGCCTGCGCCGACGCCCGCGGGGCGGCGTCGGTCCGGGGCGTGGCGGCCTGCCGCCGCGCCTGCGCGGAGCCGTCGATCCGGACGGTGTCACGTCCGGCATCCACGGCCAGCGCCGGGGCCTGCAGCAGGCGCAGGCGGTCGTCGGGAAACGCCCGGCGCAGGTTGACCGTTTCCCTGGGCACCGCCACGCCGTCCCCGCGCACGCCGGTGCGGAGGCTGTCGAGCACGGTGTAGGCGAAGCTCTGCCGCGCGTAGGAGCGGACGTTGCCGTTGCCGGGACCGAATCCGGCGTACCGCTGCAGCGCGACGGCGAATGCCGCGTCGCGGTTGCCGGCGATGCCCGCCTCGCCCCGGATCCGTCCGAAGGCGCGATCGAGCAGCGCCGCGCCGGCCAGGATGTTGGTCTCCGGATCCTCGATCACCAGCGTGCGCGTGGCGCCGAGCAGGCGCGCGCCTTCGCCGACCTGGTCGGCGAAGCCCTGGCCGCCGTAGAGTCCCATCACCCCGTAGGCGGCCGGCATGTGCCGGTCCCGCGGCGCCGCCGCGTCCTCGGCCAGCGGCCGCACGTGGCGCCAGCCGGTCTGCGCGTAGGCGATCGCCTCCAGCGAGCCTTTCGGCAGCGACGGATAGCGGGCATACGCCCGGCGGAAGAATTCCGCGTACTGCCGCCTGTCCCCGGCCAGGGACGCGAGTGCGGCCGCGCTCGCCGCCTCCGGGGTTGCGGGCGCCGCCGCGGGCGTGCGCGCGACGGCGGGACTCTGGACCAGGGCTGCCGACAGCAGCGACAGCGGCAGCAGGTGTTTCGGCTTGAATCGCATGGTGCTCCCTCGGATCCGGCGTTGGTCGGATCCCCCGATCCGGTCCGTACGCTACGTCATCCCCGGGATCGACCTGTTCTGGGGGAAACCCTGTTTTGCGCGCGGAATTTCGCGCTGCTCCCAAGCAAACCGGACCGGCGGCCCGAAAGGGACGGTCTTCGTGCGCGATCCCCGTCGCGGCGCTCCGGAATCGGGTCGCGCGTCCGGCCGCGGCGGGCGACCACCGCGCCCGGCACGCGCGTCATCGGCCCGGTGCGCCGCGCTCCCAGTCCGCGATCGGCCCGGCGCACGGACGGAAGAGCGGATGGCATCCGGACCTGCGCAGCGGCGCCCAGCGCGCGAACGCCGCCGCATCGCGCACGGCGAGCTTGGCGAGCAGGTGCCGCCATTCGAAGTCGAGCTGGCCGCGCGTCACCGCGATCGGTTCGACGGGGCGGCGCGGGCCGGCCTTGCCCCGGTCGAACGAATATCCGCGTGCCGTCGCCTCGTCATGGATGCCGGCGAGCCAGGCGTTGATCGCCAGCCGCGGCGCGGGGTGCGCGCGGAAGCGCTCGAGCTGCGGGTGGTGCGCGTAGCCGCGGGTCCGTCCTCGCAGCACCGCGCGCGCCAGCAGCCCCTCGCGCCAGGCGGCGACCAGTCCGGGCGGGTCGAGGTAGCGCGGGTGCAGCGACCACAGGCGCATCGAAGGACGGGAGCCCGGCGCGAGGTCAGGACCGGCTTGCGGGCAGCACGCCCAGCCAGACCGGTCGTCCGGGATCGCCGGCCTCGAACATCACCCAGACGATGTCGCCGATCGCGGGCACGTTCTCCTGCCCGGCCGGCATGCAGGCGGCCGCCCAGGCGGCGGGCACGTCGTCCAGCGCGGGCACCGAGATGCGCAGCCGACGTTCCCGCTGCGGGTCGGCGTCGTCCAGCACGATCGCGCGGTGCAGGCCGCGGAAGGCGTCATCCATCGCGGCGGCGTCCGTCGCGGCCGCGTCGCGCGGCGTTGCGTCGCTTCAGCCGGTCCATGCCGCGAGCTTCCGCTTCACCAGCACGTTCCTCAGCTCGACGTACTTCGGGATGCCGTCGCTGCCGTAGGGCGGCGGCGCCTCGCCGCGGACCAGCGGCTCGAGGTAGGCGCGCGCGGCGGCGGTGATGCCGTGGCCATCCTTGCGGATGAAGTTCGCCGGCATCTTCTTCTCGTGGTTGGCGACCTCGTCGAGCGGCGCGGGCGCGATCTTCCACCGATAGGGCCTGCTGGACGTGCGTTCGATCACCGGCATCGTCGCGTTGCGGCCAGCCAGCGCGTAGTCCACCGCGGCCTTGCCGACGGCCAGGGCCTGGGCGAGGTCGGTCTTCGAGGCCAGGTGCCGCGCCGAGCGCTGCAGGTAGTCGGGCAGCGTCCAGTGCACCTTCAGGCCCAGCCGGTCCTTGACCCGGCCGGCGAGGAACGAGGACACGCCGCCGAGCTGGGTGTGGCCGAAGGAATCGACCGTGCCCATGTCGGCGACGAAGCGGCCGTCGGCGCCGCGGATGCCCTCGCTGGCGACCACCACGCAGTAGCCGACGCGGTCGACCACCTGCTTCACCCGGGCGATGAAGTCGGCCTCGTCGTACGGCCGCTCGGGGAACAGGATCAGGTGCGGCGCCTCGTCCGGGCCCTTGCCGGCCAGGCCCGCGGCGGCGGCCAGCCAGCCGGCGTGGCGGCCCATCGCCTCGTAGACGAAGACCTTGGTCGAGGTCTCGGCCATCGCCGCGACGTCCAGCGCGCACTCGCGCACCGACACCGCGGTGTACTTGGCCGCCGAGCCGAAGCCCGGGCAGCAGTCGGTCACCGCCAGGTCGTTGTCGACCGTCTTGGGCACGCCGACGCAGGTGAGCGGGTAGCCGAACTCCGCCGCCAGCCTGGAGACCTTGTTGGCGGTGTCGGCGGAATCGTTTCCACCGTTGTAGAGGAAGTAGCGCACGTCGTGGGCGCGGAACACCTCCAGCAGGCGCTCGTACCTGGCGCGGTCGGCCTCCAGCGACTTGAGCTTGACCCGGCACGAGCCGAACGCGCCCCCGGGCGTGTGGGCCAGCGCCCGGATCGCGGCGGGCGATTCCTTCGCGGTGTCGACGAGTTCCTCGCGCAGCGCGCCGAGGATGCCGTTGCGCGCGGCCAGCACCCGGACCTTGCGGGCGCGGGCGCGGGCGATCACCGCCGAGGCGGTGGCGTTGATGACGGCGGTGACGCCGCCGCTCTGGGCGTACAGCAGGGTTCCCTGTGGCATGGGGGCGGTTCCGGGTTCGGGCCGGGGGGCCGGGATACGGTAAAGTGGCGCGGTTCGCGCCGTGGCCGGGGCAGTTTACGCCCCGCGGCGCGCCGTCATTTCAGCGTTCGGAGCGATCGATGCGACTGGTACTTCTGGGTGCGCCGGGTTCGGGCAAGGGAACGCAGGCCGCGCGCCTGAAGGACCACCTCCAGGTCCCGCACATCTCCACCGGCGACCTGCTGCGCGCCGAGGTCGCCGCCGGCAGCCCGCTGGGGCTGCAGGCCAAGGAGGTGATGGCGCGCGGCGAGCTGGTCTCCGACGCCATCCTGCTGGGCATGCTCGAGGACCGCTTCTCGCGCGCCGACACGCGCGGCGGCTTCATCCTCGACGGCTACCCGCGCAACCTGGCCCAGGCCGACGCGCTGGACGCGCTGCTGGGCCGCATCGGCCAGCCGATGGACTACGCGGTGCAGCTCGAGGTGCCGGTGGAGCTGCTGGTCGAGCGCATCGCCGGCCGCGCCAAGGCCGAGGGCCGCGCCGACGATTCGCCGGAGTCGGTGCGCACGCGGCTGCGTGTGTACGACGAGCAGACCGCGCCGGTGGTCGACTTCTACCGCCGGCACGGCCAGCTCACCGTGGTCGACGGCGTGGGCTCGCTGGACGAGGTGTTCAACCGCATCGTCGAGGCGATCGCGCCGGAGAAGGCGGTCGGCTGAGCCCGGTTCGCCGGGTTTCGGAAACACGATCTTGCCGGACTGTTCGGACTTCCAGAAGGCGCCCTTCTCCCGTTTGCGGGAGAAGGTGCCGAAGAGCCTGCCCTCGAATGCCCTGGCCGGGGACGGATGAGGGCGCTTTCGGTCCCGGGTCGGCTTGCGGCGATTCCCTTTTTCGACCGCGTCCGCCTTTCCGCTGTCATCCCCGCGAAGGCGGGGATCCATGGACGTATGCTTTTGCTTCGTTCGAGCGAGCCGCGACCGGGGGCTCCCTCACCCCATCCCTCTCCCGCGCGCGGGAGAGGGGGAGCACGTGCCGTGCGGGAGCCGCTTCGTCGAGCCGCGTCGCAATCGTTGAGAGGCGCCTTGTCTTGAAGTTTCATATTCTTGGAATCGCCGGGACCTTCATGGGCGGCGTCGCAGCGCTCGCGCGCGAGCTGGGCCACGAGGTCGAGGGCAGCGACCAGGCGATCTACCCGCCGATGTCGACCCAGCTCGAGACCCTCGGCATCGGCCTGAAGCAGGGCTATGCGCCCGGCAACATCTCGCCCGATTGCGACGAGATCGTCATCGGCAACGCCTTGTCGCGCGGCAACGCGGCGGGGGGGGACGTGGTGGAAGCCCGCCGCCGCAAAACCACCCGCCCCCCAAGGCTGCCGGACCACGTGCGGCCCGGGCGCGACACGCTGGCGGTCGCCGGCACCCACGGCAAGACCACGACCACGACGATCCTGGCCTTTTTGCTGGACGCGGCCGGGCGCGAGCCGGGATTCCTGGTGGGCGGCGTCGCCGAGGACTTCGGAGTCTCCGCGCGCGTGGGCGCAGGACGCGAGTTCGTCGTCGAGGCCGACGAATACGACACCGCGTTCTTCGACAAGCGCAGCAAGTTCGTCCACTACCGGCCGCTGGTGGCGATCCTCAACAACCTCGAGTTCGACCACGCCGACATCTTCCCGGACGTGGCCGCGATCCAGCGCCAGTTCCACCACCTGGTGCGCACCGTGCCGGGCCGCGGGCGGCTCGTCGTCAACGGCGAGGACGCGCGCCTGGCCGAGGTGCTGGCGATGGGCCGCTGGACGCCGGTGGAGACCTTCGGCCTCGACGCGCAGGCCGCCATCGGTGGCCGGCCGTTCGACTGGAGCGCGCGGCTGGTCGTGGCGGACGGCAGCGAGTTCGCCGTGCTGCACGCCGGCGCCGAGGTCGGCAGCGTGCGCTGGCCGCTGGTCGGGCGCCACAACGTGATGAACGCGCTCGCCGCGCTCGCCACCTGCCACGCGGCCGGCGTCGACGTGGCGGCGGTGCTGCCGGCGCTCGCGCGCTTCCGCAGCGTCAAGCGCAGGCTGGAGGTGCTCGGCGACGCGCGCGGCGTCACCGTGTACGACGACTTCGCGCACCATCCCACCGCGATCGCGACCACGCTGGCCGGCCTGCGCGCGAAGGTCGGCGACGCGCGGATCGTGGTGGCGATGGAGCCGCGCAGCAACTCGATGCGGCTGGGCGCGCACGCCGACGCGCTGGCGCCGTCGCTGGACGGGGCCGACGTGGTGGCATTCCTGCATCGGCCGGAGCTGGCCTGGGACGCGGGCAAGGTGGTGGCCGCGCTGCGCGGCGAGGGCATCGCCCTGCCGGACGTCGACGCCCTGGTCGAGGCGCTGCGCGTGCGCGTGCGCGACGGCGACCACGTCGTGTTCATGTCCAACGGCGGCTTCGACGGCGCGCCGCGGCGGTTCCTTGCGGCGCTGCGGTAGGCCGGGCCCCGGAACCGCGCTGTCGGCTCGATCCGCCCTGCGAAAGCGACGGAAGTCGCGACGATCCCGTCATGCCCGGTGTGGGAGCGACGGAAGTCGCGACTGCTGCAGGTCGCGACTTCCGTCGCTCCCGCGGCGGCGCTGCCGCAGACGCGATGGCGACGCCGCCTGCGCTAGCCTCTCGCCCTGTGCCCGCCCAGCAGCTCCCGCTGTTCCCGCTCCACACCGTGCTGCTCCCCGGCGCGGCGCTGGGCCTGCGCGTGTTCGAGCCGCGCTACCTCGACCTGGTGCGCGAATGCGGCCGCAGCGGGGCCGGCTTCGGCGTCTGCCTGATCCTCGACGGCGAGGAGGCCGGCGCGCCGGCCACCCCTGCGGCGTTCGGCACCGAGGCGCTGATCGAGGATTTCGGCACCGACGACGGCCTGCTCACGCTGCGCGTTCGCGGCGCGCGCCGCTTCCACGTCGACCGCACGCGGGTGCGCGACAACGGCCTGGTGGTGGCCGACGTGCGCTGGCGCGACGACACCGACGTGGACGAGCTGCGCCCGCAGCACGGCCTGCTGGCGATGGTGCTCGAGCGCATCCTCGCCCAGGTCGGCGGCGAGCACGCCGGCGCGCCCGCGTCGCGCCTGGACGACGCGGCCTGGATCGGCTGGCGGCTGGCCGAGCTGCTGCCGCTGTCGGATGCGCAGCGGCAGTCGCTGCTGCAGGACGACGATCCCCACGCGCGGCTGGATCAGTTGCTGGGGATGATGTCCTGAGCGTCGGCGGGGATGCGGATGCGCAGCACCGGCACCCCGGTTTGCGGATGCGGCGCCTGCGCGACGTCGAGGCCGGCCATCGCCTCGCGCACGTCGTCGTGGGCGACGCCGGTGTCGCGGTCCGGCAGCCACAGCCCGAACAGGCCGAACGGCTCGGACCAGTGCAGCACCTGGGTGGTGCCCACCCACAGCGGCGTGCCGTCGGCCAGCCGCGCGGGCGCGCGCCACAGGCGCAGCACCTTGGCCTCGCCGGGGTGGTCGCCGGGACGGCGCAGCAGCAGGGCCTCGGCCTCGGTGTCGAGCGTGGCGGGCAGCACCGGCTGCCGTTCGGGCGGGACGTCGTCGTCGAGCAGCCCGAGCGTCGCCAGCCAGTCGGCCTGCGGCTGCACGCCCCAGCCGTTGGCCTGCAGGCGGCGCTGCAGCGGCTCCAGCGGGCCCGCGACCTGCACGTCCAGCGGCCAGCGCTGGCTGGCGTCGTGTTCCTTGCGCTGCGCGGGCAGCGTGGACCAGCCGCGCCGCCACCAGTCGTCGATCCGCATCGACAGCGTCGGCTCCGGCGCCGTGAAGCGCGCCAGCAGCGTGTCGACCGCGCGCGGCGCATGCCACAGCGCGGCGACCAGGAACGTGACGTAGAACACCAGCGCCGGCGGCCGCATCCAGAACGAGCGCGCGACGTGGCGCCGGTAGGCGATGCCCAGCACCAGCAGCCAGACGATGCCGAACAGCATCCCGCCGACCACGTCGCTGAGCCAGTGCGCGCCCAGGTACAGCCGCGCGAAGCCGAGCACCGCCGCCACCGCGCCGCCGACCACGTACGGCCACACCCGCTTCCGCCCCGGCATCTCGCGCGCGACCAGCACGGCGAAGAAGCCGAAGGTGATGGTCGTCATCGTCACCGAGATCGAAGGGAAACCGAAGCCGCGCGGCGCGGTCGGCGGATTGGGCATGTCCACCGCCGCGCCCAGCACGGCCGTGAGCGCCAGCCCGAACGCCAGCGCCGCCAGCCAGTGCGCGGCGGCCATCCAGCGCCTGCGCCAGAGCAGCCACGCCATCGCCAGCGCGACCGCCGGCGCGAGCACCACGGTGTCGCCGATCGAGGCCAGTCCCGCCATCAGCCGGTCGGCCAGCGGGTTGCGCAGCGCCAGCATCGCCTCGTACACGGCGAGGTCCAGCGCCAGCGGCGCATTGCGCATCACCACGGTGCCCAGCAGCGCGAACCAGGCCACGCCGATCGCGAGCAGGCATGCGGCCAGGACCAGCAGCGACGCCGACTCCGGGCGGTTGGGGTCGATCATCGCCGCCGCGTAGCGGCCCAGGTGCGGGTGCGCGCGGGTCCAGCGCAGCGCGCGCGCCAGCAGCGAGTCGGCGTGGCGCGCGAACCAGCGGTAGGTGTAGAGCACCGCCGCCCAGGCGATCGCCAGCGCGACGGCCAGGCCGCCGATCGCCAGCGCCAGGCGGTTGGCCACCGCGGCGACCGCGTCGTAGGCGTGGCCCAGCACCCAGCCGGGGACGAGGAACAGCAGCGCCCAGCTCACCGCCGCGAACGCGCTGGCCGGCACGTAGCGCCGCAGCGGCATCCGCGCGATGCCCGCGACCGCCGGCACGAACGGCCGGATCGGCCCGACGTAGCGCGCCACGACGATGCCCTTGACCGCGTTGCGCCGGAACACCGCCTCGCCGCGCTCGAGCAGCTGCGGATAGCGGGCGAACGGCCACACCGCGCGCAGCCGCGGTCCCCAGCGATGGCCGATCCAGAAGCTGATGCCGTCGCCGGCGAACGCGCCCAGCGCCGCGCAGGCGACCGCGTACGGCCCGGAGAGCTCGCCCAGCCCGATCAGCACGCCGATCGCGAACAGCAGCGGCAGCGCCGGCACGATCGCGCCCAGCACAATCACCGCGTCGCAGAAGGCGATCGCGAAGATCACCCCGCCCGCCGCGTACGGATGGACGCCGATCCAGGCGACGAGTTGTTCGAACCATCCGTTCGGCATCGGGGGATTGTACGGGGGAGCGGCGATTGGTGATTCCCGATTGACCGGGACTTGCCCCTGGCGAAGACGACCCGCAGCCGGCAACCCGTAGCTGTCCGCCCGTCAGCCCCGACCCTTATACGAATCACCAATCACCAATCACGGCCCTAGAATGAAGCGATGCCCCGCGACGCCGTCGAAATCCAGGCCCTCAAATCCGACAGCTTCGGCCGCATCTCGCTGATGCGCGATGCCGCCGGCGTGTTCGTCCGCCGCGACCTGCGCTACGTCCCGTGGTGGCTGCGGCTGCCGGCGTGGTGGCTGGCGCGGCGCGAGGCGCGCGGGCTGCGGCGCGTGGAAGGGCTGGCGGCGATGCCGCAGCTGCTCGGCTGGGACGGCCGCATCCTCGACCGCAGCTACCTCGAGGGCGCGGCGATGTACCAGCGCCCCCCGCGCGGCGACCTCGCCTATTTCCGCGACGCGCACCGGCTGCTGCAGCGCCTGCACCGGCGCGGCATCGCCCACAACGACCTGGCCAAGGAGGCCAACTGGCTGGTGCTGGCCGACGGCAGTCCGGCGCTGGTCGATTTCCAGCTCGCCGTCACCGGCAACCCGCGCTCGCGCTTCATGCGCCTGCTGGCGCGCGAGGACCTGCGCCACCTGCTCAAGCACAAGCGCACCTACTGCCCGCAGTCGATCACCCCGGTCGAGCGGCGCATCCTCAAGCGCACCTCGTGGCTGCGCGAGGCCTGGTTCGCCACCGGCAAGCCGGCCTACCGCTTCCTCACCCGCCGGATCCTGAAGTGGGAGGACAACGAGGGGCAGGGACCGAAGCCTTGACGACCGGAATCGGAGATCATGGGTCCGGGACCGCGGTGCCGCGGCGGGCCGCGGCGGAGTAGGCTTTCGCCATCCCGAATCCCGAATCCCCAATGCCGGCTCTCCAAGGCAAGACCCTGTTCATCACCGGCGCCTCGCGCGGCATCGGCCTGGCCATCGCCGTGCGCGCGGCGCGCGACGGCGCCAACGTCGCGATCGCGGCCAAGTCGGAGGTGCCCAACCCGAAGCTGCCCGGCACCATCCACACCGCGGCGCAGGCGGTCGACGACGCCGGCGGGCAGGGGCTGGCACTGCGCTGCGACATCCGCGAGGAGGACCAGGTTCGCGCCGCCGTGGCCGCCACGGTCGATGCCTTCGGCGGCATCGACATCCTGGTCAACAACGCCAGCGCGATCTGGCTGCGCGGCGCGCTGGACACGCCGATGAAACGCTTCGACCTGATGCAGCAGGTCAACGCGCGCGGCAGCTTCCTGTGCGCGCAGGCCTGCCTGCCGCACCTGCTGGCCGCGCCCAACCCGCACATCCTCACCCTGTGCCCGCCGCCGTCGCTGGACCCGAAGTGGTGGGCGCCGCACACCGGCTACACCCTGGCCAAGATGGGCATGAGCTTCGTGACCCTGGGCCTGGCCGGCGAATTCGGGCCGCGCGGCGTGGCGGTGAACGGGCTGTGGCCGCGCACGCTGATCGCCACCGACGCGCTGAACATGATCCCGGGCGTGAGCCGCGCCAACGGGCGCCGCCCGGAGATCCTGGCCGACGCCGCGCATGCCATCCTGTCCAGGCCTGCCGCCGGTTTCAGCGGCCGCTTCCTCATCGACGACGAGGTGCTGCGCGAGGCCGGCGTCGCCGACCTGTCGCACTACGCGGCCGATCCGTCGCAGCCGCTGCTGCCCGACCTGTTCCTGGACTGACCCCCGCGGCGCCCGGAAGGCGCCATGCCGTCATCCGTGCCCCCGCGAATCGCGCCCATGGGCGCCCCCACCATTCGAGAAGCTGATGAAATACCTGCACACCATGATCCGCGTCCACGACCTCGACGCCACCCTGCGCTTCTTCTGCGAAGGCCTCGGCCTGAAGGAGACGCGCCGCATGGACAACGAGAAGGGCAAGTACACCCTGGTCTTCCTCGCCGCGGACGAGACCCCGCAAGCGGAGATCGAACTGACCTACAACTGGGATTCGGACGAGGACTACGGCAGCGCGCGCAACTTCGGCCACCTGGCCTTCCGCGTCGACGACATCTACGCCACCTGCGAGCGCCTGCAGTCGATGGGCTACGTGATCGGCCGCCCGCCGCGCGACGGCCACATGGCGTTCGTGCGCTCGCCGGACCTCGTCTCGGTGGAACTGCTGCAGGACGGGCACCTGCCGCCGCGCGAGCCCTGGGCATCGATGCCGAACACGGGGACCTGGTGATGGCGACGCGCCAGCCCGGCGACGCCGGCGGCGACGGCAGCGCCGCGCTGATCGCCGCGGGCAGCCGCCACCTGCTGCCGGTGTACCGGCCGCGCGAGGTCGTGCTCGAGCGCGGCCGGGGCGCGCGCCTGTGGGACCGCGAGGGCCGGGAGTACGTCGACTTCTCCGCCGGCATCGCGGTGTGCGGGCTCGGCCACGGCGACCCCGACCTGGTCGCGGCGCTGGTCGAGCAGGGCGGCAAGCTCTGGCACACCAGCAACGTGTTCTACAGCGAGCCGCCGCTGCGGCTGGTCACCGAACTGGCCGAAGCCTCGCGCTTCGCGCAGCGGGTGTTCCTGTGCAACTCCGGCACCGAGGCCAACGAGGCGGCGATCAAGCTGGTGCGCAAGTGGGCTGCGGCGCAGGGGCGGCCGCCGGCGCAGCGGGTGATCGTCACCTTCCGCGGCAGCTTCCACGGCCGCACCCTGGCCTCGGTCACCGCGACCGCGCAGCCGAAGTACCAGGAAGGCTACGAGCCGCTGCCCGGCGGTTTCCGCTACGTCGACTTCAACGACCTGGTCCAGCTGGAGACGGCGATGGCCGCAGGCGACGTCGCCGCGGTGCTGGTCGAGCCGGTGCAGGGCGAGGGCGGGGTGATACCGGCCGCGCGCGGCTTCCTCGCCGCGGCGCGCGAGCTGTGCGACCGCCACGACGCGCTGCTCGTGCTCGACGAGATCCAGTGCGGCATGGGCCGCACCGGCACGCTGTTCGCGCACTGGCAGGACGGCGTGGTGCCGGACATCGTCACCCTGGCCAAGGCGCTGGGCGGCGGCTTCCCGATCGGCGCGCTGCTGGCCGGGCCGAAGGTCGCCGAGACGATGCAGTACGGTGCGCACGGCACCACCTTCGGCGGCAACCCGCTGGCCGCGGCGGTGGCGCGGGTGGCGCTGCGCAAGCTCGGCTCGCACGAGATCGCGGCCAACGTGGCGCGGCAGTCGGCCGCGCTGCGCGAGGGCCTGGCGAAGCTCGACGCGGAGCTGGGCCTGTTCGCGGAAGTGCGCGGCCGCGGGCTGATGCTCGGCGCCGCGCTGAAGCCGCGGCATGCCGGGCGCGCGGGCGAGGTCCTCGACCACGCCGCCGCCGCCGGCCTGCTGCTGTTGCAGGCCGGCCCGGACGTGCTGCGCTTCGTGCCGCCGCTCAGCCTCACCGATGCCGACGTCGTCGAGGGCCTGGCGCGGCTGCGCACGGCGCTGCGGGCCTTCGCGACCTGACGGGGCGAGGCCCCCTTGTAGGAGCGACGGGAGTCGCGACCCGCCGAGTCGCAGGATGCCGGTCGCGACTTCAGTCGCTCCCACGAGAGCGAAGGCGACAAGGCGATTCAGAAGGACGATTCAGATCGCGCGCAGGGCCTGCCCGAGGTCGGCGAGCAGGTCGTCGGGATGTTCGAGCCCCACCGACATCCGCAGCAGGTCCTGCGGCGAGGTCGGGTTCGCGCCTTCCACCGAGGCGCGGTGCTCGACCAGCGACTCGCAGCCGCCCAGCGAAGTGGCGTTGGTGAACAGCCGCAGGGCGCCCGCCACCGCCAGCGCCGCCTCGCGGCCGCCATGCAGCTGCACGCTGAGCATGCCGCCGAAGTCGCGCATCTGCCGCGCGGCGATCGCATGGCCCGGATGCGACGCCAATCCGGGGTAGTGGACGCGCGCGACCTGCGGCTGCCCTTCGAGGAACGCCGCGACCCGGCGCGCGTTCGCGCAGTGCATCGCCATCCGCGCCGGCAGCGAGCGGCAGCCGCGCAGGGTCAGCCAGGCGCTGAACGGCGCCAGCACCGCGCCGGTGATGTGCAGCCGGTGCGCGACGCGCTCGAAGAAGTCGTCGCGGCGCGCGAACGCCAGCGCTCCGCCGAGCACGTCGCTGTGGCCGCCGAAGTACTTCGTCGTCGAGTGCATGGCGATGTCGGCGCCCAGCGCCAGCGGCTGCTGCAACGCGGGCGAGGCGAAGGTGTTGTCGCAGGCGAGCAGTGCGCCGTGCCGGTGCGCGATCGCGGCGAGTGCGGCGATGTCGCAGACCTTCATCAGCGGATTGGACGGCGTCTCGATCCACAGCAGGTCGAGGCCGCCCTCGCAGGCCGCGCGCACCGCGTCGAGGTCGGTCATGTCGAGGCGGGCGACCGCGATGCCGCGCTCGGGCAGGAATTCGGCGGCCAGCTTGCGCACGCCGACATAGCAGTCGTCGGGGATCGCGATGCGCGCCCCCGGCGGCAGCGACTCGAGCAGCGTGCTCGCGGCCGCCATCCCGGAGGAAAGCGCCAGCGCCGCAGCGCCGCCCTCGAGCGCCGCGATCGCTTCGCGCAGGCGGTCGTTGGTCGGGTTGCCTTCGCGCTGGTACTCGTAGCCGGCGACGCGCTCGGCCGCCGGCCCGTGCTCGAAGGTGGTCGAGAGGTGGATCGGCGGCGCGACCGCGCCGGTGGCGGCGTCGGCTTCGCCGCCGGCGTGGATGGCGAGGGTTTCGAAGCGCATCGGGTCAGTCCTCCGGGAAACCGGCTTCGCGCAGATCGTCCTGCAACGCCGCCAGGCCGCGGTAGTGGTGCGCGCGCAACCCGGCCCGGCGCGCGCCGTCGGCGTTCTCGCGCTTGTCGTCGATGAAGAAGGCCTGCGCGGGCGCAACGCCGAATTCGGCCAGGCAGCGCAGGAAGATCGCCGGGTCGGGCTTCGCGAGTCGGTACTGCGCCGAGCAGAACACCCGGCCCTCGAACAGCGGGAACAGCGGCGGGCAGATCGCCGGCAGGTGGTCGCGCAGCAGCAGGTTGTTGTTGGTCAGGATCGCGATCCGCGCGCGCCGCGCGATGCGCGCCGCGAGCGCCAGCACCGCGGCGTCCGCGCGCATCGACGCCCGCCGCGCCGCCACGCAGTCCTCGAGCGAGACCGGCACGCCCAGCCGGCGCGCCAGCTCGTCGACCTGGCCCTGCGCGTCGTGCAGGCCGAGGTCGGCGTCGTGCTCCAGCCCGGACTCGAACAGTGCCTGCGATACCGCTTCGACGCCGGCGCCGCAGCGCTGCGCCAGCAGTCGCAGGCGCGGCGCATGGTCGTAGTGCGCCAGCACGCCGTCCAGGTCGAACAGGACGACGGCCGGCGCGCCGCTCACGCCTGCACCGCCCGGAACGCCTCGCGCGCCGCGGCCAGGGTCCGTTCGATCACCGCCTCGTCGTGCGCCGAGGACATGAAGCCGGCCTCGAACGCCGACGGCGCCAGGTACACGCCGCGCTCGAGCATGGCGTGGAAGAAGCGGTTGAACGCGGCGGTGTCGCAGGCCACCGCCTGCGCGTAGGTGTCGACCTTGTGAAACGCCGCAGCCGAAGGCTGCTCCGGTCCGCCTTCTCCCCGCTTGGCGGGGAGAAGGTGGCCCGCAGGGCCGGATGAGGAGCCCTTTTCGGGCAGGAAGAACAGGCCGAACATCGCGCCGACGCGGTTGGTGGTCAGCGGCACGCCGGCCTCGCCTGCGGCGGCTTCCAGGCCGTCGCACAGCGCGTTGGTGCGGCGCTCGAGTCCGGCGTGGAAGTCCGGCGCCTGCACCAGCTCCAGCATCGCCAGGCCCGCCGCCATCGCCACCGGGTTGCCGCTGAGCGTGCCGGCCTGGTAGACCGGGCCGGCGGGCGCGACCTGCGACATCAGCTCGCGCCGGCCGCCGTAGGCGCCCACCGGCATGCCGCCGCCGATGACCTTGCCGAACGTCACCAGGTCGGCGGTCACGCCGTAGCGCGCCTGCGCGCCGCCGAGGGCGACCCGGAAGCCGGTCATCACCTCGTCGAAGATCAGCAGCGCGCCGTGCCGCGTGCACAGCTCGCGCAGGTGCTGCAGGAAGCCTTCGCGCGGCGGCAGGCAGTTGGCGTTGCCGACCACCGGCTCGACGATCAGCCCGGCGATGTCGCCGCCGCACTCGTCGAACAGCGCGGTGGCGGCGTCGAAATCGTTGTAGGGCAGGGTCAACGTCAGGTCGGCCAGCGCCTTGGGCACGCCCGGCGAGGTCGGCACGCCGAAGGTCAGCGCGCCGCTGCCGGCCTTGACCAGGAACGAATCGCCGTGGCCGTGGTAGCAGCCCTCGAACTTGACGATGCGCGCCCGCCCGGTGGCGCCGCGCGCCAGCCGGATTGCCGACAGCGTCGCCTCGGTGCCGGAATTGACCATGCGCACCATCTCGCAGCCGGGCACCAGCCGCGCGATGGTCTCGGCCATCTTCACTTCCAGCGGGTTCGGCACGCCGAACGACAGTCCGTCGCGCGCGGTGCGCAGCACCGCCTCGAGCACCGCGGGGTGGTTGTGGCCGACGATCATCGGGCCCCACGAGCCGACGTAGTCGATGTAGCGGTTGCCGTCGACGTCGAACAGGTACGGCCCTTCCGCGCGCTGCGCGAAGAACGGCGTGCCGCCCACCGACTTGAACGCGCGCACCGGCGAGTTGACGCCGCCGGGCATCAGCGCCTGCGCGCGCTCGAACAGGGCCTGGGAACGCTCGGTCTTCATTCGGGATCCTCTTCTTCCAGCGTTCCCGCCGGAGCGGGGCGCATTGTCGTGGGAGCGGCTTCAGCCGCGAAACGGCGCGCCGTCGTCGCCGAAGCAGGCGCGGTACGCCCGCGCCGCCGCCACCGGGTCCGGCGCGTCGAACACGCCGCTGACCACCGCGACCAGGTCGGCGCCGGCCGCGACCAGCTGGCGCGTATTGTCCGGCGTGATGCCGCCGATCGCCACCAGCGGCAGGCCGAAGCGCTGCGCGTCGCGCAGCAGCGCGGGCGAGGCGCGCCGCGCGCCGGGCTTGGTCGGCGACGGGAAGAAGGCGCCGAAGGCGAGGTAGCTGGCGCCTGCGGCGGCCGCCGCCCGGGCCCGCGACAGGTCGTCGTAGCACGACGCGCCGAGGATCGCCTCCGCGCCCAGCGCTGCGCGCGCGTCGCGCCGCGCGCCGTCGTCCTCGCCCAGGTGCGCGCCGTCGGCGC
>JAYRKR010000129.1:0-6347 GCA_041905645.1 Luteimonas sp.
ACGGAAGTCGCGGTGCTCTCGATCGTCCGCGTCGCGACTTCCGTCGCTCCCACAGGACCGGAATCGGGCGTGGAGTTCCACGGGCTGGCCGCCGGATGCCGACCGCGGCGTTCGCCGGGATGACGCCAGCCGGGATCGACCGCATTGGGCCGCAAGCCGCTGTTCCGGCGGCTGCGGATCCGGCGAGACCGCCGCAGCCGCGGTGCCGGCCGCCCTGGGCCTCGGCTATCCGCGCCCGCCGGGCCCTGGACTCCGCCGTGGATTCCTGAACCCGCTGGTCTTTTTTTGCACTGCAGCGTGCAAACCCTCTAACGATTCCTTCACGATCACCCCGCACCCGACGTGGGGGAGGGAGCAAAAGCCCGAAGCGGTCCGCCGCTCCGGGCTTTTTTTATGCGCGGCTTCGATGCGCGGCGCGGCAGGGTCGCCGCGCATCGCGCGGACGTCCCGGCCCGCACATTCCACGTCGCGCACTTCGGCCTCGCCTGGTCACGGCATCGCCGGTCGCCGCCGCGCCGGGGCATCGGCGATGCGCCGCTGCGCGCGCCAGCGCCAGCCACCGACCAGCAGCGGCAGCGCCGTCATCGCCAGGAACAGCAGGTCCCAGCCGCCTTCGGCCAGCAGCATGCCGACGATGCCCGCGATCGCGGCCAGTGCCAGCAGCAGCACCAGCGCGAGCGTGCGGCGGCCGGTCACGGTGCGGCTCCGTTCGCGGACGCGGTCGCACGCCGCCGCTTGCGCCGGCGGTCCCACCACAGCCAGGCGCCGTTGCCGGTGATGAACAGCGTCAGCCAGGCGCACGCCGTCCACAGCAGCTTCAGCGGCAGGCCGCCGTAGTCGCCGAAGTGCAGCGGCTGCGAGACCACGATCGCCTTCAGGTACCAGGGCAGCTCCACCACGGTGCGCACCTGCGCGGTCGCCGCGTCCACCAGCGCGATCCGGAACAGCTTCTCGTCCAGGCCGTGCCCGCCGACCAGCACCGTGTAGTGGCGGTTGGTCGACAGCTCGGTGTCCGGGAAGACCACGGAGATCACGTGCCAGCCCGATGGCGCCGCGGCCAGCGCGGCGGCGTAGACGCGGTCGACGTCGGCCGGGGGACGGCGTGCGTCGACCGGTGTGCCGGAATAGCCCTGCTGCAGCGCCGGCAGCTCGGTGGCCTGCCAGACGCCGAGCGCCACCGTGCCGAAGCCCAGCAGCACGCCGGTCAGGGTCACCACCAGCGCCCAGCCCAGCACCACCGCGCCGATGAAGTTGTGCAGGTCCAGCTGCAGCAGCCGTGTGCCGCGGCCGCGGCGCAGGATGCCGAACGCCAGCCGCTTGACGTAGGGCGCGTACACCACCAGGCCGGACAGCAGCGAGACCAGCACCAGCAGCGCGATCAGCGCGCCGACCAGCTCGCCGGGGATGCCGAGGAACCACTGCGAGTGCAGTTCGAGCAGGAAGCCGGTGAGCGTCTTGTCGGCCTCGACGCCCTCGGCGGTCGGCTGCGCGTCGGCCAGCCGGGTGAAGCGCAGCTTCATGTGCTCGAAACCGCGTTCGCCGTCGGGCGCGGTGACCAGCAGCATCACGCCCGGGTGCTCCTCCGGGTCGATGCCGACGGTGAGCACGCGTTCGCCCGGGAAGGCGCGCAGCACGTTGTCCACCGATTCGGCCAGCGGCCGGTGCGGCACGCCTTCCAGCCCCTGCGCGGTGGGCACCACGCCCATCGCGGCGTCGATCTCCTCGTGGAAGATCAGCACGGTGCCGGTCAGGCACAGGACCAGGAACGGGAGGGTCGCGACCAGGCTGGCCCAGCGGTGCAGCCAGAGGTTGAGGCGGAACCAGCGCGACGGCCCGCGGGCGTCGGGTGCGCTGGCGACGGCGGGCGCGGCGGCCACGGCTACCAGTCCACCTGCACGCCGGCGTACCAGCCGCGCGGCTGCGGCAGCACGGCGGTGTCGAACTCGGTGGGATCCGGGCCGTTGGTGGCGATGCTCACCGGCGTGTCCTCGTCGAGCAGGTTGGTCACGCCCGCGAACAGGTAGACGTCGCCGACGTGGTAGCCGCCCTTGGCGTCGAGCATCCAGTACGGCTCGGTGCGGCCGAGCGGGCGGTTCTCGATGTCGGACCAGTAGGCGTTGGAGTGGCGCGCGTCCAGGCCCAGCTCGAGGCCGCCGGCGCTCTGCCAGCCGGCGCCGAGGGTGGCGGTGAGCGAGGGCGCGTTGGCGAACTCGCGGCCCTCGATGCCCGAGTCCGGGTACCTGGTGACCTCGGTCTTCAGCGCGCCGAGTTCGGCATGCAGCTCCAGCCCGGCCGCGGCCAGCCAGCGCAGGCCCAACTCGGCGCCGTAGTTGCGCGCGCGGTCGGCGTTGCGCACCACCACCGACCACACCGCCGGGTCCGGGTTGAGGTCGAAGGGCAGCTGCATGTCGCGGTAGTCGCCGTAGAACACGTTGCCGGTGAGCTGCACGCGGCCGTCGGCGAGGTCGCCGCGGAAGTAGGCCTCGTAGTTGTTCACGAACTCCGCGTCGTAGCTGTAGCTCACGATCGGGAACTCGAAGGTGATGCCGCCGCCGCCGGCGTTGTAGCCGCGCGAGGCGAGCACGCCCAGCGTCCAGGCCGCGTCCGGGCGCCAGGCCAGGCCGACCTTGGGCAGGAAGGCGCTGTAGGCCTTGTCGATGTCGATCGCCACCAGCGCGCCCTCGCCGCCGTGGCGGCGATGGGTCTCGCGCTCGTAGCGCGCGCCCAGGGTCAGGTCGAGGTCCTCGCGCAGCGCGATCGTGCCCTCGGCGTAGGCCGCGGCCGTGCGCACGCGGTCGTCGAAGTACTCGTCGGCGGGGAAGTCCAGGAACTCCTCCTGGTTGGCGCGGAACAGGTACACGCCGGCGATGCCGCCCAGGCGCGAATCGCCGCGCTCGAGCACCAGCCGCGGTTCGAGCACGTACTCGCGGTTGTCGATGCGCGCGATGCCAGTGCCGACCGGCGCGAAGCGGTCCACGTGCAGGTCGGTGGCGGCGGCCAGGTTCTCCCACCGCAGGCGGTCGTCCAGCTGCCAGGTGGTGTCGAGGACGGTGGCGTTGGTGCGCGGCGCGAACACCGGCATCTGGGTGGTGCTGGGCACGCGGTCCGCGAACGGCCGCATCACCTGCTCGGTCTGCGGCGCGCGGGCCTGGGCGTGCTGGAAGGTCAGCAGGGCCTCGAAGTCCGGCAGCGCCGCCGGCTGGAACAGCAGCTTGCCGCGCAGCGTCCTGGTCTCGAAGCGGCCGATGTCGGAAGCGCCGGGGAAGTCCTCGAAGTCCAGGTCGCTCTCGCGCCGCTGCCAGTCGCCGGCCAGGCGGAAGGCGAACTGGTCGCCGCCCAGCGGCCCGGACAGCGCGAACGCGGCCTGGCGGCGGTCCTGGCTACCGGCCAGCACGCGCGCGCTGCCCTCGGGCTCGAAGGTCGGGTCCTTGGTCTTGATCGCCAGCGTGCCGGCGATCGCGTTGCGTCCCTGCAGCAGGCTCTGCGGCCCGCGCAGCAGTTCCACCTGCTGCACGTCCCACATCGAGTTGTTGCCGAAGACGATCTCGTTGTAGCTGGCCGGGCGGCCGTCGATGGCGACGTTGAGCCGAGGCCGGCTGCCGGCGAAGAACGCGTCCACGCCCTGCGACGCGCCGGTGCCGTCGACGCCGCGCACCGCCGGGGCGAAGTTGCCGGTGCCCACGCTGGTGACGTTGACCAGGCCGTCCATCACGTCGCGGCTGCCGTCCAGCCCGCGCGCCTGCAGGCTGCGGTCGTCGAGCACGGTGGTGCTGGTGGCGGTGTCGTGCTGGCTGCGGCCCTGCTTCTCGGCGGTGACCACGACGCGGTCGAGGGTGACCGCGTCCGGCGGCGGCGCCTCGTCGGCGGCGTGGACGGCGGTGGCGCCGAGGCAGGCGGCGATCGCCAGGGCCAGCCTGCGGGTGCGGGCGGCGTGGCGGCGGGAGGCGGGGCAGGGCATGAAGGCTCCGGGAAGCGGGAAAGGGGCCGGCGGGCTGGCAATCGCGGGATTCGCCAAGTATGTTAATGAGAATCATTCTCTAAAACAAACCGCTTGCCGCTCGCCGTCTCCGTGGACATCGCCCGTCGCCCGCATTCGCATCCCGCGTCCGGCGACGCCGAAGGCGATGCCGTCCTGCTCGCGGCCGAACGGCTGTTCGTCGACCGCGGCGTCGACGCCGTGCGCCTGGACGAGATCGTCGCCGCGGCCGGAACCACGCGCGCGGCGCTGCGGCGCCGGTTCGCCGGCAAGCCGGCGCTGCTCGATGCGCTGCGGAAGCGCTTCGTCGACGGCTTCGTCGCCGCCCAGCGCGAGGCCATGGAGCGCTGCGCGGACGGCGACTGGACCGGCCGCCTGCGGGCCTGGACCGCGTCCGGCTTCCATCGCTACCTCGACCAGGTGGCGCTGCACGACGTCGTGTTCCGCCATGCCCGGTCGCACGATCGCGAGGGCATGACGCGCAACCCCGCGGTCGCGCAGCTGGCCGCACTGCTCGAGCAGGGCGCGGCCGCGCGCGCCTGGGTGAGCGGCGATGCGCACATGACCGCGGCGATCTTCTTCAATGCGCTGCACGCCACGGTCGATCGCCTGGTGGCCGAGGGCCGTCGCGACGACCGCCAGCTGCCGCTGCAGGCGCTGACCGGCTACTTCGAGCGCGCGGTGCAGTGGTGGCGGCACGCCTGAGCACCGGAGGACGCGGATCCGGCGGAGCGCGGCCGCGGACCGCCGGCGAAGCCGCGCATCATTGCGCATGGATGCCGCCCGCCGCCGCGGCCGATGCCACAATCGCCGCGTGAACGATCCCGCCGCCCGCGCCGACCCGCCCGCCGACGATCCCGACGTCGCCCGCGCGCTGGCGCGCTTCGCGCCGGAAGCGCTGGCCGATCCGGCGCTGCGCGCCAGGCTGGCGAAGGTCGCGGTCGCCAGCGACTTCGCCGTCGCCGCGCTCGCGCGCCAGCCGGAGCTGCTGGCGCGGCTGGCCGGCGACGACGGCGCCGTGCCGCTGCCGCCGCCGCGCCTGGACGCCGACAACCGCGGCGAGTGGCCGGCACTGCTGCGCCGCCACCGCGTCGCCGGCTCGACGCGGCTGGTCTGGCGCGACGTGCTCGGCCTGGACGACGTCGACGCGACGCTGGCCGGCAGCACCGCGCTGGCCGAGCAGTGCCTGCAGTGCGCGCTGTCCGCGCTGGAGGCCGACTTCGCCGCGCGCCACGGCGTGGTACGGGACCGCGACGGCGCCGCCGTGCGGCTGGTCGTGTTCGGCCTCGGCAAGCTCGGCGGCGGCGAGCTCAACTTCAGCTCCGACATCGACCTCGTCTATGCCTACGCCAGCGACGGCGAGAGCGGCTCCGGACCGGAGCCGGGCACGCGGCCGCTCGCCGCCGAAGCGTACTTCGCGCGGCTCGGGCAGCAGCTGGCGAAGCTGCTCGACGAGGTGACCGCGGACGGCTTCAGCCATCGCGTCGACCTGCGGCTGCGGCCGTTCGGCAACGCCGGGCGCGTGGCGCTGTCGTTCGCGGCGATGGAGCAGTACTTCCAGCGCGAGGGCCGCGACTGGGAGCGCTACGCCTGGCAGAAGGCGCGGCCGGTCGCCGGCGACGTCGAGGCCGGCGAGGCCTTCCTGGCGACGCTGCGGCCCTTCGTCTACCGCCGCTACCTCGATTTCGGCGCGCTCGACGGGCTTCGCGCGATGAAGGCCGCGATCGCCGCCGAGGTCGCGCGCAAGGACCTGGCCGACGACATCAAGCGCGGGCCGGGCGGGATCCGCGAGATCGAGTTCCTCGCCCAGGCGCTGCAGCTGATCCACGGCGGCCGCGACCCGGCGCTGCGCGTGCGCGGCCTGCAGCCGGCGCTGGGCGCGCTGCGCGACGCGCGCCACCTCTCGCCCGCCGCGCACGACATGCTGGTCGATGCGTACCGCTTCCTGCGCCGGCTCGAGAACCGCCTGCAGATGCTGCGCGACGCGCAGACGCACGCGCTGCCGGCCGACGCGCGGGACCGCGCGCGCATCGCCGGAGGGCTCGGCGAGCCCGGCTGGGACGCGCTGCGCGACAGGCTCGACGTCGTGCGCGCGCAGGTCGCCGCCGAGTTCGAGGCGCTGCTGGCGCCGCGCCGGCGCAAGCCAGCGCACGACGGTCTGGCCGACTACTGGCGTGCGCTGCCCGACGGCGGCGACGCGCAGGCGCTGGCCGACGCCGGCTACGGCGATCCGGCGGCGGCCGACGCCGCGCTGCGCGACTTCGTGCGCACGCCCGGCGTGCGCGACCTGTCCGACGGCGCGCGCGCGGCTGGACCGGATCGCGCCGGTGCTGGTGCAGGCCGCGTGCGCGGCGATCGATTCGCAGCTGGT
>JAYRKR010000014.1:0-54333 GCA_041905645.1 Luteimonas sp.
CCCAGCGCCAGGCGCTGGCCGAAGGCGACGACGATGTCGCCCGAGCCCAGCGGCAGCGCGGTTTCCACCGTGGTCGGCAGCGTCGCCGCCGCAGGCTTGTCGAGCGGCTCGGGCAGCGCGAGGCGGGTGCCGGCCAGACCGGACTGCAGGCGCAGCCGCGTCGGCGTCGCGGCGCCGGCCGGCACCTGCGCGATCGACACCGACACCGTCCAGGGCGAACGCCCGTCGACGTGCGGCTCGAGCCAGGCCAGCTCCGGCGCGTAGCCGAGCAGCTCGTCGGCGTCGAGCGTGGCGTCGGCCTGCGCCTCGAACGCCTGCGCGCGGTCGCGCACGTGGCCTTCGCCCGCGCGCAGCGACAGCCGTCCCGGCTGGCCGCCGTGGCTGGCGCGCAGGCCCTCGGCGGTGAAGCCTTCGTGGTCGTACGCCGCGTCGCCGCGGACATCGTCGAAGGCGAGCTTCCAGCGCTTCTCGCCGAGCTTCACGCCGTCGAGGTGGACCTGGCCCTCGAGCGTCGGCGCGACCTGCTCGTGGTGCAGCGGCAGGTCGAGCGCGAAGGTGGCGGTGGCCGGGCCGCTGGCGGTGAGGTTGTCGAGCGTGTCGGCGTGCGCCTCGTGCAGCGGACTGCGCTGCAGCAGCGCCAGCAGCTTCGCCGCGTCCGCCTGCGTGTCGGCGCCGACCACGAGGCCGGCCTTGCCGAAGTCGGCGATGCCGGCCTCCAGGCGCGGGATCGCCACGCCCGCGATCTGGCCGTGGCCCTTCACCGTGAAGCCGTTGCCGACGAAGCTCACGTCGCCGTCGACGTGGTCGGCCGCGGGCCAGTCGGGCTGGAACTTCACCACCGCGCCGGACAGGCGGGCGTCGGCCTCGAACAGGCCCTTGGGCGGCTCGCCGTGCTCGCCGGGCCGGAACGGCCAGTCGTCGAGGTCGCCAGACACCACCGCGCGGCCGTCCAGCACGCGTCCGCCGGCCAGCGCGGTGTCGAGCCAGTGCAGCGTCGCCTTCGACATCAGGTGCCGGACCCAGAAGCGCTTGGCGACCGGCACCATGGTCGGATCCAGGCGCGCCGCCAGGTCGATCCACGGGCGGCTGCCGTCGCCCTGGAAGGACATCCCGCCGCGCACGTCGGCGCCGTAGCCGGTGCCGTCCACGCGCAGCGCCGGCGTTTCCACCCGCCAGCCCGCGCCGTCGCGCCAGCCGGCGACGCGCCCGGACAGGCGCACGTCGTGCGGCGGGCCGAAACCGGCCGGCCAGTCGAAGCGCAGCGTCGCCTCCGGATCGAACTCGAACGCCATGCCTTCCGCGTCGCCGTCGAGCACGCCCGCCAGGCCGCCCAGGCCCGGCGCGGTGCCGTGCGCGGCGAAGCGCAGGTCCTCGATCCGCGCGTGCACGTCGAGCGCGCCGCCGGCGCCCGCGACCGCGACGTCGCGCAGCACCGCGTCCGGCGTCGCCGCCAGCAGCCAGTGTCGCAGGCCGGGCGCGAGGCGGTCGCTGAGCGCGGCCGCCGCCAGCAGCGGGCCGGCGTCGATGCGCGTGGCCAGCAGCGCCTGCCGGCGACCGCCGGCGGCGACCAGGCCGTCGAGCACCTGCTCGTGGCCGTCGTCGCCGATCCGCAGCCGCGGCGCGTCGAAGCGCCAGCCGCCGTCGATCGCGCGCCAGCGGCCGCGCAGCTGCACGCTGTCGAAGCCGACGCGCGGCGCCGCGGCCGAGGGTGCGATCGGATTCCCCTGCAGCCGCAGCGCCTGCAGGTCGCCGTCGATCGCGACCTCGGCGATGCGATGGTCGCGCAGCGCGGTCCAGGCCTCGACGCGGCCCTTGCCGCCCACCGCCGTCACGCCGGCCGCGTGCAGCAGCGGCGACCACGCCGCCAGGTCGGCCTGCTTCGCGGCGAGGTAGCCGCGGCCGTCGCCGTCGTCGCGGCGGAAGTCGATCCGCGCCTCGACCGGCGCGCCGTCCGCGCGCATCCACGCGCGCGCGCCGATGCGCACGCGCTGGCCCTCGACCCGCAGGCGCAGGTCGATCCGCGGCACCTGCGCGCGGATGTCGAGGCCCGGCGCGTCGATCCGCAGCCTGCCCCCGATCACCTGCAGCTCGCCCAGCCCTTCCAGCGACTTGAACGGGTCGCGGCTCGGCGTGCGCTCGCCCGGCAGGCCGCGCACCTGCCAGCGGCCGTCGTCGCTGCGTTCGAGGGTGATCTCGAGCCCGCGCAGGCGCAGTTCGGTGAACGCGCTGCCCGGCAGCAGTCCGGCGTACTGCGAGACCAGCACCTCGGCCGCGCCGATCGGCACCGCGTCGGCGCCCGCGCCGATGCGCAGGCCGTCCAGCCGCAGCAGCGGCCCGCGCCGCGTCCACTGCGTCTCGACGTGGTCGAAACGCACCGGTCGGTGCGCACGCGCGCTGAGCCAGGCCTCGATCCGCTCCGGATGGCGTTCCGCCCACGGCAGCACGACCTGGCCGACGACGCCCGCCACCAGCGCCATCACCACCAGCACGCCCGCGACCGCGTACCACGCGCCGCGGCGCGCCAGGCGCAGGCGGTGGTGCCATGCCTTCGGCATCAGCGTCGCGCTCCGCGCGCCGCGGTGATTCGTGATTGGTGATTGGTGGTTCGAGAAAGCGGTCCGCCGTCGTTCTTGCGAATCACCAATCCCGAATCACCAATCACGGCCTTAGAGCAGCACGACATCGAACTGCTCCTGCAGGTACTGCGCGTCGGCCTGGAAGCGGATCGACTTGCCGAGGAACTCCTCCAGCTCGGCCACCGCCGCCGACTCCTCGTCGGTGATGCGGCCGACCACCTTGGGCGAGGCGATCACCAGCAGCCGCGCGGCCTCGAACTGGCGCACGGCGCGGACGATCTCGCGGAAGATCTCGTAGGTCACCGTCTCCGCGGTCTTGAGCATGCCGCGGCCGCCGCACTCGTGGCAGGGCTCGGACAGCTGCCGCTGCAGGCTCTCGACGGTGCGCTTGCGGGTCATCTCCACCAGCCCCAGCGGCGAGAAGTCGTACACCGTGGTCTTGGCGTGGTCCCGCGCCAGCGACTTCTCCAGCGTGCGCAGCACCTGGCGGCGGTGCTCGGCGTCGGCCATGTCGATGAAGTCGATGATGATGATGCCGCCCAGGTTGCGCAGCCGCAGCTGGCGGGCCACCGCCTGCGCGGCCTCGAGGTTGGTGCGGTACACCGTCTCCTCGAGGTTGCGCTGGCCCAGGAACGAGCCGGTGTTGACGTCGACCGTGGTCATCGCCTCGGTCTGGTCGATGACCAGGTAGCCGCCGGACTTGAGCGGGACCTCCTTGTCCAGCGCGCGCTGGATCTCGTCCTCGACGCCGTACAGGTCGAACACCGGGCGGGCGCCGGAGTAGTGCTCGATCCGCTCGGCCAGGCCCGGCATGTACTGCGCGGCGAACGCGCGCAGGCGGTCGCAGGTCTCGCGCGAGTCGACCTTCACCTTCTCGACGTCGCGACGCATCAGGTCGCGCACCGCGCGCATCGGCAGGGTCAGGTCCTCGTAGATGCGCGTGCCCACCCGCGACTCGCGCACCTGCGTCTCGATCAGCGCCCAGGCGCGGCCGAGGTAGGCGATGTCCTCGGCCAGCGCCTCGGAGGGCTGGCCCTCGGCGTTGGTGCGCACGATGTAGCCGTGCCGGTGGCCGTTGGCGAGCTCGGCGACCAGCGACTTCAGGCGCGTGCGCTCGGCCTCGTCCTCGATCCGCGCGGACACGCCGACCGTGCGCGACTGCGGGAGCAGCACCAGGTAGCGCGAGGGAATGCTGATCTGGGTGGTCAGGCGCGCGCCCTTGCTGCCGATCGGATCCTTGACCACCTGCACGACGATTTCCTGGCCCTCGCGCAGCAGTTCGCCGATCGGCGGCACCGGCGGCGGCGGCTGCGGGGCGGCGGCCTCGTCGCCCGCGATCTCGGGCGTGGGCAGCGAGCGCATCACGTCGCTGGCGTGCAGGAACGCCGCGCGCTCCAGGCCGATCTCCACGAAGGCCGCCTGCATCCCGGGCATCACCCGCTGCACCCGCCCCTTGTAGATGTTGCCGACCACCCCGCGGCTCCAGCCGCGCTCGATGTGGAGCTCCTGCAGCATGCCGTTCTCGACCACGGCCACGCGGGTCTCGCGGGGGGTGACGTTGACCAGAATTTCTTCAGTCATTCGAAGCGACTCCTCCACCGGATCGCATCGCAGTCCCCGGCCGCAGCTCCCGCACGGCACCAACTCCCCCTCTCCCGCCTGCGGGAGAGGGTCGGGGTGAGGGAACGGCAGGTCGCGAGGCCCCCGCTTGAACTCCAAAACCGAACCCTCTCAACAACCCCGCCGTCTCGAACAACGGCAACCCCATCACCCCCGAATAGCTCCCGGACAGGTGCCGCACGAACGCCTCCCCACCCCCCTGGATCGCATACGCCCCCGCCTTGCCCATCGGCTCGCCCGTCGCCACGTACGCCGCGACCTCCGCATCGGAAAGCTCGCCGAACGCCACCTCGGACACCGACACCGCCTGCGCCTCGCGCACCGCCGACACCGCCCACACCACCGAAACCACCCGGTGCGTGCGCCCCGACAGCCGCCGCAGCATCGCCGCCGCGTCGTCCGCGTCGCGCGGCTTGCCGAAGACCTCGTCGTCGAGCACGACCTCGGTGTCGGCGCCCAGCACCACCGCGCCCGGCACCGCGGCCACCCGCAGCAGGCCGGCGCCGGCCTTCTCGCGGGCGACCCTGCGGACGTAGTCGAGCGGCGATTCGCCGTCCTCGCGCCGCTCCGGCACTTCGACGTCGAGCACGCCGAAGTCCAGGCCGAGGCGGGCCAGCAGTTCGCGGCGACGGGGGGATTGCGATGCGAGATGCAGCATCATGGAAGGATAACCCGCGGGTCGCGACCGGCCGCCGCCGCCGGAACGCCAACCCCGTTCCGGCTCACCACCCGTTCACCGGACGCCACCGACCCTTTCCCCAACGCCTCACGGAGACGACCATGCCCCGCAACCCCCTGCGTCCGCTGCTGCTCGCCGGCGCCCTCGCCCTGAGCTGCGCCACCCTGACCGCCTGCGCCCAGGACAACAACGCCATGACCACCGCGTCCGCCAACGGCACCCTGCTTTCCGTCTCCGCCCAGGCCGAGGCCAGCCGCACGCCCGACGTGGCCTCGCTGTCCACCGGCGTGGTCACCCAGGCCGCCGACGCCAACGCCGCGCTGTCGGCCAACGCCGCGCAGATGAACAAGGTGATGGCGGCGATCAAGGCCGCCGGCGTCGCCGAGAAGGACATCCAGACCAGCGGCATCAGCGTCAACCCGCAGTACAGGTACACCGACAACCAGCCGCCCGCGATCACCGGCTACCAGGCCAGCAACACCGTCAACGTCAAGGTCCGCGAGATCGGCAGGCTCGGCAAGGTGCTCGACGCCCTGGTCGCCAGCGGCGCCAACCAGGTCAACGGCCCCAGCTTCGAGATCGACCAGCCCGAGGCGGTCTACGACGAGGCCCGCCGCGCGGCGCTGGAGAAGGCGCAGCAGCGCGCGCAGATGTACGCCAAGTCGCTCGGGATGCAGGTCAAGCGCATCGTCAGCATCAGCGAGGGCGGCGGGTTCCAGCCGCCGCGGCCGATGGCGATGATGGCGGCGAAGGCCTACGACCGCGCCGAGTCCTCGCCGGTGTCGCCCGGCGAGACCACGCTGACGGCGAACCTGGACGTGGTGTTCGAGCTTTCGCGCTGACGGCGTCGCGCGCGGTCGCGTATCCGCAAAGAAGAACCCCGCCGGAAGGCGGGGTTCTTCGTTCCAGGGAGGCCGTCGGCCCCACGCAGCGCGTCACTTGAAGGTGTACTTCACCCCCACCGTGTAGAAGCGCCCGATCGCGCCGCTGAAGTCCAGCGGGTTGTAGTTCAGGCCGCCGTAGGTGGTCGGGTCGAGCGGCGCGATCCGGTCGGTGGCGTTCTGCACCGAGCCGAACACCTCGAAGGCGTCGGTCGCCTTCCAGTTGGCCGACAGGTCGATGGTGTAGAACGACGGGATCTCGCAGCCCCCGGGGGCATCGTCGCCGTTGGCGAAGGCGGCCGCGCAGCCCTCGCCGACCGAGTACGGCGCGACGTTGTCGAACTTGCTGCGGTAGTTGGCCACCCCGCTCACGCTCCAGTCGCCGATGTCCCAGGTCGCGCCGAAGTTGATGCGGTCCTTCGGCGTGCCGATGCAGTTGGTGACGTTGCAGTTGTCGTGGGTGCCGGCGAAGTCGTACTTCGTGCCGTCGGTATCGGTGAACTCGTACTTGCTGATGTGGCTCCACTGCAGGTCGAGCGACAGCCTGCCGGCGGTCCCCATGTCGAAGGTCTGGCGGGCGTCCAGGTCGATGCCGCTCACCTTCGTCGATGTCGCGTTGATGTAGCTGGTGAACACCGCCAGCAGGCTGCCGCTGCCGGGCACGCCGTTGACCAGGTCGTCGCCCACGATGTAGTCGCCGGCCGCCAGCGCGTCGGCCAGGCTCGCCGTCGCGATCTCGTTCTCGCGCTTGATCTGCCAGGCGTCGAGGGTCAGCGTCGTGCTCGCGGTCGGCTGCAGCACGATGCCGGCCGAATAGCTCTTCGATTCCTCCGGCTCCAGGTCGGGATTGGGGCGATTGATGAACGCCACCGGCCCCGGGCAGTTGACCGGCTTCTGGACGCCGGGCGAACCGGGATCGGTGTCGATGGCGCAGCGCACCGGGTTGCTGGCGGTCGCGAAGCCGACCGAGGACCCCGCGGTTTCGGCCGGGTTCGGCGCGCGGAAGCCCTCGGCATAGGTGCCGCGCAGGGCGATCCAGTCGGCGGGCTTCCACTTGACGCCGAACTTCGGCGTCACCGAGTTCTCGCCGTCCTTGTAGTCGTCCATGCGCAGGGCCGCATTGAGTTCGAGCGACTCGAGCACCGGCGCGTTGAGCTCGACGTACGCGGCGGTGACCTCCTGCGCTCCGTCGTACGCGGAATAGCCCAGGCCGATGATGTCGCTCTGGTCGGTGTAGGTGACCGGAGGCAGCGTGGCGACGTCGCGGCGCCATTCGGCGCCGATCGCCAGGCCGAGCGGGCCGCCGGGCAGGTCCATCAGGCTGCGCGAGGCCTTCGCGTCGACCACCTCGAGCTTGGTTTCGGCGTTGGTGCCGATCGTCGGCGAGATGTAGTCGTAGAGCGCCTGCGAGTTGAGGCCCGCGTTCGCGCCCAGGCGCCACCAGCCGACCGGGCTGTTGTCGCCGTCGGTGAGCACCTCCTTGACCCGGCTGTAGCGCAGGTAGCCGTCCCGCTTGCCGGTCAGGTTGGTTTCCGAATGCAGGTAGCCCACGTCGTAGTCCCACTCGCCGAGGACGCCCTTGACACCGACCAGCAAGCGCGCGAACTGGTTGTCGACGTCGATCGTGCGCGGCCCCACGTCGGATGCCGAATAGCGCAGTCGCGCATCGATGCCGAGCGGATTGTCCGGATGGTTGGCGCCGATGATGGTCGCGTCGGGGCCGTCGTTGGCGTTGATCGCGCCGCCGTCGGGCGAGGCCCAGGTGCCCGAGACCGCATTCGGCGTCCTGTGGAACAGGCTCTTCTTCTTCCCGTAGCCCAGTTCGGCGTAGAACTCGGCGTTGTCCGAGAGCGCGAAGGTGGCTCGGGAGAAGAAATTGATGTACTCCTGCCGCGGCTGCAGGCTGGCGAACTGCGCGGTGTCCCACACGCAGCCGCCATTGGGGTCCTGGATCGTCGCCGTCGATACCTGCGCGCACGCGGCGGCGTCCTGCAGCGACACCACGTCGCCGACCGGCGAACCGTCCGGCCCCACGCCCTGGATGTTGCCGACCGCCGAGTTGTAGCTGGTGCCGCCGAGCGAGGTGGGGTCGGAAATGAACCCGAACAACCCGCCGAAGCTGGTGGGGTCGTAGCCGTACCGGGACAGGTCGCCGCTGCCGATCCACTTCCTGTCCTTGCGGTCGCGCACGAAGATCTCGTCGCTCTTCGAGGCCTCGGCGCTGAAGAAGAAGTTGAAGCCGTCCTCGGCCAGGTCACCCGTGCCCCAGGTCAGCGAGAACTTGCGCTCGTTGCCGTCGCCGTCGCCCGAGGTGCCGTAGGAGCCCTTGAGCACCGCGCCGGTGAAGTCGCGCCGCAGGATGACGTTGACCACGCCGGCGATGGCGTCGGAGCCGTAGATCGAGGACGCGCCGTCCTTGAGCACCTCGACCCGCTCCACCGCCTCGAGCGGGATGATGCTCAGGTCGGTGAACACCTTCTGGCCGTCGTCGGCCAGGCCGTAGGAGGCGATCCGGCGGCCGTTGACCAGCACCAGGGTGGAGCCGGCCCCCAGACCACGCAGCGAGACGCCCGAGGCGCCCGAGGCAAAGCCGGCGCCGAAGCTCTTGGGCACCGAGCCGGAGCCGTCGACCGTCAGTGACTGCAGGTACTCGCCGAGGTTGGTCTTGCCGGTACGGTCGATCTCCTGGCGCTGGATGACCTGGACCGGCGAAGCGGTCTCGGAATCGGTGCGCAGGATGCGCGAGCCGGTGACCTCGATCCGGTCCAGGGTAGTGGTGTCGGACGGCTGCTGGTCGGCAGCGGGGGCGGGGGCGGGGGTGGTCTGGGCTTCCTGCGCCAGGACTGCCGGGACTGTACCGGCCAAAAAACCGGCAATCAGCACGTGCCGGATGGCACGGCAAAGAGTCGCTTGGGACATGGACGTGGGGCCTCTCTCTCAGGGATGTGGATCCCCCCGAATCCGATGCGAGCCAGCATCGGATAGAACAAAAGCCGCGGGTTGGCAATGTTCCCCAGGGTGGACTGTGATCTGGATCGCAGTCAGCTTCGAGCATCCGACCCGGCCTCTCGCCGGCACCCCCGCGGCCTGGCCGAATGCCCTCCAGGACCGTCATGGCCGGGCAGGCCGGCCGGCCCGGGCCACGCCGGAGTCTGCGACAACCCTGGCCGGATGGTCGGATCGCGGACACGATGACCGGAATCGCGGCCCGGTCATTGACCGGATCCCGCAAAAAGATTGACCTGACCTGTTCTTTCGCCCCTTAACACATGTTTTACTTGGCCGGATGGCAGTTTCGTGACGGGGGGCCGTCACGGACCAGCCACCACCCGCCCCCGCCCGGGGACCGGGCCCTTCAACTGCCGACCATGGGGAGAGAGACCTTGAAGCAGTATCGATATCGCAAGACCTATCAACGCACCGCCCTGTGCGCGGCCCTGGGGCTGTGCTTCAGCACCGCGGCATTCGCGCAATCGAACACGTCCGGCGCCATCTTCGGCCAGGCCGGCGCCGGCTCGACCGTCCAGATCACCAACCCCGCGACCGGCTTCTCGCGGTCGGTCACCGTCGGCGGCGACGGCACGTACCGCTTCTCCGCGCTGCCCACCGGCACCTACACGGTCACCCTGCAGGCAGCGGACGGCTCAGCCGCCTCCGTGCGCGAGGGGGTGAACGTCAACGTCGGCACCGGCACGTCGGTCAACTTCGCCGCCGGCAGCAGCAGCGCGACGACCCTGGATGCCGTCCAGGTGGTGGGGACGCGGGTCGTCAACCCGATCGACGTCTCGTCGGTCGAATCGACTTCGATCCTCACCTCCGAGCAGATCGCGAAGATCCCGGTCGCGCGCGACACCACCTCGGTCGCGTTGCTTGCCCCCGGCACCGTGCGCGGCGACACCGCCTTCGGCAACCTGGCCTCCTTCGGCGGGTCGTCCGTCGCCGAGAACCAGTACTACGTCAACGGCTTCAACATCACCAACTCGTTCCGCAACCTCAACTTCTCGAAGATCCCCTTCGAGGCCATCGCCGAGCAGCAGGTCAAGACCGGCGGTTACGGCGCCGAGTTCGGCCGTTCCACCGGCGGCGTCGTGAACCAGGTCACCAAGCGCGGCACGAACGAGTTCCATGCCGGCGCCAACGTGTTCTATTCGCCGGATTCGCTGCAGTCCGAGGTGGTGAACTACTACTACAACAACCCGCTCGATCCCGAGCAGAACGGCACCCTGGCGCAGGACAACTCGCGCGTGTCGACCAACCAGTGGATCACCGCGGCCTGGGCGGGCGGCGCGCTGATCCAGGACAAGCTGTTCGCCTACGGCCTGGTGTCCTACGGCAAGACCGACAACAACAGGGCCGGCACGGTCTTCGGCGACAACCCGAGCGACGAGGAGATCAAGAACCCCACGTGGCTGTTGAAGATGGACTGGAACATCAACGACAGCAACAAGCTCGAGTTCACCGCCTTCAGCGACACCCAGAAGTTCGAAACCGCCTACATGAACCCGGATACCGGCGAGCTGATCGGCACCGGCTACGACGAGAACGGCGGCGACAACTACATCGGCAAGTACACCGGCTACCTGACCGACAACTTCACGCTCTCGGCGCTGTACGGCCACGGCAAGTTCTCGCGTTCGACCCACCTGCGCACCGCCGACGGCACCGAGGTCTCGTACGGCGGCGACCTCAACTCCCCGGCCACCGGCTGCCCGCGCGTGACCGACGTCCGCCCCGGCTACCGGCAGGACATCACCGGCACCTACGGGTCGACCTGCAACATCACGAACGGCTCGATCGACCGGCGTGATTCCGGCGACACGCGCGACCAGTTCCGCGTCGACGCCGAATGGTCGCTCGGCGACCACCTGATCCGTTTCGGCTACGACAGCGACGAGTACGAGTCGGTCGCGGGCACCTCCATCGAGGGCGGCCGTCTGTGGCGCTACTCGACCAACAACGGGCCGGACGGGCTGGCGAACACCGGCGACGAGTTCGACATCGTCCGCGAGCAGATCACCAACCAGGGCTCGACCGTCAAGCTCAAGCAGCACGCCTACTACGTCGAGGACAGCTGGAGCATCACCGACAGGTTCCTCGCCTACCTGGGCGCCCGTTGGGACACGTTCGAGAACTTCAACGGCCAGGGCCAGGCCTACGTCAAGATCAACAACCAGTTTGGCCCGCGCCTGGGCTTCTCGTGGGACGTCAACGGCGATTCGACCCTCAAGATCTACGGCAACGCCGGCCGCTACGCGCTTCCGTTGACGCCGAGCGTGGCCGTGCGCGGCGCCAGCGCGTCGCTCTTCACGCGGCAGAACTTCACGTTCACCGGCGTCGATCCGGTTACCGGCGCGCCGACCGGCCTCACCCCGGCGGGCAACCTGACCTACATCAACGGCGAGTTCGGCGAGCCCAAGAACCCGGCGACGATCGCGGCGACCAACCTCGACCCGATGTACCAGGACGAGTTCATCCTCGGCTTCCAGGCCCAGGTCACCGATCACCAGTCGGTGGGCGCCCGCGGCATCTACCGCAAGCTCAAGGCCGCGATCGACGACAACTGCGACTACACCGCCATCCTGACCACCGAGGGGTTCACGCAACAGGACGACGGCTCCTGGCTGGACGGCAACGGTCGCGCCGCGGCGCTGCCCAACGCCGGCTTCCCGTACTGCCGCATGTTCAACCCCGGCACGGATGCCGTCTTCCTGACCGACCTGTACGGCGACGGCACGCTGAAGTCCACCACGGTGCCGGGCGAACTGCTCTCCCCGCAGGCCAAGCGCACCTACAAGGCGCTGGAGCTGTTCTGGGACGGCAGCTGGGAGAAGTTCTTCTTCCAGGCCTCGTGGACCATCGCCTGGAACAAGGGCAACACCGAGGGCGGCGTGAAGTCCGACATCGGCCAGGCCGACACCAGCGTGACGCAGGACTTCGACTACAAGGAGCTGATGGTCGATTCCTACGGCTACCTGCCCAACGACCGTCGCCACAGCCTGAAGGTCTTCGGCAACTACGAGTTCAACGACGAATGGTCGGTGGGTGCCAACCTGCTGGTCCAGTCCGGTCGCCCGAAGAACTGCCTCGGCGTCCTCTACCCGTACAACGGCGGGATCCATCCCTACGGCGCGTCGTTCTTCCGCTGCGGCACGACCGAGGCGGGCGGCGTGGACGGGCCGGCGGTGGCGGTTCCGCGCGGCAAGGCCGGGCGCCTGCCGTGGACGAACTCGATCGACCTCAACGTCGCCTACCGCCCGAACTGGATGGACGGGCTGCAGTTCAAGATCGACGTCTTCAACATCTTCGACAACCAGAAGGTGACGGCGCAGTCGGATGTGGCCGAGGACGGGGCCACGGGCGTGCCGCTGGCCACCTACGGGCTGGCCCGCAGCACGCAGGCGCCGCGCAGCGTGAGGTTCATGGTCCAGTACGACTTCTGATCGGACAGGACGAAGCGTCATCTCTTCTCTCTTGGCCGGCCACCGCGAGGTGGCCGGCTTTTTGATGCCCCCGGGGCGTCGGCCACTGGTTATCCTTGCGGCGGCGGAGCGGATGCGGGATCCCATGCAGCAGCAGATGGACGAACACTGGAAGCGCGGCCAGCAATTCGAGGCCTTGCGCGACCTGCCCTCGGCCCGGGCCGAATACGAGGCCATGGTCGCCCTCGACGGACGCCACGTCCCGGCGCGGCTGCGGCTGTCGCGGTTCGAGCAGATGCAGGGCCGCTACCGGCGCGCACGCCAGCACGCCCTGCAGGCTGCCGACGCGATCCGTAGCGGCGGCAGCACGCGCCTGCTCTCCCACGTGACCCTGCGCCTGCTGGACTTCGCCGAGGACATGGAGGTCGCGACCCTGGTCCTGTCGCTGGACTGGGAAGACCCCCACGTCGTCGCGCAGTCGCCGATGCTGGCGCAGCACCTCTGGCTGGCGGGGCGATACGGGGACGCGCTGCGGTTCCTCGACGCGGTCTCCCCGCGCCTGCCGCCGCACCCGCTGCTGCTGCTCACCCGCGCCAACGTGCTGCGCTACCTCGGCCGGATGGACGAAGCGGCCGCCCTCTACGAACAGTGCCTGGCGCTGCGTCCCGACCTGCCCGACGCGCACTGGGCGATCGCCACCCACCGTCGCGCCTCGCCCCCGGACGCGCGCCTGCGGCGCCTGCGCGACGCGCTGAATTGCCATCCCGGCGGAGGCATCGAGCGCGCGCACCTGCTGTATGCCTTATTCCGCGAGCTCGACGCCGCCGACGACCGCGCCGCCGCCTGGGACGCGCTCGCGCAGGGGGCGCGGATCATGAGCGCCCTGGCGCGCCACGATGCGCAAGCCGAAACCGCGCGCCTGGACGCGCTGATGCGCGAAGCCGGCGGCTGGCGGGCGCCGCCGCCGTCCGGATCGCGCACCGGCCAGCTCACGCCGGTGTTCATCGTCGGCCTGCCACGCACCGGCACCACCCTGCTCGACCGGATCCTCGGCAACCACGGCTGGGTCACTTCCGCCGGCGAGCGCAACGACTTCGCCGCCGCCGTCAGCGAGGTCGGCGACCGTTTATTTTCCGACCTGGCCCGCGAGCGCGAGCCAGGCTCGCTGACGGGCCTGGACCACCGTGCGATCGGCCACCTGTACGTGCAGCGATTGGCCCGGCACGCATCGGCCACCGCGGTGGCGGTCGACAAGAACCCGCGCAACCTGTTCAACCTGCCGCTGATCCTGCAGGCGCTTCCACAGGCGAAGGTGCTGGTGCTCGAGCGCGACCCGATGGACAGTGCGTTCTCCAACTTCAAGGAGCTGTTCCAGGGCGGCGCCTACGGCTACAGCTACGATTTCGCCGCGCTGGCGGCGCATGTGAACGTCGCCCGCCGCTGGACGCGGCACTGGGCGCAGGCCGCGCCGGATGCCGTGCGCATCGTCCGCTACGAATCGCTGGTCACCGACGCCGAGGCGACGGTGGACGGCCTCCTCGGCTTCCTGGGCCTCCCGCATGCGCCGAGCCTCGCCGACATCACCCGCAACGACGCCCCGGTGGCGACCGCGAGCAGCGCCCAGGTGCGCGAACCGATCAACGACCGCGGCATCGGCGCGTGGCGCCGGTACGCGCCGCAGCTGGACCCGCTGCGGGCGGCGCTGGGAGAGACAGCGGCATGAGCGCGGCCCCGGGCGCGGACGGCTACGCCGCCCTGCTCGCGCGCGCCGAGGCGCAGGCCGCCCGGGGCGAGCTGCCGCAGGCGATCGCTTCGTACGAAGCGGCGCTGCGGCTGCGCCCCGACGACCCGCACGTGCTGGTGCAGCTGTCCTACCTGCACTCGCTGTCCGGCCACTACCGGTTCGGCCGCGGGTACGCGCAGCGGGCGGCCGCCTGCGACCCGATCCCGCCGCAGGTGCTGGCCGAGTTGCTGCCGCGGCTGCGCACCTTCAACGCCGTGCCGGAACTCCTCGAATGCGCGCGGCGCCTCGGCCCGGTCTCGCGGGTGCCGATCCCGACGCTGATCGCGGTCGCCGCGCAGCTGAGCTACCTCAACCTGCCCGACCGCGCGATCGAATTCCTCGACGAGGCCCGCCGGGGCGATCCGGACTACCCGGTGACCTTGCTCGCCCGCGCGCAGGTACTGGTCTACCTGGGACGGTTCGCGGAGGCGCGCGAGGATATCGAGCGCGCGCTGCGCCGCGCGCCCGAGATCGCGCACGCGTACTGGCTGCGCTCGCTGCTCGCCGGGCAATCGCCGGCACCGGGCCACGTCGCCGCGATCCGGGCGCAGCTCGCGCGCCCCGGCAGGACCGCGCCGGACGTCGCCATGCTCGGATTCGCGCTGCATGCCGAGCTCGACGCGCTGGGCGACCATGCCGGCGCCTGGGACGCGCTGGCGCTCGGATGCCGCGCCAAGCGCTCGGCCCTGCGCTACGCGTCGGCGGACTCGATCGCGCTGGTGGATGCGCTGTGCGCATCCCCCACGGAGAACGCGCCGCCGCGCGCCGCCGCAGACGCGGGCGCAGGACGCGTGCCGGTCTTCATCGTCGGCATGCACCGCTCCGGCACGACCCTGCTCGAGCAGCTGCTCGACGGGCACCCGGACGTGCGCGGGCTGGGCGAGCTCTACGACTTCACCGGCGCGATGCGCGATGCCACCGATCACCACTGCCGCGGCGTGATCGACGCCACCATCGTCGAGCGCGCGCGCGGTGCGGACTTCGCCGCCGTCGGCCGTGGCTACCTCGAGGGCGTGGCGTGGCGGCTCGGCGGCGAGCGGTTCTTCACCGACAAGCTGCCGTCCAACTTCCTCAACCTGGGCTTCATCTGCCGGGCGCTGCCGCAGGCGCGGATCCTGCACATGGTGCGCGACCCGGTCGAGACCTGCTTCTCCAACCTGCGCGAGCTGTTCTCCGACGCCAACCCGTATTCCTACGACCAGCTCGAACTGGCCGGCTACCACCGCCAGTACCGGCGGCTGATGGCGCATTGGCACCGGGCCTGGCCAGGACGCATCCTCGACGTCGACTATGCGCGGCTCACCCGCGAGCCGGAGGCGGTGATGCGGGAGGTGGCGGCCTTCTGCGGCCTGTCCTTCGACCCGGCGATGCTCGCGCACCGGTCCCGCGCGCGCGGCGTGGCGACCGCCAGCGCGGTGCAGGTCCGCGGCGAGATGGTCGCGCGCGAGCGGCCGAAGTGGGCGCCGTACCGCGCCTGGCTGCAGCCGCTGATCGGGGCGCTGGCGGACTGACGCCGCGCTCCGGTCGACCCGGGCGATCCTGCCGCACCGCGGGGCTCCGGTCCCGCGGCCGGTTCCGGATCCTCCTTGCAGGCCCGTCGATAGCGTTGCGCCGCCCCGTCGATGACCTCCCGCTCCGGTCGGCCACGAACATCGACGGCCGTCTTCAGGCCCTATCGATCGCACCCGCGGATGCCTTCCTTGGACGGCCGTGCGCGCGCGGCAACCGCCCGCCACCCGCTCCGCCCCGGCCGTCGCGCCGTCACTTGCCTTGCACGCGCCTGCGGCGCAATTTGGAGCCGCAGTCGGGTCGGGTGCCGCGCGGCGGTCTGGCAACCCCGCGTGCGCGGCCCGGGCGTTATGGATCGTGCTTCGCAACCTGTGGAGGTGGGTCATGGTGCTGCAACAAGCTCATCCGTTCTCTGGCGTTTCCTTCCCAAAACTCGATCCCGCCCGCATCGCCGCCGGCGCCGGGGCGATCGCGCTCAACGTCGCGGTGCTCCTGCTGTTGCTGGTGCCGGCGGGGCTGCCCGACCTGGCGGTTCCCGCGGACCGCGGCATGGCCGTGGTGCCGATCATCGAGCGGATCGTGCCGCCGACGCCGCCGGTGCCGGTCCCGGTGACCGCGCCCACCACGCCGACGCGCCCCACCGTCCATCCTCCGGTCCGGCCCGATGTCGCGCCATCGATCGTCGACCAGGTCGTGGTCGAGGACGGCGTGCTGCCCGCGGACGACGCCATCGCGACGCCCGTCGACGCCGGCCCGGCCGACATCGCACCGCCGGCGGGCCCGGTCGCCGGCATGCGGCTGGAATACGCGAAGGCGCCGGCGCCGCCCTACCCGCGCGACGCGCTGCGCGCAGGGCTGCAGGGCACGGTGCTGCTGCAGGTGCTGGTGGACGTGGACGGCCGTCCGCTGCAGGTCGAGGTGCAGAAGAGCAGCGGGCACCGCGAACTCGACGATGCCGCGCGCAGGTTCGTGCTCAAGCACTGGACCTTCCGGCCGGCGACGCGCGACGGGCGTCCGGTGCAGGCGATCGGGATCGTGCCGATCGCCTACGACCTGGGCTGAGTTCGCCAACCCAGGTGTTTGGCGACCACCTTGCCGCCAGACGACGGAGCCCGCGCGAGCGGGCTTCGTTTTTGGTTCTTCTCTAGCTGGGTAAAAAGGAAAAGCGCTTTGTCCCCGGGACGGCGCGGGCGCTGGGTGCGGATGGCTGTCCAAGTGCAAAGCCGAGTCTGGCTTTTCGACAAGCCTGCAATACGAAGCCCTCCGGCGCGATCGCAATCCATCGGGAAGAAGCATCCGCTGCCAAGTGGATACCGAAGGCATCCTTGGGGTTGCTGGCCGCTGTGAGGCGTGCGACCGGCATCGTCTCCCCGGAGTCGGCGAAGAACCCGGCTTTTCTAGGACTCAGGCCCGGTGGTAGGGGTGGTTCGCCAGCAGCGCCGCCGCGCGATAGAGCTGCTCGGCGACCACCAGCCGCACCAGCATGTGCGGCAGGGTCAGCGGGCCGAGCGACCATTGCTCGTCGGCGCGCGCGAGCACGCCGGGCGCGTGACCCTCGGGCCCGCCGACGAGGAAGGCGAGGTCGCGGCCCTGGCCGCGCCAGTGCTCCAGCCGCGCGGCGAGCTGCTCGGAAGAGTGCTGCCGGCCGCGGCCGTCGAGCGCGACGACGCCGGCGTTCTTCGGCAGCGCGGCGAGCACGCGCGCGCCCTCGTCCTGGATGGCGCGGGCGGCGTCGCGGTGCCTGCCGCGCAGGCCCGGCTCGACTTCCACCAGCTCCAGCGGCAGCCAGTGGGAGAGGCGCTTGGCGTATTCGGCGTAGCCTTCGGCGACCCAGTGCGGGGCGCGTTCGCCGACGGCGACCAGGCGGGCTTTCATTGTGGCGGCTTCGTCCCGGGGTACGGTCGGCGTGGGGCGGCGGGTCGCGGCATTGCGACGGGATGCCTGTCGCGGCTTCCGTCGCTCCCGCCATGGCCGCGCCGAAACGCGCGTGGCGGAAACGGACTCAGCGCTGCGCGCCGGTCTCCGCTTCGAGCTCGTCCTCGTGCGGCGGCTGGTCGCCGACGGTCCACAGGCGCTCGAGCGCGTAGAACTCGCGCACGCGCGGCAGCATCACGTGGACGACGACGTCGCCGAGGTCGACCAGCACCCACTCGGCCTCGTTCTCGCCTTCTACGCCCAGCGGCTGGCAGTCGAGCCGCTTGGCGAAGCGCACGACCTCGTCGGCGATCGCCTTGACGTGCCGGGTCGAGGTGCCCGAGGCGATCACCATGAAGTCGCAGACGCTGGTCTTGCCGCGGACGTCGATCTCGACGACGTCGTTGGCCTTGAGTTCGGCGACCGCGTCCTGGACGGACTTGAGCAGGACGTCGGCCGGCGGCGGGGGATTGGGGAGGCGGGTCTTGATGACTTGGGCGGTGCTGGTCAAGGGAACGTGGCTCTGGATCCGGTCCCCGGATTATAGGCGAGCGGGCGCGGCCGGCCCGCGGCCCTCGCCGCCATTCAGGTACAGGCCGTGGCGGCGGATGTAGTCGGCGACGGCCGGCGGGACCTCGTCGTCCCAGCGACCGCCGGCGGCGATGCGCTCGCGGATCGCGGTGGCCGATTCGTCCTGCAGCGGCTGGCGCAGGCGCAGGACGCGGCCGGCCGGCGACTCCGCAAGCGCCGCCGGCGCGTCGCACCAGCGGCCCGCGAGCGTCGCTTCGAGTTCCGGCGACAGGACCCCGTCGAGCGGGCTGCCCGGCCGGTCGGCGACGACGAAGTGCGCCAGTTCGAACAGGCCGCGCCATTCGTGCCAGGTCGGCAGCGCGGCGAAGCTGTCGGCGCCGACCAGCAGCGCGATCGGCGCTTCGCCGCCGTGCTCGGCGCGCAGCCCGCGCAGGGTGTCGATGCTGTAGCTGGGGCCGGCTCGATCGAGTTCGCGGCGATCGACGCGCAGGCGGGGCTCGCCGGCGATCGCGAGCGCCAGCATCTCGGCGCGCTGCGCGGCGGTCGCGCCGGGCGGCGCGCGGTGCGGCGGGTCGGCGGCGGGCATCAGCCGGATCGTCGCCGCCAGCGCGTCGCGCGCCGCGCGGGCGATCGCCAGGTGGCCGTCGTGGACGGGATCGAAGGTGCCGCCGTAGAAGACCAGCAGCTCCGGCGCGTCGCCCGCGGCGCCGAATCCGCTCATGCCAGCAGCGGCCGCGCCTTCGGCTCGGCGACCGCCAGCAGCAGGCGCTCGAGCACCTGCCAGGCGTCGCCCGGCGCGCGGCCCTTGGCGATGCGGTCGATGCGGCCGGCTTCGGCGACGAAGCGCTCCCACTGCGCGGCGGGATGGCGCGCGAGCGCGCGCCGGTAGGCGGCCTGCTTGGAATCCCACACCCGCCGCGCCTTGAATTCGGCGGCGAGGTTGCCGCCGCGCGCCTGCGACCGCGCCAGTCCGGCGACCAGCAGCAGCTCCTTGACCACCATGCCCATCAGCGCCGGCACCGCCTCGCCCTCGGCGCGCAGGCCGGCGAGCATGCGCGCGGCACGCGCACCCTGCCCGTTCAAGGCCGCGTCGACGAGCCGGAACACGTCGAAGCGCGCCGAGTCGGCCACCAGCGCCTCCATCCGCGCCGCGTCCAGGCGCTGGCCGTCGGCCAGCAGCGCCAGCTTGTCGATTTCCTGCGCCGCGGCGAGCAGGTTGCCCTCGACGCGCTCGACGAGCCGCTGCACGGCTTCGCGCTCGGCCTGCACGCCGCGCTTGCGCAGGCGAGCCTCCAGCCAGCCCGCCATCTGGTCCGGGCGCACCTGCCAGGCCACCACCAGGTGGCCGGCCTTCGCGATCGCCTCGCTCCACTTGCCGCCGTGCTGGCGGCTCCAGTCGCCGCCGGTGACCAGCAGCACGGTGTCGCCCGGGGGGCGCTGGCAGTATTCGACGATGAGCTCGGCGCCTTCCTTGCCCGGCTTGGCGGTGGGCAGGCGCAGCTCGATCAGGCGCTGGCTGGAGAACAGGCTGGGGGCGTTGAAGGTGGCGGCCAGCCCGGCCCAGTCGACGTCGCGGCCGTCGGCCTCGAACACCTCGCGCTCGGCGTAACCCTGCGAGCGCGCGTGCGCGCGCACGGCGTCGGCCGCTTCCAGCACGAGCAGCGGCTCGGGGCCCGCGACCAGGTAGACCGGGCGCAACGGTTCGCCGGCAAGCTGCGCGGCCAGGCGCTCCGGGCTCAGTTCCACGGCGGGGTCACGCGCTGCGGCCGGTGCGGCACGGCGCTCAGGGCGTGGTCTCTGGGTCCGCGGGCGGCACCGTCGCTTCGGGAGCGGCCGGCGCTTCGGTGGACGCGGCGGGCGCCGTCGCGTCTTCGGGCGTGGTGCCGGTCGCGCCGGACGGCGCCTGCACCGGCGGGGCCGTCGGTTCCCCGACCGGCCTGGGCGCGCGCGAGGCCGCGTCGATGCGGCGCAGGATCGACGCGGTCATCTCCTTCTGCATCTCGCGCGCCAGCACCTCGCGCTCGCCCTCGGTGCCGGTGGAGCGCGTGGGCACCGAGATGTAGTCGCGCGCCAGTTCCACGGTCTGTTCCGGCACCAGGTTGGTGCCGTCGGCCTTGTCCAGGCTGAACATCACCGCGTAGCGCAGCGTGTACTCCTGCGCACGCCCGAACTGGTCGATGCTGATCGGGATCTGCCCCCACTTCTCCAGCCGGATGCGCAGCGTGGCCACGCCCTCGGTGGCGCCTTCGGGCGCCGGCGTCGCGCCCGCGTTCTCCAGCGCGATCGCCAGCGAGTTGGCGAGCGGGCTGTAGGGGTCCCTGGCGACCACGCGCACCGGGCCCAGGTCGGGGGGCAGGCTCAGCGCGCCGCGCAGGTGGAAGCCGCAGGCCGTCAGGCCCAGTGCGAGGGCGAGGATCGCGATCAGTCGGGTCATGCGCGCAAGTCTGGACGAGGGCGGGGGGCCGGGCAAGCAAGGCCGCGGCGGCGTTCAGGCAACGACGATGTTGACGATCTTGCCCGGCACCACGATGACCTTGCGCACTTGGCCCGCGGCGATGAACTTCGCCGCGTTGGGCTCGGCCAGCGCCGCGGCCTCGATCGCCTCGCGCGGGTGGTCCGGCGCCACCTCGATGGTGCCGCGCAGCTTGCCGTTGACCTGCACCGCCAGCGTGACCGCATCGCGCACCAGCGCGGCCGGGTCGGCCTGCGGGAACGGCACGTCCTCCAGCAGCTGCTCGCGGTGCCCCAGCGCCTGCCAGAGCGCATGGCACACGTGCGGGGTGACCGGGTTGAGCAGCAGCACCATCGCCTCCAGCGCCTCGTGGCGCACCGCGCGTCCCTGGTCGGACATGTCGTCGAACTTCGCGACGTGGTTGAGCAGCTCCATCAGCGCGGCGATCGCGGTGTTGAAGCTGTGGCGGCGGCCGTAGTCGTCGCCGACCTTCTGGATCGTCTCGTGGAGCTGGCGGCGCAGGGTCTTCTGCGCGGGCGCGAGCCCGGCGGGATCCACCACCGGATGGTCCGGCTGCGCGGCATGCGTGACGACCTCGCGCCAGAACCGGCGCAGGAAGCGCGCCATGCCCTCGACGCCGGCCTCGTTCCATTCCAGCGACATCGTCGGCGGCGCGGCGAACATCGAGAACAGGCGCACGGTGTCGGCGCCGTAGCGCTCGACCATCGCCTGCGGGTCGACGCCGTTGTTCTTCGACTTGGACATCTTCTCGATGCCGCCGATCGACACCGGCTCGCCGTCGGCCCTGAGCGTGGCGCCGGCGACGTGGCCGCGCTCGTCGCGCCGCACCTCGACGTCGGCCGGGTTGATCCATTCGCGCCGGCCGTCGCCGGTCTCGCGGTAGTAGGTCTCGGCCACCACCATGCCCTGGGTCAGCAGGTTGGTCGCCGGCTCGTCGCCCGGCACCAGTCCTTCGTCGCGCAGCAGCTTGTGGTAGAAGCGGAAATACAGCAGGTGCAGGATCGCGTGCTCGATGCCGCCGATGTACTGGTCCACCGGCAGCCAGTACTTCGCGCGCGCGTCGACCATGTCGGCGGCGCCGGGCGAGGTGTAGCGCGCGTAGTACCAGCTCGACTCCATGAAGGTGTCGAAGGTGTCGGTCTCGCGCTCGGCCGGGCCGCCGCACTGCGGGCAGGTGGTCCTGCGCCATTCCGGGTCGGACTTGATCGGCGAGTGCACGACGTCCGGCCTGGAGAACGCGTCGGCGACGTCCTCCGGCAGCACCACCGGCAGCTGGTCCTCCGGCACCGGCACCGCGCCGCACTCGCCGCAGTGGATGACCGGGATCGGGCAGCCCCAGTAGCGCTGGCGGCTCACGCCCCAGTCGCGCAGCCGGTAGTTGACCTTGCGCGCACCGCGGCCGTCGGCCTCGAAGCGCGCGGCCAGCGCGTCGAACACGGCGTCGAAGTCCATGCCGCTGTACTCGCCGGAGTCGACCAGCGTGCCGCGCCCGGTGAACGCGCCCTTCTGCTGGATCGAATCGAGGTACTCGCGCACCATCGACACGGCGGCCCCGGTGTCGAACGCATCGACCGTGGCCCCGGACAGCGCGGCCTGGAGCGGATCGGCGTCGACGGCGACATCGTGGCCGATCTCGCGCAACGCGTCGCGCACGCCGTCGGGCACGATCACCGGGCGCGCCGGCAGCCCGTAGGCCTTGGCGAACTCCCAGTCGCGCTGGTCGTGCGCCGGCACCGCCATCACCGCGCCGGTGCCGTAGCCCATCAGCACGAAGTTGGCGACATAGATCGGGACGTCCTCGCCGGTGACCGGGTGGATCGCCCACTGCCCGGTCGCCATGCCGCGCTTTTCCTGCGCCTCGATCTCCGCTTCCGACACGCCGCCGCGGCGCAGTTCCGCCAGGAACGCCGCGAGCTCCGGATTGCCGCGCGCGGCCTTCAGCGCCAGCGGATGCTCGCCGGCGATGCTGATGAAGGTCGCGCCCATCAGCGTGTCCGGGCGCGTGGTGAACACCGTCAGCGGCTCGTCCTCGCCGTCGACGCGGAACTGGATCTCCAGCCCCTCGCTGCGGCCGATCCAGTTGCGCTGCATGGTCTTGACCGAGTCCGGCCAGCCGTCGAGCGCGTCCAGGCCGTCGAGCAGCTCCTGCGCGTAGTCGGTGATCTTCAGGAACCACTGCGGAATCTCGCGCTTCTCCACCAGCGCGCCGGTGCGCCAGCCGCGGCCGTCGATGACCTGCTCGTTGGCCAGCACGGTCTGGTCGACCGGGTCCCAGTTCACCACCGAGTTGCGGCGGTAGGCCACGCCCCTCTTCAGCAGCCGCACGAACATGCGCTGCTCGTGCACGTAGTAGTCCGGCCGGCAGGTGGCGAACTCGCGCGACCAGTCGATCGCGTAGCCCATGGTCTTGAGCTGCGCGCGCATGTGGTCGATGTTGGCGTAGGTCCACTTGGCCGGCGCGGTGGCGTTCTTGATCGCCGCGTTCTCGGCCGGCAGGCCGAAGGCGTCCCAGCCCATCGGCTGCAGGACGTTCTTGCCGGTCATGCGCTGGTAGCGGCTGATGACGTCGCCGATGGTGTAGTTGCGCACGTGCCCGACGTGCAGCGCGCCCGAGGGGTACGGCAGCATCGACAGGCAGTAGTACTTCGGCTTCGAGGCGTCCTCGACGACCTCGAAGGCCCGGGTCGCGTCCCAGTAGCGCTGGGCGGCGGATTCGACGGTTTTCGGATCGTAGGCGGACGGCTCGGCGGACACGGCGGGGGACGTTCTCGGGGCGGCCAGCAAGCCTACCGCAGTGCACAAATCGCCGCCATCGGCGCGCGTCCCGGTCCGGGCCGTAAGATGCCCCGGACCCGAGGGGAGCCCGATGAACCGACTCGCGACCGCCGTCCTGCTGGCGCTGGCCAGCCTTCCGTCCGCCATCGCCGGCCCGCAGGAGGCCGCGCCCGCGGCGCCCGCCCCCGCCGTGCACGTGCTCCACTGCGGCCGGCTGTTCGACGCTCCCTCCGGGCGCATGCGCGGGGAAAGCAGCATCGTCGTGCGCGGCGAGCGGATCGAGTCCGTCCAGGCCGGCGCCGTCGCCGTCCCGGACGGCGCCACCGTCATCGAACTGGGCGACGCCACCTGCCTGCCCGGCCTGATCGACGCCCACACCCACCTGACCTCCGAGACCAGCCCGACCGGCTACACCGACCAGTTCCGCTGGAACGTCGCCGACTACGCGGTGCGCTCGACGGTCTACGCCCGGCGCACGCTGCAGGCCGGCTTCACCACCGTGCGCAACCTCGGCGACGGCCAGGGCGAGTCGATCGCGCTGCGCAACGCGATCGACGCCGGCGTCCTGCCCGGCCCGCGCATCTTCACCGCCGGCATGGCGATCGGCTCCACCGGCGGGCACGCCGACGGCACCGACGGCTACCGCAGGGACCTCGCCGGCGACCCGGGCCCGAAGGACGGCATCGTCAACGGCCCCGAGGACGCGTGGAAGGCGGTGCGCCAGCACTACAAGGACGGGGTCGACGCGATCAAGATCATGCCCTCGGGCGGCGTGCTCGACGAGAGCGCGAGCGCCGACAACCCGCAGATGACCGAAGCGGAGATCGCCGCGGTGGTCGCCGCCGCCCACGACTACGGCTTCACCGTCGCCGCGCACGCGCACGGCGCCGAGGGCATCCGCCGCGCCGTCGTGGGCGGGGTCGACTCGATCGAGCACGGCACCTTCATGGACGATGCCGACATGCGGCTGATGAAGCAGCACGGCACCTGGTACGTGCCGACGATCATCGCCGGCAGGTACGTCGCGGAGAAGGCGTCCGTGCCCGGCTACTACCCGCCGCAGGTGGCGGCCAAGGCGCGCCAGGTCGGTCCGATCATCCAGAAGACCGCCGGGCGCGCCTACAAGGCCGGCGTGAAGATCGCCTTCGGCACCGACGCCGCGGTGTACCCGCACGGGCAGAACGCGAAGGAGTTCGCCTACATGGTCGAGGCCGGCATGCCGCCGGCGTTCGCGCTGCAGGCGGCGACCACCCATGCCGCCGAGCTGCTGAGGAAGTCGAAGGACCTGGGCAGCCTGGAGCCGGGCAAGTACGCCGACGTCGTCGCGGTGCCGGGCAACCCGCTCGACGACATCGCGCTGATGCAGAAGGTCGGCTTCGTCATGAAGGCCGGCCAGGTGTACCGCCGCGACGGCCACGACGTCTCGCCGTGAACGCCGAATGGCTCGGCGCCGTCGCCGCCACCCTGACCACGCTGTCGTTCGTGCCGCAGGCGGCGAGGATCATCCGCACGCGCGAGACCCACGCCATCTCGCTGTGGATGTACGTCGCCTTCACCGTGGGCGTCTGCTTCTGGTTGGCCTACGGCGTGGCGCTGCGTTCGTGGCCGATGATCCTGTCCAACGCCGTCACGATCGCGCTGGCGGCGACGATCCTCGCGCTCAGGCTGCGGCATGGGTGAGGCGATGGCGGACGTCGACGCGCCGGAATGGTCGGTCTCGCGCTGGTTCAATGCCGACGCCGGAGGCGGGCCGTCGCTGCGCGCGCTGCGCGGGCGGGTGGTGTTCCTGCACGCCTTCCAGATGCTGTGCCCGGCCTGCGTGCAGCACGCGGTGCCGCAGAGCCTGAAGGTCGCGGCCGCGTTCGCCGGCACCGACCTGGCGGTGGTCGGGCTGCACGCGGTGTTCGAGCACCACCACGCGATGGGGCCGGACGCGCTGGCGGTGTACCTGCACGAGAACCGGATCGGCTACCCGGTGGGCGTCGACGCCCATCGCGGCGACGACCCGGCCGCGCACCCGCTGCCGCTGACCATGCAGGCCTACGCGATGCAGGGGCCCCCGACGCTGTGCCTCATCGATCGCCACGGAAGGCTGCGGCGCCAGCGCTTCGGCCTGCTCGACGACCTGCGCCTGGGGGCGGAGATCGCGACGCTGCTCGCCGAGCGGTAGCCGGGCAGCGCACGCAGGCGCAAGGACGTCCCGCTGCCGGTTGCACCGCTGCTTCTGTTGATCGTCATTCCCGCGAAAGCGGGAACCCAGTGGCTTGCGCTCTTGCTCGAATGCCAAAGACACTGGATTCCCGCTTTCGCGGGAATGACGACCGCCCTATCTCACCCCCTCCGCAATCCCGTCGACGCCTCCACCCACCACCCCGCCACCAGCAGCCACGCGAACCAGGCCGCGAACACCACCCGCTGCGCCACCGCCGGCGCCAGCAGGTCCAGCGGCAGCAGCGCGAGCACGACGACGACCACGGCAGCGAGCACGCACGCCGCCGCGAACGCACGGCCGCCACGCGTCCCGCGCAACCCGATCGCCAGCAGCAGCGCGGCCGGCACGAAGGCCACCCACCACAGCGTCCATGCCGTCGCGTGCGCGCGGCTGGCGGTGGACTCGAGGTCGTGCGGGTCCAGCGCCAGCACGCCCTGCGCCGCGAATGCCAGCGCCGAGAGCAGCGCCAGCCATGCGCCGATGCGCGCCGGCCACGCCGCGCCGTCGCCGATCTTCGCGCGCATCCGCCAGGCAACGGTCGCCGCCAGCAGCCCCGGCAGCACGAAGCCGAACGCATCGAACGCCAGCGCATGCGGCAGGCCGCGCGCGCCCAGCAGCCCGACCGGGTGCGCGGCCTGCGAATAGCCCTCGAGCGCCGCGCCGCAGGCGGCGAGCGCGACGACGAACGACAGCGCCGCGACCGCCGCCAGCGCCTGGGGCTTCACGCGCACCCGCATCATGGCTGCTCCCACTTGAACACGTCCTCGACCCCGGCCCCGAACGCGCGCGCGATCCGGAACGCCAGCTCCAGCGACGGCGCGTAGCGCCCCGCCTCCAGCGCGATGATGGTCTGCCGCGTCACCCCGCAGGCCTGCGCCAGCGCCTCCTGGGTCATCTCGCCGTGGTCGAAGCGCAGCCGGCGGATCTCGTTGGCGATCGGCGTGCCGCTCACCCGCGCGCCTTCCGGTAGGCCAGCAGCACCGCGACGTGGCCGGCCAGCGCCGAGGCGATCGCCAGCATCAGCAGCGCGCCCGGCAGCGCCAGCGGGCCCGCCAGCAGCGCCTGCCTGGCGACCGGCACGCACAGCAGCGCCGCCAGCGCCAGCACGCCGGCCGCCAGCACGGCGCGCGCGGGCGCGTCGGCGCGCCGGAGGATGTCGCGGTCGCGCTCGTCCTCCATCGCCTCGTCGCGCCGCCGTTCGTCGAACATGTGGCGCTGGCGGAACCAGGGCGAGCACGCGAGCACGAACGCCACCGCGAGCACCAGCAGCCGGCTCGGCGCGGCGCCGAACGCGGTCGCCGCCAGCGCCACGGCCAACGCCGCCAGCATCACGCAGGCACGCAGCGCATGGCGCTCGCCGAACGGCGCAGGCACGGCGTCCTTCCCCGCCCCGTCGCGCGCGCTCACCGGCGGCCCCTCCAGTACGCGACCGCCGCGGCGGCGTACTCGAACAGGCAGCTCCACATCAGCGCGAGCACCAGCAGGTTGGCGATCATCAGATGGCTGGCCCACTGCAGCCTGTCCGCCGGCGAGAACGTCAGCATCACGGCGATGCCGACCACGCAGACGACCAGCGCGCCGCGCCCCCAGCCGCCGGCCAGGCGTGCGATCTCGCGGTCGCGCTCGTCCTCCTGCACCTCGCCCTTCCAGCGCGCGGCGACGATCCCGGACAGCACCGCCCAGGCCACCAGCAGCAGCACCAGGTTGCGCCCGATCGCGGCGGCCTCCGGATTGAGCGGCACCGGCGCGCCCTGGAACGCCTGCGCCTTCGCCAGGAAATACGCGATCGCGACCGCCATGAACGCCGCGCCGATGCGCGCCTTCCACTCCCCGGGCGAAGCCGTGCGCTCGAATTCCCCGCGCGGCAGGCGCCCGGCGGCGTACAGCGAGACCCAGGCCACCGTGACCAGCAGGGCCATGCCCGCCTTGCCGGCATCGAAGCCGAGCAGGCGCTCCGGTCCGGCCAGCAGCAGCCACAGCGACAGTCCGGCCACCAGCAGCAGGGCCGGGAACCCCCAGCGACGGAACGCCATGATGTCACCCCCACATGACTAAATGTATGGTTTAAATTACATCCCGAACCGGGTATGTCAAGCGCTTTTTACATCCGGTTGGAATCGGGGCCCGCTGGCACAATCTCCGGCCGACACGCTCCCTGGACCGCCCGATGCCCGACGCCGCCGCCAAGCCTCATGTCTTCGACGCCACCACCGCGACCTTCGAGGCCGAGGTTCTGCAGAAGTCGCTGCAGAAGCCGGTCCTGGTCGACTTCTGGGCCGAGTGGTGCGGGCCGTGCAAGGCGCTCGGCCCGATCCTGGAGAAGCTCGCCGCCGAGTACCACGGCGCGTTCGAGCTGGCCAAGGTCGACACCGAGAAGGAGCCGCAGATCGCCGGCGCCTTCCAGATCCGCTCGATCCCGACCGTGTTCCTGGTGACCGGCGGCCAGATCGTCGACGGCTTCCAGGGCGCGCTGCCGGAAGGCCAGCTGCGCGAGTTCCTGTCCCACCACGGCATCGTCCCCGCCGAACCCGCCGGCGACGCCGCCGGCGAACCCGCGCCCGCCGCGCCGCTCGACCCGCACGCCGAGGTGCTGCGCCTGCGCAGGGCGATCGAGGCCGAGCCCGACCAGGCCGAACTGCGGCTCGACCTCGCGCTCGCCCTGCTGCAGACCGGCGCCGCGGCGGAGGCCGGGCAGCTGCTCGACGCCCTGCCCGCCAACCTGTCCACCGACGACCGCGCCATCCGCGCCCGCGCGCGCCTGGGCTTCGCCGCCCTGCTCGAGGACGCGCCGCCGCCGCAGGTGCTGGAGGCCGCGATCGCCGCCGATGCCGGCGACCTGCGCGCGCGCCACCTGCTCGGCGTGCACCGGATCGTCTCCGGCGACGCGGAGGCCGGGCTGGAGCAGTTCCTGGAAATGCTGCGGCGCGACCGCGACTTCGACGGCGGCCTGCCGAAGAGGATGCTGATCGACGCCTTCCGCGTGGTCGAGGACGAGGACCTGGTCGGCCGCTACCGCCGCAGGATGTCGTCGCTGCTGCTGGTGTAGGCCGGCTTCGGATCCGTCCGGCGCCTGGCGCCCCCGACCCTGTCATCCCGAGCGCAGCGAGGGAGCTGCCCGTCGCGCGAAAGGATCCCTCGCTGCGCTCGGGATGACATCCTGGACGTACGCGCAGAAGGACCGTCACCCACTCAATGGCCCGCAAAGTCTCCGCCTCCACCCTGCGCCGCGTCCTCAACCTCTGGCCGCCGTTCCTGTTCGCCGGCATCCGCGTGCGCGAGTTCGCGCCCGACTTCCGCCGCGCGCGGGTCGAGCTGCGCCAGCGCTGGTACAACCGCAACTTCGTCGGCACCCATTTCGGCGGCAGCCTGTTCGCGATGACCGATCCGTTCTGGATGATCATGACGATGCAGGCGCTGGGCGACGGCTACATCGTCTGGGACAAGGCCGCGGAGATCGAATTCACCAAGCCCGGCCGCGGCACCGTGGCCGCCGCGTTCCTGCTCGAGGACGCGGTGCTCGAGGAGATCCGCGCCGCCACCGCGAACGGCGACAAATGCCTGCACTGGTTCGAGACCCCCGTCGTCGACGCCGCCGGCGAGGTCGTCGCGCGCGTGCGCAAGCAGGTCTACGTGCGGCGCAAGCCGCCGCGCGGCGCATCCGCCTGATCGCCGAAGGCGATACCGCACGGCGGCGGTTGCGGCGGCCACGCGACGTTTTTTTCGTGACCGGCTCCACAGACCCGGGGCCATCGCGCCGACGACGGACGCAGCCACTGCGGCAGCTGCCGCCTCGATCCCCGCCGCCGGTCGCCTTCGCGCCGCTTTAACGAAATCCACGCTCGTTCATCCGCGACGCGCGCATTGCACTATGCTTGGCCCTGCCATGGGGGGATCCATGCACGACACGCTGTCTGACGAGAGCGGGAAGGGTTCGTTGCCGGAGATCGCCGGCTATTCGGTGCTGCGCGCCATCGGCCACGGCGGCATGTCGACGGTGTACCTGGGCCAGCAGGTCTCGCTGTCACGCCAGGTCGCGATCAAGGTGATGCTGCCCGAGGCGCTGGCCGACGAGGTCAGCCGGCGCCGCTTCGAGAACGAGGCGCGCACGATCGCGCGGCTGGAGCATCCGCACATCGTCGGCATCTTCGACGTCGGCCGCACCCGCGACGGCCTGCCCTACTACTCGATGCCCTTCCTCACGCGCGGCCACCTCGGCCAGCGCGTCGCCGAGCAGCCCGGCGGCCTGGACCAGGCGCGCGTGCGCGAGATCCTGCACGCGCTGCTGTCCGCGCTCGGCTACGCGCACGCGCGCGGCACCATCCACCGCGACGTCAAGGCCGAGAACGTCCTCTTCGACGAGACCGAGCGCCCGTTGCTCGCCGACTTCGGCATCGCCCTGCGCCGTGGCTACGGCACCCGCGTGACCACCACCGGCATGGCGGTCGGCAGCACCGCCTACATGGCGCCGGAGCAGGCGCGCGGCGAGGAGGTCGATCATCGCGCGGACCTCTACGCGGTCGGCGTGCTGGCCTGGGAGATGCTCACCGGCAAGCTGCCCTACGAGGCCGGCGACGCGGTGTCGATGGCGATCATGCACGTGCGCGACCCGATCCCGCGCCTGCCGCCGCGGCTGCGCCACTGGCAGCGCTTCATCGACCGCGCGCTGGCCAAGGGGCCGCTCAAGCGCTACCGCGACGCCGCGCACATGCTCGCCGCGCTCGATCGCGTCCCGCAGCGCAGCGGCACCCACGAGATGCTGGCCCTGCCGGCGCTGCGCGAGAAGGCCGCCAGCGTGCGCTCGATGCCGGCGTGGGCCTGGCTGGGCGTGCTACTGGTCGCGGCCGCGGGCGTCGGCATGTACCTGCGCGGCGACGGCCATCGCGACGACTATTTCCGCGCGCCGCCGCCGTCCGTGGCGACCGTCACCGACGGCGACGCCGAGGCGTCGGTGCTGCTGCCGGCGCCGCCCGACCCGGTCGGTCCGGTCGCCAGCGACCCGGCCGGCGCCCTGCTGCGGGCGGCGCCGCGGTCGGACGCCGAGCGCTGGGTGGTGCTGGCGGACCGCCAGATCCGCCAGGGCCGCCTCACCGCGCCCCGCGACGACAACGCCCGCGACAGCCTGCTCGCCGCGCTGCGCAGCGACCGCGCCTACCTGGGCCTGGCGCCCGCGATCGGCCGCTTCCTCGATGCGACGGCCGAAGCCGCCGCGCGCAGCATCGGCGCGGGCGACGACGCGCTCGCGCGCCGCCAGGTCGACGATGCGCTGGCGCTGGCCGCGCGCACCGGCCAGCGCGACGCCGCGGCCGTCGCCGCGCTGCGCAGGCAGCTGTCGAAGGCGCTGCGGGCGCGCATCGACGACGCCGTCGCGGCCTTCGACCCGGACGCCGCGCGCCGCGCGCTGGACACCGCGAAGGCGGTCGGCCTGTCGCGCGCGGAGCTCGGCGCGCTCGCCGCGCGCGCGGACGCCATCCCCGAGCCGGGCGAACGGATCGAGCGCATCGCCGGCGACATGGTGCTCGTGCGCAACGGCGGCGTGGTCTTCGCCGCGATGCGGCAGCCCGTCAGCCGCGACGAATACGCGCGCTTCGCCGCGGCGACCGGGCGCGGGCCCGCGCGCTGCCGCGCCAGCGCCTCGCTGCTTCGGATCGTCGCCCCGCGCGACTGGAAGTCGCCCGGGTTCGACCAGTCCGGCGACCAGCCGGTGGTCTGCGTGTCCTGGGACGACGCGGCCGCCTACGCGCGCTGGCTGGGCCAGCGCGATGGCCACGCCTACCGCCTGCCGCATGCGCGCGAAGCCGCGCTGCTGCCGGCCGCCGCCGGCCGGCATGTCGCCGAATGGAACAGCGACTGCAGCGGCGACTGCAGCCAGCGGATCGGCAGCGGCGCGAGCTGGCGCGGCGGCGGCGGAGGCCGGCGGACGCTCGAGGCGACGCGCGGCTACGACGACGTCGGCATCCGGCTGGTCAGCGACCTGCCGCATGCGGTGGCGAAGCGCTGAAGGCGGCCGCGCGACGCCGGCGGCCCGGTAGAATCGCCGCCATGTCCACGCCCCCGCCCAGCCGCCCGCCGCGGCACGGCTTCAAGAAGACCCTGCTCACCGGACTGCTGACCCTGCTGCCGATCTGGCTGACCTGGGTGGTGGTGAAGTTCGTGTTCGTGCTGCTGTCGGACACCAGCCGCCCGCTGGTGCAGCCGCTGCTGCACAACGTCGCGCTAACCGATCCACGGATGTGGGGATGGCTCGACGATCCCTGGGTGCAGACCGCGATCGCCCTGGTCGCCACGCTGCTGGTGATCCTGCTCTCGGGCGTGATGGCGCGGCGGGTGTTCGGCCAGCGCATGCTGCAATGGTTCGAGGCGCTGGTCCGGCGCGTCCCCTTCGCCAGCACCATCTACGGCAGCGCGCGCCAGCTGCTCGACATCCTGCAGACCAAGCCCGACGGCACCCAGCGCGTGGTGCTGATCGACTTCCCGCACAGCCAGATGAAGTCGGTGGGCTTCGTCACCCGGGTGATCCGCGAACAGGGCACCGGGCGCGAGCTCGCCGCGGTATACGTGCCGACCACGCCCAACCCGACCTCCGGCTACCTGGAGATCGTACCGGTGGAGAAGATCACGCCGACCGACTGGAGCGTCGACCAGGCGATGAGCTTCATCATCTCCGGCGGCGCGGTGTCGCCGGATTCGATCCCGTTCGCGGCGCCGGGGGTGGATCCGGCGGCGCGCGGGCAATCATGAAGCGGCATCGCGCGTGCGATCGTCCATGCCGTCATTCCCGCGAAGGCGGGAATCCAAGGATTTTGCCGGCTGGACCGCGTTGCCGGTCAGGCCGGGCCAACGTCCATGGATTCCCGCCTTCACGGGAATGACGATTCCGGTGCGGTCGTCGCGCGCGGCCCTGCGCAAAGCCCGTCCATCGACCCTGCACCCACGGCGACCCTGTCCATGAACCGCTTCATCGACGACCGCACCACCCGGCTGTTCATCGCGCTGGCCGCGTTCTTCTGCGTCAACGCGGCGCTGGCCGAGTTCATCGGCGTCAAGATCTTCGCGCTCGAGGACACCCTCGGCATCCGCCCGCTCGAGTGGAACCTGTTCGGCCAGACCGGCTCGCTCAACTTCACCGCCGGCACCCTGCTGTGGCCGATCGTGTTCATCATGACCGACACGATCAACGAGTACTTCGGCCGCCGCGGGGTGCGCTTCATCAGCTGGCTGGCCGCGGCGCTGATCGTGTACGGCTTCGCGTTCGCCTACGTCGCCATCCACCTGGCGCCGGCGCCGTGGTGGACGTCGGTGGCCAAGGACCAGGGCGTGCCGGACTACCAGGCGGCGTTCGCGGCGGTGTTCGGGCAGGGGCTGTGGACGATCTGGGGCTCGCTGGTCGCCTTCATGCTCGGCCAGCTGATCGACGTGGCGGTCTACCACCGCATCCGCCGCCGCACCGGCGACCGCCACGCCTGGCTGCGCGCGACCGGCTCGACCGCGGTCTCGCAGCTGATCGACAGCTTCGTGGTGCTCTACATCGCCTTCGTGATCGGGCCGCAGCACTGGCCGACGTCGCTGTTCCTGGCGGTCGGCACGCTCAACTACGCCTACAAGATGCTGGCGGCGATCGCGCTGATCCCGCTGCTCTACATCGCCCGCGCCGGCATCCGGCGCTACCTCGGGCGCGAGCGGGCCGGGGAACTGCAGGAGCTCGCGGCGGCGGGGTGACCGCCGGGAGGGGCGAGCGCCGATTGCAGTGGTCTAACCCCGGAACGACGTCGTATCTGACGCGGCGCCCTCTTGAGAGGCGGCGAAACCCTTGAACCGTCATCCCCGCGAAAGCGGGGATCCAGCGGCTTCGATACGCATGCGGGCGATGGAACGGAACTCGGCGGGCTCCCGGAACGAAAGGCACTGGATCCCCGCTTTCGCGGGGATGACGATCAATGGTGGCGGCACCGGGCCAACTGCGGCTCTCCGTCGCACGGGCACTCGACGCCCGTTTCTTCGCCGGTGACCTTTGGCCCATGCCGCCCACCCGCCCGCGCGCGACAGTCGCGGCTTGCCCATCCCCGCCAAGGAAGCCCGCCATGATCCTGCGTCCCCTGCTGCTCGGCCTCGCCGTCGCCACCGCCATCGCCGGCACGCTCGCACCGGCATCCCCCGCCATCGCGCAGGAGCAGGCGGCCGCGCCGGCCAGCGACAAGGCCGCCCGCCTCGACGCGCTGTACCACGACTACTGGGAGGAGTTCCTCAAGCTCAACCCGGTGCAGGCGACCTTCCAGGGCGACAACCGCTACAACGACCAGCTGCCGGACTTCTACAGCGCGCAGTTCCGCGCGCAGATGCACGACTTCACCACCAGGTGGCTGGACCGGGTCCAGGCGGTCGGCTCCGACGGCCTGTCCGGGCAGGCCCTGCTGAGCTACGAGATCTTCGTGCGCGACGCGAAGACCTCGCTCGAGGGCGAGCAGTACCCCGACTGGATGCTGCCGGTGAACCAGATGGGCAGCATCGCCAGCTACACCATCATGCTCGGCTCGGGCACCGGCGCGCAGCCGTTCAAGACGGTCGAGGACTACGACAACTGGCTGGCGCGCGGCAACCGCCTCCCGGTGCTGTTCGACTCGGCCATCGACAACATGCGCCAGGGCATGAAGGCCGGCGTGGTGCAGCCGCGCGCGCTGATGGAAAAGGTGATCCCGCAGCTGGACGCGTTGATCAAGGACAAGCCCGAGGACACGCTGCTGTGGGGGCCGATCAAGTCGATGCCGGCCGGCTTCAGCGATGCCGACAAGGCGCGCCTGACCGCGGCCTACCGCGAGATGATCGGCGCGAAGATCATGCCGGCCTACCGCAAGCTGCGCGCCTTCATCGCCGACGAGTACCTGCCGGCCACGCGCGCCAGCGTCGGCCTGGACAAGCTGCCCAACGGCGCGGCCTGGTACGCCTACAACGTGCGCAGCACCACCACCACCGACCTCACCCCGGCGCAGATCCACCAGATCGGCCTGGACGAGGTGGCGCGCATCCACGGGCTGATGCGCGGGGTGATGCAGCAGGTGGGCTTCAAGGGCTCGCTGCAGGACTTCTTCGCGTTCATGCGCACCGACAAGCAGTTCCAGTTCAAGTCCGAGGACGCGCTGCTGGCGTTCTACCGCTCGCTGGAGGCGCGGATCGAGAAGAAGATCCCCGAGCAGTTCACGCTGCTGCCCAAGGCCGGCTTCGAGATCCGCCCGGTCGAGCCGTTCCGCGCCAAGTCGGCGGCCGGCGGCGAGTACATGTCGCCCAGCGAGGACGGCTCGCGGCCCGGCATCTTCTACGTCAACACCTACGACCTGCCCTCGCGCCGCACCTGGGACGCCGAGGACCTGTTCCTGCACGAGGCCATCCCCGGCCACCACTTCCAGCTGGCGCTGCAGCAGGAGCTCAAGGACATCCCGGCGTTCCGCCGCTTCGGCGGCAACACCGCCTTCGTCGAAGGCTGGGGCCTGTACGCCGAGTCGCTGGGCAAGGACCTGGGCGTGTACGAGGATCCGTACGACTACTTCGGCTACCTGCAGAACGAACTGTGGCGCGCGATCCGCCTGGTCACCGACACCGGACTGCACAGCAAGGGCTGGTCGCGCGAGCAGGTGATCAAGTACATGCTCGACAACTCCGCCGCCAGCGAGACCGACGCCACCGCCGAGGCCGAGCGCTACATCGCCTGGCCGTCGCAGGCCACCGCCTACAAGATCGGCGAGCTCAAGATCCAGGAGCTCAAGAAGAAGGCGAAGGCGCAGCTGGGCGACCGCTTCGACCCGCGCGAGTTCCATGCGCAGGTCCTGAAGGACGGCGCGGTGCCGCTGCAGGTGCTGGAAGGCAAGATCGACCGCTGGCTGGCGGAGAAGCGGAAGGGCTGAGCCCGGGAGGCCGCGATGGCAGGTTACGCCGCCACGATCGCCGCCGCGCTGCTGTGCGGCGCCATGGCATGGCAGGGGCCGCTGCGCGCGGCCCCGCCCGACGTGCGGAACGAGGTCCGGCAGGGGCCGATCCACCAGCTGCGCGTGTACGAGATGGTCGAACGCAACGAGGACGCGTTCAACCGCCGCTTCCGCGACCACGCGCTGCGGATCATGCGCCGCCACGGCTTCGAGGTCGTCGCCATCTGGGAGAGCCGCCCGGCCTCCGGCCCCGTCGAGTTCGTCTACCTGCTGCAGTGGCCGGACCGGGCCGCCAAGGAAAAGGCCTGGGCCGCGTTCATGGCCGACCAGGAGTGGAAGGCGATCAAGCGCGAGAGCGTGCGCACGCTCGACGGGCCGATCATGGGCGACATCCTCGACGACAAGACGCTCGAGCCGACCGACTACTCGCCGCGGCGGGACCTGCTGTCGGGCGGCGACTGAGGGGCCGCTGCCTGTTGCTCGTGGCGCGGCTGAAAGTCGCTGGGTTCCCGCGTTCGCGGGAATGACGATCAAGGGCGAACGCTGCAGCGAGGCGACATTGTTGCCGTCATTCCCGCAAACGCGGGAACCCGGCGACTTTCGCTCCTGTCGGGACCGCCGAGGTTGCCGGCCGCGCCGGCCATGACTTCCGTCGCGGTACCCCACGCCGCCGCCAGCGTTTAGGATGGTCCCGATCCCAGGGGAACATCACCATGCTCAAGATCCGCGATCTCTCGAAGACGTACGCCAACGGCGTGCAGGCGCTCAAGGGCGTCAGCCTCGACATCCCGACCGGCATGTTCGGCCTGCTCGGCCCCAACGGCGCCGGCAAGTCCACGCTGATGCGCACCATCGCCACGCTGCAGGACGCCGACAGCGGCAGCGTGCACCTGGGCGAGCTGGACGTGCTCGCCGACAAGACCGAGGCGCGGCGGCGGCTGGGCTACCTGCCGCAGGAGTTCGGCGTGTATCCCAAGGTCTCGGCGCTGGCGATGCTGGACCACTTCGCGATCCTCAAGGGCGTGGTCGACGGCAAACAGCGCAAGGAGCTGGTGCAGGCGCTGTTGCAGCAGGTCAACCTGTGGCCGGTGCGCCACCGCAAGCTGGGCACCTTCTCCGGCGGCATGCGCCAGCGCTTCGGCATCGCCCAGGCGCTGATCGGGCAGCCGCAGCTGATCATCGTCGACGAGCCCACCGCCGGCCTCGACCCCGAGGAGCGCAATCGCTTCCTCAACCTGCTGGCCGAGGTCGGCGAGCAGGTCGTCGTGATCCTGTCCACCCACATCGTCGAGGACGTCACCGACCTGTGCCCGCGCATGGCGATCATCGCCCGCGGCGAGCTGCGCCTGACCGGCGAGCCGCGCGAGGCGATCCGCTCGCTCGACGGGCGGGTGTGGAAGAAGACCGTCGACAAGGCGGCGCTGGACGACTACTTCAGGTCGCACAGCGTGCTGTCCACGCGCCTGGTCGGCGGCCAGCCGGTGATCCACGTGCTCAGCGACGGCAGTCCCGGCGAGGGCTTCGCCGCGGTCGCGCCGGACCTGGAGGACGTGTACTTCGGCGAGCTGCGCCGCGCCGCGGCCGAAGCCGCCCCCGCCGCCAAGGCGGCCTGAGCCATGGTCCGCCACCTGCTGGGCTTCGAACTCGGGCAGCTGCTGCGCAACGGCGTGTTCTGGATCGTCATAGCGGTCTGGGCGCTGTTCGGCTTCGGCACCATGGCCTCGGACAACGTCAGCTTCGGCGGCGGCGTCGGCAACACCATGCGCAACGCGCCGGCGGTGGTGATCTCCATCCTCGGCAGCTTCAGCGTCTTCAGCGTGTTGCTGGCGACGATCTTCGTCGCCGGCATCGCCATCCGCGACTTCGAGCAGCGCACGGCCGAGCTGTTCTTCGCCACGCCGATGAAGAAGCGCGACTACCTGCTCGGGCGCTTCGGCGGCGGGCTGCTGGCGTCGGTCGCGATCATGCTGGCGATGGCGCTGGGCCTGTTCGTCGGCAGCCTGATGCCGTGGCTGGACGCCACCCGCCTGGGCCCGACGCCGTGGAGCGCCTACGCCTGGGCCTTCGGGGTGCTGGTGCTGCCCAACCTGCTGTTCGTCTCGGCGCTGATGTTCCTGATGGCGACGCTGACCCGGTCGATGCTCTACACCTACCTGGGCGTGATCGTGTTCTTCGTGCTGTGGACGATGTCCGACTCGTTCACCCGCGACCTCGACACGCGCTGGGTCGGCGCGCTCATCGATCCCTCCGGCAGCAACGCCGTCGGCGAGCACATCCGCTACTGGTCCAGCGCGCAGCTCAACGGCCGGCTCCCGGCGCTGACCGGCCTGCTGCTGGCCAACCGCGCGCTGTGGCTCGGCGTGGCCGTGGTGATGCTGCTGGCCGCGTTCCGGCTGTTCCGCGCCGACCGCGAGGGCATCGTGCTGCGCCGGCGCCGCGCCACCGAGGCGGCGGCCGGCGCCGACGATGCCGCCGCGGCGACCGCGCTGCCGCAGGTGCGCCTGCGCAGCGACTGGCGCGCGCAGTGGCGCCAGTACCTGCACCAGTCGTGGTTCGACCTGCGCGACACCCTGCGCGGCGCTCCCTTCATCGTGATGGTGGTGCTGGGCCTGCTGCTGGTGTTCGCGGCGCTCAAGTTCAGCGGGATGATCTACGGCACCGAGACCTGGCCGGTCACCGGCCGGATGCTGGACACGATCCAGGGCGGCATGAGCCTGTTCCTGATCATCATCGTCACCTTCTACGCCGGCGAGATGGTCTGGCGCGAGCGCAGCATGCGGGTGGCCGAGGCCACCGACGCCTATGCCGCACCGGACTGGGTGCCGCTGGCGGCCAAGATGACCGCGCTGGTCGGCGTGGTGGCGGTGGTGCTGGTCGCCTGCGCGCTGTTCACCATGGGCTACCAGCTGCTCGACGGCTACGCGAGGCTCGAGCCGCTACTGTACGCCAAGGGCCTGCTGCTGCAGCTGGTGCCGTTCGCGATGACCGCGGTGCTGGCGGTGTTCCTGCAGGTGGCCAGCGGCAACAAGTTCGTCGGCTACGTGCTGATGATCGGCTACCTGGTGCTGCGCGGCGCGATGGGGTTCTACGACTTCGACCACGCGCTGTACAACTACGGCCGCGCCTCGCCGACGCCGTACTCGGACATGAACGGCTACGGCCACTTCATCGGTCCGTGGCTGTGGTTCCGCGCCTACTGGGCGGCGTTCGCGCTGTTCCTGCTGGGCGTGGCGACCGCGCTGTGGCCGCGCGGCACCTCGCTGGCCTGGCCGGACCGCTGGAAGGCGGCGAAGGCGCGCCTGCGCAGCACGCCGCTGCGGGCGACGCTGGCGGTCGCGCTGCTGGCCTTCGTCGGCCTGGGCGGCTGGATCTTCTACAACACCAACGTGCTCAACCGCTACGTGCCGGGCGACGAGGCCAAGCAGCAGCAGGCGGACTACGAGAAGGCCTACCGCCGCTACAAGGACCTGCCGCAGCCGCGCATCGCCTCGATCCGCGCCGACGTCGACATCTTCCCGGAGTCCCGCACGGTGTCGATCCGCGGGCATTACCGGCTCGAGAACCGCACCGGCAAGCCGATCGGCGAGATCCACGTCACCCTCGACCCCGAGATCGAGACGAAGCTGGATTTCCCCGCGCACACGCTGGTGAAGTCCGACCCGGTCTCCGGCTACCGCATCTACCGCCTCGCGCGGCCGCTCGCGCCCGGCGCGGCGATGGACTTCGGCTTCGCCTACACCGACGCCCCGCACGGCTTCCCGCTCAGCGGCGGCGGCACCGGGGTGGTCTACAACGGCACCTTCTTCAACAACATGGCCGCGCTGCCGCAGTTCGGCTACGACGCCCGCCGCCAGCTGGAGGACCGCAACGACCGCAAGAAGTACGGCCTGCCCGAGCTGCCGCGGATGCCGAAGATCGACGACCGCGCGCAGTGGAACAACAACTACATCACCGGCAACGCAGACTGGGTGGACTTCGAGACCACCGTGTCGACGAGCTCGGGCCAGATCGCGCTGGCGCCGGGTTACCTGCAGCGGGAATGGACCAAGGACGGCCGCCGCTACTACCACTACAGGTCCGAGGCCAGGCTGGTGCCGTTCTTCTCCTGGCTGTCGGCCGACTGGCAGGTGAAGCGCGACCGCTGGAAGGACGTCTCGCTGGAGGTCTACTACGACGCCAAGCACCCGTACAACGTCGACCGCATGCTGCAGTCGGCGAAGAAGTCGCTGGACTACTACACCCGCGAGTTCTCGCCCTACCAGTTCCGCCAGCTGCGGATCCTGGAGTTCCCGGGCTACGCGACCTTCGCCCAGTCGTTCGCCAACACCATCCCCTACTCCGAGTCGATCGGCTTCATCGCCGACCTGCGCGACAAGGAGAAGATCGACTACGTGTTCTACGTCACCGCGCACGAGGTCGCGCACCAGTGGTGGGCGCACCAGGTGATCGGCGCCAACGTGCAGGGCGCGACCATGCTGTCGGAGTCGCTGGCGCAGTACTCGGCGCTGATGGTGATGGAGCACGAGTACGGGCCGCGGCGGATGCGCCGGTTCCTCAAGTACGAGCTGGACAAGTACCTGATGAGCCGCGCCACCGAGCGCGTGGCCGAGCTGCCGCTGGCGCTCAACGAGAACCAGCAGTACATCCACTACAACAAGGGCTCGGTGGTGTTCTACGCGCTCAAGGACGCGATCGGGGAGGAGACCCTCAACCGCATCCTCGCCGGCTTCCTGCGCAAGTGGGCGTTCAAGGGCCCGCCCTACCCCACCACCCGCGACTTCATGGCCGACCTGTACGCCGGCACCGACGCGAAGTACCACCCGCTGATCCGCGACCTGTTCGAGCGCATCGTGTTCTTCGACAACCGCGCGGTGGAGGCGACGGCCAGGAAGCGGCCGGACGGGAAGTACGCGGTCACGCTCAAGGTGCACTCGGCCAAGCTGGTCGCCGGGGGCAAGGGCAAGGAGTCCGAGGAGAAGGTGGACGAGCTGGTCGACATCGGCGTGTTCTCGCGCCCGCCGGGCGGCAAGGAGGACGACGAGAAGGTGCTGTACCTGGAGAAGCGCCACGTCACCGCCGCCGACACCACCATCGAGCTGGTGGTGGACGGCGAGCCGTACGAAGCCGGCATCGATCCCTACAACAAGCTGGTCGACCGCGCTTCGGACGACAACCGCAAGCGGGTGACGGTGCAGTAGGCATTCGCGCGCGGATGGGAGCCGCCGGCTCCTCCGCTCGAAGGATTCCCAGCTTGGGAAGGAATTCGCGGTGCTGCACCTGGCTCCAGGCTTTTGATCGTCATCCCCGCGAAAGCGGGGATCCACGAGCATCGCGTCCGCACGACGCTGACCGCCCGCCTGTCGTCCCGCCACCGCCGGCACGCGAAGCCGGGTAGCCGGCGTCACACAGCGAAACGCCGGCCCTCACCCGGCGCTTCGCGCCTCCCTCTCCCGCAAGCGGGAGAGGGGCTGGAATCCACGGCCCGTCAGCGCGACGGCGGCGGGATCGCCAGGTACACCGTGCTCCACAGCTGCGCGGCGTTGGACTCGTCGACGTCGCCCTTGCCCTGGCCGAACGGCTGCGCACGGAAGCGACCATCGGCATACGACCACGACCACAGCTCCGAGGTGCGCATCCCGCGGTTCGCGTCGATCGCGCGCCAAAGCCGCCGCTGTGCGTCACGCAGGTGCGCGCGGGTGGCGTCGGGCAGGTCGTCGCGCCGCAGCTGGCGCGCCAGCCCGGCCGCCAGCAGCGCCTGCTGCCAGGACCAGACCACGGTGCCGTGGTAGGCGGTGCGGCCGAACTTCGCCGCGACCGCGGCGTCGGCATAGGCGGGGTCGGCGACCAGCAGGCCGGCGTCGGTCAGCAGGCCGGCGGGGAACGGCCGCGTCATCGCCGCCACCATCGCGTCCACCTCCGCCGCCGGCGGATCGCGGAACAGCAGCGCGAAGCCGCCGTCCGAATGCAGCACCGGCACCGGCCTGCCGCCCGCATCCAGCGCGAGCGCGTCGAAGCGCACGCCGTCGTCGCCGACGCTGGCCAGCGCCGGCGCAGGATCGATGCCCTGCGCCCCGGCATAGCGCGAGACCGCCGCCCGCGCGCGCGCCGCGTCCAGGTCGACGCGGAACAGCGGCGGCGCCCGTTCCGACCAGGTGTCCGCCTGCTCGCGCGCGGAGGAGAACAGGGCCTGCTGCGCCGGCGTCGCGTAGTCGCGCAGCATCCCCGCCTCGCCGAAGCGTGCGATCGCTTCCAGCGCCGCCGGCACGAACACGGCGTTGACGTCGTACGGATAGCGCCCGCCGGCCAGGCCGTCCTCGCTGTCGCGCCACTGGCCGACGTTGAAGCCCGGCTTGAGCGCGACCAGGTTGCGCGCCTTCGGCTCGCGGGCGAACGCCCGCGCCTCGCCCGCGACGAAGGCGAAATTGCGCGCCAGCGCCGCGCCCAGCGGCTCGCCGGCCGCGGTCCTGCGCGCGAGGAAGGCGGCGGCGCGCGCGTGGCCCTGGGGATCGTCGAGCAGCCATGCCGCCGCCACCGGCGGCAGCATCACGTCGTCGTCGATCATCTTGTAGTCGTAGATCGGCGCATCGTCGCCGCCGGCGAGTGCGCCTTCCCTGCGGTGGCGCAGGATGGCGAATTCGCCGACGTCCTCCTCGTGCGCGACTTCCCCCTGCGGGTTGAGCCGCTCGAGCACCGAGGCCAGCCCGTCCTCGACCGCCTCCGGCCGTAGGCCCGGCATCAGCAGCCGCAGCGACATCAGCGTGTCGCGGCCGAAGTAGGTGTCGAAGCGCCACGAGCCGGCGAGGAACTTCTCCCGGTAGGCCAGGAACTCGAGCACCTGGCGGCTGCGGACGTCGTCGCCCGCCTTCGGTCCGAACAGGTCCGCGGCGTCGAGCGGCGTGAGCGGCTTCTCGCCGGTCAGCACGGTGATCCGCAAGCGCAGCGGCTCGCCGTCGCGGTCGGGCACCAACGCCAGCGGCGCGCCACCGCGCACGCTGCCATTGAGCAGGTCGATCGAGACCGCGTATCCGGGCGCGCCGTCGATGCGCGCCCGCGCCCACGACAGGCGGCGCGCGGACGCATCGACGGACGCGCGCATCGACTCCGGGTACGCGATGCCGGCCTGGAAGTCGCGCAGCACGCGCACGCTGCCCAGCGCCGCGTCGCGGACCACCAGCCGCCCGCCGGCCGCGGTGGCCTCGGCGACGATGCCCCGCAGCAGCCTGCCCTGCGCGTCGGGCTTCTCGATGCCGCGCACCTCGCCCAGCGTCCACTGCACCGGCGTCGCGGATTCCGCGAACCAGACGCCGACGCCGCTGTTGCCGGCCGGGAACGCCGCCAGCACGCGCGGCTGCGTTCCGGAGCTGAGCAGCAGGTGCGCGGCGACCGGGCCTTGGCGGTAGAAAGCATTGAGCACCCGGCCCTCGTCCACCCGGAACTGCAGCGGCTCGGCGGGCGCCGTTCCACCCGCGGCGATCCTGGGCGACAGCGACAGCAGCAGGATCAGCAAGCATCGCATCATCGGAACATCACCTTCGTACGCGCTCGACCGCATCCATGGTCGGCACCGTGCATCGACCCGCAGGGGTCGCGGGCCTGCTTGCGCCACAGGTCGTGCCACGCCGCCGGCACGAACGCCGAGGGAATCCGCAAGGCGCCGGGGCGTGACCCCGGCCCAACCGGCCTTTCGCCCCCGACCAGCGGGGAAGAAAGCGCCAGCGCCCCCTGCGCCGGACTCACCAGCTGTACTTGGCCTGCACGTTGACCTCGCGTCCCTCGAGCGGACGCGCCAGCAGCACGCCACCCTCGGTGGTGGCCGCGCCGAAGATGCGCGAGTTGCTCTCGGTCAGCCCCAGCTCGTTGGTCATATTGGTGCCACGCAGGTTGAACTGCCAGTGGTCGCCGACGTTGGAGGTCACGCCGAAATCCCAGGTGTGGTACGAGCCCAGTTGCTGCAGGCCCGACTGGTCCTGGGTATGGTCGCCGACGTGGGTGTAGGTGACGTAGGGCATGATGTCGCCCCAGCCGAACACGAACTTGTAGCTCGGCGTGAACATGAAGCGCAGCTTCGGCTGGCGCTGCAGCTGCTGGCCCTCGATCCGCGCGCACTGCTCCTCGTCGTTGATGTCGGTGTACTGGATGCAGGCGTCATAGTCGGTGTATTCGCCGTCGAGGTAGTTGGCGACCAGCTGAAGGCGCAGGTTCTCCACCGGCGTCAGCGCGCCGATGAAGTTGACACCCCACGAATCGGAGCCGTAGATCAGCGGGCTGCCCACCGGCGTACCCGCATTGTCGGTCGGCTGGTACGGCAGGCCGGTGAACTTGCGCCTGTAGGCACTGATGTCCGCGTACAGGAATTCCGACTGGTACTTGAACCCCATCTCGTAGTTGCGGATCTTCTGCATCGGCGGGAAGTTCCCGTTGGTGGTGCCGCGGATGCCGTTGTCGAAATCGAGGAAGTGGCCGCCGGTGTTGACACGGCCGTACATCGACATGTGGTCGGTGAACGAATAGTTGGCACCGGCCGTCCACGACGGATGGGTCTTGTCGTACTCGATCTTCGAATAAGTGCCGTCGCAGATCGGCATCGCGTTGTCGTACTCGGTGGCAGGATTGCCGTCGAGGTCGATGTTGTGGAGATTGCAGACGTTGTTGGTCGCATCCTGGTTCTCGATGCGCCCCGACAGATCGAATAGCCACTTGCCCACGCGCCACGAATCGGAGACGTAGAACGCGGTGTTGGTGGCGGTGCCATGCTGGACGATGTTGAAGCCGCCGTAGTCGAGGAAGCCCTGATCGTCGGTGCGCTGGTGCACGGTGCCGTCAGCAGCCACGTAGCTGACCGCGATCGGCGTTGCATTGGGCGTGTTGGTCATGAGCATCTGGTTGCCCAGCGCCCACTTGTCGCTCATCGAGTAGTGGTTGTAGTACAGGCCGACGGTGAGCGTATTGCCCTCGAACAACTCCTTGCTCAGCCGGAAGTCGTTGTTGAAGCTCTTCAGGCGCTTGTGGATGAACCACCAGCCCTGCGCGATCACGCTTTGGTCGCCCGGCACCGTGCCGCCCCCGACGTACGTGGCGGTGGCCGAGCCGTCCGGCAATGCGACGCCGCCGGCCGTGTCGGGGTCGTACAGGAAGTCGTCCAGCGTCGCCGGGTTGTTGCCCGAGAACAGCGCGTTGGTGTCGACGTCGCCCTCGTCGAACAGGAACTTGTCGCTGATCGACCACCCGTTGTCGAAGCTGTAGTCGAAGTTGCCGCCCACGAAGACCATGTCGGTGCCGCGGCCGTCGGCGAGGTCGGCGTTGGTGCCGCCGTTCGGGTAGCCGGGCAGGCGCACGTGCTGGATCGCCTTGCTGTAGTAGGTGTCGGTGAGCGGGTCGAAGCCGGGGTAGGCGCTGAAATCATCGGTACCGTGCTGCACCAGCGGGATCGGGGTGATGAACTGGTTCTTGTCGTTGATGTAGCGCCCGTACAGCGTCAGCGTGCCCTTGTCGAAATCGTGCGACAGCGTCGCCGTGAGCTGACCGCCGTCGTCGGCCTTGAACTGCGGGTCGCGCACGCCGTCGGAGGTGCGCCAGAAGCCGCCGACGCTGCCGTACCAGCCCTCGGCGACCTTGAAGCCGGTGAACGCGTCCAGCCGCCACAGGCCCTCGTCGCCGTAGGTGACGCCGACGCTGCCGGTGGGCACCTCGGTGCCGGTCTTGAGGAAGAAGTTGGCGGTGGCGCCCATCTGGCCGTCGGCGAAGACGACCGAAGGACCGCCCTGCAGGATCTCGACCGACTCGACGGTGTCGTCGAGCCGCATCAGGGAGGTCGTCTCGAAGAACGACAGCGTCGGCATGCCGTACAGCGGCGAGCCCATCAGCAGGGTGGAGAAGTACGGCGCGTCGCCGCCGCCGGGGAAGCCGGCGATCTCGATGTTGGCGCCGGTCTGGCCGCCGGTGGACTCCGGCCACATGCCCGGGGAGATCTTGAGCAGGTCGGCGGTGCTCTTGGGATTGGCTTCCTTGATCTGCTCGGCGGTGGCGGTGACGATGTTGTAGCTGGCCTCCAGCTTCTTCACGCCGCCGGCGGCGGCGCCGGTGACCACGATGGTGTCGAGCGTGGTGGCTTCCTGGTTCGCGGGGGCGGGCGGCGGCGGGGGCGCCGCCAGCTGCGCAGGCGCGGGTGGCTGCTGGTCCTGGGCCTGCGTGTCCTGGGCCTGCGCGCAGATCGGCAGCAGGGCGGCGGCGATCGCGACCGACAGCGCATAACGGGTACCGTTGAAGCGGTTCATGGTGCTCTCCCTCCAGGGTGGTTTCGGATTTCCAGGCGAACCCTCGGTTGTCTGCCGCCGGACGGCGGCGATGCCAGCCGCCCCGGAGGATGCCGGGGCGGTGGAATGGGTCAGGAATCGGGCGCGGCCGCCGCGGCCTGCGCTGCGGCGCGGGCGGCAGGGACGGGCGGAACCAGCTGCGGTGATGCCATCGTCGGGGCCTCCTGGCTCGGTCGAGCCGGTGCGCGCCGCCGATGGGCAGCGCGTCGCATTCCCCCTGTCGGGCCGCGATCCGCGACGTGGAACCGTTCCGTGGAACCAAGTGGATCCGGTCCTGCGGCCGATAGTGCCGGACAATCCCGACCGTTTCCATCCCCGCGCGTCGGCCGGCCGGCGGGCGCGTCCGCGCCGCCACTGTCGCTATGCTGGGCCGCCAGACCCGCGCAGGAGACGCCGATGACGGCCAAGACCACCGCGCCCCGGACCCGGTCCGGGACCGCCCCGGCCACCTGGATCCTCCTGGCCTGGCTGTCGCTGCAGGCGCCGCTGGCGTGGGCGCAGGCCTGCGCAGTTGGCCAGCCGCAGGTCTACGGCGAGCTGTTCGCGCAGGCGCAGCGCGCGGTGCCCGACGCCAAGGCGCTGGTGGACGCCACCCCCAACCAGCCGCCGGCCGGCATCGTCGCCGAGTACGCGCACCTGAAGGACCGGCCCGGGTTCGACCTGCGCGCCTTCATCGCGCGGGAATTCACCCTGCCCGCGCCGGCGGGCGGCGGCTACCGCACCGATCCGGACCACGACGTGCGCCAGCACATCGACGCGCTGTGGGACGTGCTGCAGCGCAAGCCGGCCGCCGCCCAGCCCGGCGGCACGCTGCTGCCGCTGCCGTATCCCTACATCGTCCCGGGCGGCCGCTTCAACGAGATCTACTACTGGGACTCGTACTTCACCATGGTCGGGCTGGAGGAAAGCGGCCGCCACGACCTGGTGGTGGACATGCTGAAGAACTTCGCCTGGCTGATCGACCGCTACGGCCACATCCCGAACGGCAACCGCAGCTATTTCCTCAGCCGCTCGCAGCCGCCGTTCTTCGCCGCGATGGTGGACCTGGCCGCGCAAAAGGACGGCGACGCGGTGCTCGCGACCTACCTGCCGCAGCTCGAGCAGGAATACGCCTTCTGGATGGAGGGCGGCGAAGGCCTGGCGCCGGGGCAGGCGCACCGGCGCGCGGTGCGGCTGGCGGACGGCTCGCTGCTCAACCGCTACTGGGACGACTGCGACACGCCCCGCGACGAGAGCTACGTGCTCGACGTCGCCACCGCCGCCGCCTCGAAGCGCCCGGCGGCCGAGGTCTACCGCAACCTGCGCGCCGGCGCGGAGAGCGGCTGGGACTACAGCTCGCGCTGGCTCGCCGACGGCCGGACGCTGGCGACGATCCGGGTCGTCGACATCGTCCCGCCCGACCTCAACAGCCTGCTCTACCACCTCGAGCGCACCCTGTCGCGCGCCTACCGCGCCGCACGGCAGCCGGACGAGGCCGCACGCCTGCAGGCGAACGCCGACGCCCGCAAGGCCGCGATGCAGCGGCACCTGTGGGACCCGAAGCTCGGCATGTTCGCCGACTACCTGTGGAAGGAGGATCGCACCACCGGCCACGTCACCATCGCGACGCTGTACCCGCTGTTCTTCGGCCTCGCCGACCGCGCCCAGGCGGCGCGCATCGCCGACCGCGTGCGCGCCGACCTGCTGAAGCGGCACGGCCTGTCGACGACCAACGTGCGGACCGGCGAGCAGTGGGACCTGCCCAACGGCTGGGCCCCGCTGCAGTGGATCGCGATCGAGGGCCTGCGCGGCTACGGGCAGGACGAGCTCGCGCGCACCATCGCCACGCGCTGGATCCGCCGCAACGTGGACGTGTTCCGCAGGACCGGCAAGCTGGTGGAGAAGTACGACGTCACCGGCGACGCCGCGGCCGGCGGCGGCGAATACGCGCTGCAGGACGGCTTCGGCTGGACCAACGGCGTGCTGCGCAAGCTGCTGGCGCTGTATCCGGACGCGGTGGACGTGGCGGAGGCGAAGCCGGAGGTGGCGAAGACGGCCCCGGGCAACGGCGACCGGGCGGCGGCACGCTGAGCACGAGCTGCTCCGCGACCTGACGCCCCCTCCTCATCCCGGCTTCTTCCGCAAGCGGGAAACGGGAACGGAACCACCGCCACCGCCCGCGAAACGCCGGCCCTGGAGCCCCTCTCCCGCCTTGCGGGAGAGGGACGCGCGAAGCGCCGGGTGAGGGCCCGGCTTGCCGCCATGAACAAGCAACGAATCGGGAAATGCGAAAAGCAGGCAACGCCGGCCTTCGTTGGCCGCCCAGCGATCTGCCGCACCCTCACCCAACCCTCTCCCGCAAGCGGGAGAGGGCTTCACGCCGTCGGCGCGCGGCTCAGGCGCGCGAGCCGCGGCGCGATCCGTCGCGCGAGCCGGCGCCGTGCTGCTTCGGCCCCGCGTGCGGATGCGCGCCGCGCGGCTGCGGCTTGCCGTGCGCGCGGTGCGCCGGCTTGCCGGCCGGACGCGGCTTGCCCGCAGGACGCGGTGCACCTTGGCGACGCCCGCCGCCGCCGTTCTTCGGGATCGGCGCGTCCAGCCGGATCGGCTGGCTCGGCGCGTAGCCGTCGACGGTCTCCATCACGACCTCGGCCTTGAGCATGCGCTGGATCTGCCGCAGCAGCCCGCCCTCCTCCGGCGACACCAGCGACAGCGCCTCGCCCTGCGCGCCGTTGCGGCCGGTGCGGCCGATGCGGTGCACGTAGTCCTCGGCGACCATCGGCAGGTCGTGGTTGATCACCAGCGGCAGCTCGGGGATGTCGAGCCCGCGCGCGGCCACGTCGGTGGCCACCAGCACGCGCGCGCGGCCGGCCTTGAACGCGTCCAGCGCCTTCTGCCGCTGCGCCTGGCTCTTGTTGCCGTGGATCGCCACCGCCTTGAGCCCGGACTTCTCCAGCTGTTCGGCCAGGCGGTTGCAGCCGTGCTTGGTCTTGCCGAACACCAGCACGCGCTCGGTGTGGCGCGCGGCGAGGATGTCGACCAGCAGGTCGCGCTTGCGCGAAGCGTCCACCGGGTGCACGCGGTGCACGATGGTCTCGGCGATGGTGTTGTTGGCCGCCACCTGCACCTGCTTCGGGTCCTGCATGAACTCCAGCGCCAGCGCCTTGACCTGCGCCTCGAAGGTGGCCGAGAACAGCAGCGTCTGCCGCTGCTTCGGCACCCGGGCGAGGACGCGCTTGATCGCGGGCAGGAAGCCCATGTCGAGCATGCGGTCGGCCTCGTCGAGGACGAGGATCTCGACCGCGTCGAGCCTGGCGGTGCCCTGGTCGAGGTGGTCGAGCAGCCGGCCCGGGCAGGCGACGAGGACGTCGACGCCGCGGCGCAGCTCGTCCATCTGCGGCCGCATGCCGACGCCGCCGAACAGCGTGGCCACGTGCAGGCGCAGGCCGCGGCCGTAGCGCTTGAGGCTGTCGGCGACCTGCACCGCCAGCTCGCGGGTGGGCACCAGCACCAGCGCGCGCGGCTTGCGCGGGCCGTTGGGCGGCGTGGCCTTCGCCAGCCGCTGCAGCAGCGGCAGGCCGAAGGCGGCGGTCTTGCCGGTGCCGGTCTGGGCGCCGCCGAGGACGTCGTGGCCGGCGAGGACCAGCGGGATCGCCTCTGCCTGGATCGGCGTCGGCGTGGCGTAGTTGTTTTCGGACAGCGCGCGCAGCAGCGCGGGCGAAAGCCCGAGTTGGTCGAACGTCATGGATCTGTGGCTCCTTGGAGTCGACGCCCGCGATCGCGGCCCGCGCATGGCGCGCGGACGCCGGTCGAGGGCGTTCGAGGCTTGCCGGCGGCCATCCGGATCCGCGCCGCGGGCAATGGGTTGGACGGCGCCGGAGGTTCCGGGCCGTGCCTGCGCGACGAAGGACGTGCGGGATAAGGCCGCGGGGCGCCGCATGGGCGGCGGTCGCGGCAGGCGTACCAGGATCGTAGCCGTCCGGGGAAACGCTCCGGACGGGGGCAGCCGTGTTGCAGGACGCGCGGAGTCTACGGGAAGGCGGCGGGCCGCACCAGCGGAGGCGCGGGCCCGGTTCAGCCGTGGTCGGGAGCCGGGAGCGTCGAAGCCGGAGATGGCGCCACCCGCCATCCGCCCATCGCCCGGCACCTGCACCGGCACATGATCGAGCGTCATCCCCGCGAACGCGGGGACCTAGCGACTTGGGCGCCCGTTCAAAGGCACTGGATTCCCGCATTCGCGGGAATGACGGGCAGGGAGGAAGCCAGTCCGCGATCGGTCCTCCGAACCGCGCGCCTGGGCCGGCACGCGAGCCAGAGGCCGGACACGAGCCGGAGGCCGACAGGCCGGGAGGCCCGCTACTTCGCCGCCAGCACCTCCACGCTCGCGATCTGCGGCGGCCGCGCCAACAGCTCCTCGGTCCGGGCCAGCAAGGCCTTCGCGATCTCGCCCCGCAGGTGCGCCTGCCGGCCCGGCTCGTCGTCGAAGGTGTCGAAGATCCCGAACGTCGACGGCCCGGTCTTGAACGCGTACCAGCTGCGCATGGCCGCCTCCGCCCGCGCCAGCGGCAGGGCGCCCAGCAGCAGCGCCTCCACTTCGGCCTCCTTGCCGGACTTCGCCTCGATGTTCGCCAACAGTCCCAGCCTGGCCATGTCGCGCTCCGGAGCAGCGGCGTCGCCGACAGCATCGCAGCGCGCGGGTGAGCGCGCGGTCCACGGCGCGTGAACGCGTCCGGCCCCCGCAGCCCGCCATCGATCTCCGGGGCGGCCGGACGGCCGCCGGAAGCGTGCGATGGCAGGCCGCCTGTGCGACCCTTCGCCCGGGCCCACGGGGAGGACACGCCATGACGATGCCATCCAGTCGTCCCACCGCCGGCATGGTGCTGGCGCGCGTGCTCATGGCGAGCGTGTTCGTGGTGATGGGCGGCTGGCGGCTGCTGTCCGCCTGGCAGGGCGCGGCCATTCCCAACGGCACCCTGGTCTTCAGCGCGCTGGAACTCGTGCTGGGCCTGGTCGTCGCCTCCGGCTGGAAGCTGGCCTGGACCGCCGCGCTGGCCGCGCTGCTGATGCTGGCCGACGCGATCGGCTCGCACCCGTTCTGGTCGGTTGCCGGCGCCGAGCGCGGTGCGCAGCTGCTGCACTTCATGAAGAACATCGGCTTCATCGGCGGCCTGCTGCTGCTGGCGCTGACCGCGCCCGGCCGCGGCCGGCGCTGAGGCCGCGCCATGGCGGCGGCCTCCCTGCTGCGCGACCGCGGCCGCCACGGGCAGGTCGGCACGGTCGAGCTGTTCTTCGACCTGGTGTTCGTGTTCGCGGTCACCCAGCTCTCGCACGCCCTGCTCGCCCACCTCGACCCGATCGGCGCGCTGCAGGTCGCGCTGCTGATGCTGGCGGTGTGGTGGGCGTGGATCGACACCTCGTGGGTGACCAACTGGCTGGACCCCGAACGTTTGCCGGTGCGCGGCTGCCTGCTGGCGCTGATGCTGGTGGGGCTGGTGCTGTCGGCGTCGCTGCCGGAGGCGTTCGGCGAGCGGGCGCCGGTGTTCGCCTGCGCGTACGCGACGCTGCAGGTCGGGCGCTCGCTGTTCTTCCTGTGGGCGGTGCGCGGCGAAACGGTCCGCCACCGGCGCAACTTCCAGCGCATCCTCGCCTGGCAGGCGGTCACGGCCGCGCTGTGGATCGCCGGCGCGCAGGCCGCGCCCGGCGCGCGCCTGGCCTGGTGGACAGTGGCGCTGGCACTGGAGACCGCGGGGCCACTGGCGTATTTCTACGTGCCCGGGCTGGGGCGCTCGACCACCGCCGACTGGGACGTCGACGGCCACCATCTGTCCGAGCGCTGCGGGCTGTTCGTGATCATCGCGCTGGGCGAGTCGCTGCTGGTGACCGGCGCCACCGCGGCGGAACTCGCGTTCGACGCCGCCAACGCGGCCGCGTTCCTGGTCGCGTTCGCCGGCAGCGTGGCGATGTGGTGGCTGTACTTCGACACCGGCGCCGAGCGCGGCGCGCGGCATTTCACCGATGCCGCCGATCCCGGCCGCATCGCGCGCATGGCCTACACCTACCTGCACCTGCCGATCGTGGCCGGGATCATCGTCTGCGCGGTCGGCGACGAGATCCTGCTCACCCACCCCGGCCACGCCGACGCGGCGGCAGCGGCGGTGATCCTCGGCGGGCCGGCGCTGTACCTGCTCGGCAACGCCGCGTTCAAGTGGGTGACCAACCGCCGCCGCACGCCGCCGCTCTCGCACATGGCCGGGCTGGCACTGCTGCTGGCGCTGGCGGCCTTCGCGGGCCGTGGCACCACGCTGCAGCTGTCGGTGGCGGCCATGGCCGTGCTGGTGCTGGTTGCGGCGTGGGAGAGCGTGGCGCTGCGGCGTCCGGCCTGAGCGGCCAGTTCCGGCGGCCCCGGTGCCGCCCGGCACGGCAGGCGAGCCAGCCCCGGCGCGGCTTCCGGGCAGCCGCCATGACCTTCGACACCCCCTCGCGCCGGGGTGCGCGCGTATCGTGGCCCGATGCCTCGGCCCACGGCAGCGGGCCGGCATGCCTTCCTCCCATCCCATCGCCCGTCCCGGGCCGGAGAACCCTGTGAGCGTGAACAAACCGCAAGTCCTGATGCTTTCGCTGGCCGTGGCGCTGGCGCTGACCGCCTGCAAGGGCGGCGACCAGGCCGCCCCCGCGGCCGGCGACCAGGCCGCCGCCAAGCCCGCCGAAGCCAAGCCGCTGACGCTGGACGAGAGCAAGCTGCCGCCGGTCAACCGCTTCCTGAAGTCCGACCTGGACGAGAGCAAGAACGCCTGCACGGACCTGGCCGGCTACGCCAACGACAAGTGGCTGGCCGCCAACCCGGTGCCGAGCGACCGCACCAGCTGGGGCGCGTTCGAGATGCTCAACGAGCGCTCGCTCGCGGTGCAGCACCAGCTCGCCGAGCAGGCCGCGGCCGACGCCAACGCCACCGGCGTCGAGAAGATCGTCGGCGACTTCTGGGCCACCGGCATGGACGAGGCCAAGGTCAACGCGGCCGGCATCGCGCCGATCCAGGACCGCCTCGATGCGATTTCCAAGCTCGCCGACAAGGACCAGATCGCCGACTACCTGCGCACCAGCGCCGCCAAGGGCGAAAACTTCCTGTTCGGCTTCGGCGCCGAGGCCGACTTCAAGGACTCGAGCATGAACATGGCCTACGCCTCGCAGGGCGGCCTGGGCCTGCCGGACAGGGGCTACTACTTCGACAAGGACAAGAAGCCCAAGCTCGACGCCTACCAGGCGCACGTGGCCAAGGTGCTCGAGCTCTCCGGCGTGCCGGCCGCCGACGCCGCCAAGCAGGCCGAGGCGGTGGTCGCGTTCGAGACCCGCCTGGCCAAGGTGTCGAAGTCGAGCGAGGAGCTCTCGCGCGACGTCTCGCTGTACTACAACCCGGTCACGCCGGCCGATGCCGACAAGCTGACGCCGAACTTCCCGTGGACGAAGTTCTTCGACTCGCAGGGCGTGGCGCCGCAGCAGAAGTTCTCGCTGGCGATGCCCGCGTTCCACGAGGAGGTCAGCAAGATGCTGGCCGACACCGCGCCGGCGACCTGGCAGGCCTACCTGCGCTTCCACACCGTCGACGGCGCCTCGCCCTACCTGAGCGACGCCTTCGTGCAGGAGAACTACAACTTCTACGGCAAGGCGCTGCGCGGGCAGGAGGAGATCAAGCCGCGCTGGAAGCGCGTGCTGGGCACGATCGAGGACGACGCCGGCGAGGCCTTCGGCCAGCTGTACGTCAAGGTCGCCTTCCCGGCCGATTCCAAGGCCAAGATGGAAACGCTGGTGCAGAACCTGCGCACCGCGCTCAAGGCCAGGATCGAGAAGCTCGACTGGATGAGCGACGAGACCAAGAAGAAGGCCATCGCCAAGTGGGAGACCTTCACGCCCAAGATCGGCTATCCCGACAAGTGGCGCGACTGGGCGGGCCTGTCCACCAGCCGCGACAGCTACATCGGCAACGTGCTGGCGGCCAACGAGTTCAACTACAAGTGGAACCTCGGCAAGATCGGCAAGCCGGTCGACAAGACCGAGTGGGGCATGACGCCGCAGACGGTGAACGCGTACTACAACCCGCTGCAGAACGAGATCGTGTTCCCGGCGGCGATCCTGCAGCCGCCGTTCTTCGACCCCAACGCCGACGACGCCACCAACTACGGCGGCATCGGCGCGGTGATCGGCCACGAGATGACCCACGGCTACGACGATCAGGGCGCGCGCTTCGGGCCCACCGGCAACTTCGAGCAGTGGTGGACCGACGCCGACGGCAAGGCCTTCGCCGCGCGCACCGGCAAACTGGTGAACCAGTTCGACGGCTACACGACCGCCGGCGGCAAGGTCAACGGCAAGCTCACCCTGGGCGAGAACATCGCCGACCTGGGCGGCCTCAACACCGCCTACGACGCCATGCTCAAGGCCACCGAGGGCAAGCCCGACCCGAAGACCAACGGCTTCACACGCGACCAGCGCTTCTTCCTCAACTGGGCGACGGTGTGGCGCCGCAACTTCACGCCCGACGAGCTGAAGGTGCGCCTGACCACCGACCCGCACGCGCCCGCCAACTTCCGCGCGATCGGCGCGCCGTCGAACATGCCGGCCTTCGCGGCGGCGTTCGGCTGCAAGGCCGGCGACGCGATGGTGCGCGGCGACGGCAAGCAGGTGGTGATCTGGTGACCGCGCGCCGCTGAGGCGGCGACACGGCAACACGCAGCGGCGGCCGCCGGCAAGGGGCCGCCGCTTT